>NZ_DASTEP010000169.1:0-80382 GCF_035709525.1 Hymenobacter sp. | reverse complement strand
CATTCCGAACAGAGTCGTTAAGCCCCGGTGCGCCTATGGTACTGCCTTCACCGGTGGGAGAGTCGGTCGCCGCCAACTTTACACGTAGCTCCCCCTGCTTCGCTTTCACCAGCGACCAGCAGGGGGAGCTTTGCGTTTGTGCTAGTTTTAAGTACGCTTTCGAATTGCAAGCGCTTTTACTCATGCAACTTATTTCTAAATGTGATTGCCACGCAGCATGTCTAGCATATGTAGAGCGGAGAATTACGGAGTCTCGCATGGGGATGGCGGCCGCTCAGGAGTCGTCAAACACCGAGACCAAGAGTAGCGCTGGTGACAAGTATGAGACTGGTCGTGCGATGGCACAGCAGGAGCGCGACCGCCACGCTGTACAACTGCATGAGGCGCAGCAATTGCTTGCCGTACTCCAAAAAATTAACCCTGACCGACCTAGCGACACCGTGCGGCAAGGGGCATTAGCAGCTACTACTCTTGGGTTGTTTTACGTAAGTGTTGGGGTAGGTAAGCTGCAAACAGCCGATGGAAAGGCTTTCTTGGCGGTGTCGCCGGTAGCGCCTATCGTGGCAGCTTTGGGCGGCCGGCGGGCCGGTGAAGAAGTGGTATTCAACGGAAAGACAGTGCAGGTGCTGGCGGTAAGCTGAGGTAACGGGCACGCACCCTCACCGCTACTTGTATCGTACGCAGGCGTAGTTTCTTTGACTTCTTTCTTATGGCAGTAGACGTAAAAACCACGCCCTGGCAAGACGCCGCACGCTACGTACTCGGTACGTTTATGATTGGGGCCGGCACGGGCCACCTCACATTTGCTCGGCAGCCGTTTCAGGCGCAGGTGCCCGATTGGGTGCCGCAAGATAAAGACACGGTCGTGCTTGAATCGGGTGTAGTCGAGATAGGCTTGGGATTGCTGCTATTGTGCAACCGGCGCTATAAGGTGCCGATGGGCATCGGGCTGGCGGCATTTTACGCGGCTATTTTTCCGGGCAATATTCATCAGTTTCTGAGCGGCCTATCTTCATTAGGGCTCGATACTGACCGCAAGCGCTACGCACGGCTTTTCTTCCAGCCCGTGCTGATTGGGCTGGCGCTGTGGAGCACGGGTGTGTTCAACAAGAAGAAATAGGCGCTACTTCTCGTTGCGGGCTACTACAAACATGCGGTCGCCGAAGCGGCCGGTCAGCTTATTAAGCCAATAAGTAGGGTACTGCGTGCCGAGCTTGGTAGCTTGCTCGATTAGGTTGCCGCCCAAGCGGATATTGGCCGGGGCCTTCACTGGGTTCAGCAAATCGACTACCGAAAAGCCGTTTTTTGCCAGCATGTGGCGAATGGTAGTCGGCGTGAACTCGTAGAGGTGGTAGGGCGGAATATCCATGCGGCGCTGCCGGCCTAGCGCTTTGTAAGCGGCGAAGCCCAGGCGCATGCTCGGCAGGTTCGTGACGCTGGGTAGCGCCAGCACCAGCAGCCCGCCGGGCTCCAAGATGCGGCCAAACTTGCGGATGGCGGCGGTCGGCGACAGCAGATGCTCGAGCACGTCGCCGAGGTAGGCTAGGTCGAACTGGTTTTCGTGGAAGTCCTCGGTGGTTTCGATGTTGCCCGTGACGACGGGCAGGCCCAGCTCGCGGCGGGCGTAGTCGGCGGCGTGGGCCGATATTTCGAGGCCGTGGGTTTGCCAGCCCAAGCTTTGCAGGCTTTTGAGGGTGTAGCCGGGGCCGCAGCCCACCTCCAGGTACCGAAACCGGCGGCCTGGGTAGTGCTGTTGCATATAGCGGGTGAATTTGTCATCTTTCACCTTGGTCAAATCCAGGCCCTTGCCTTCCTCAATAAACGCCTTGTCCTTTTCCGTACGGTCGTAGTTGGAGCGCTCCGTGAAGTACTCCTTGCCATACAGCTTTTCGAGCTGCGCGGGCGTAGGCTGCGGGTCCAGAAAAGCCAAGTCGCAATTACGGCAGCGTGTGCCTTGCAGGCGCTGGCCGTCGAAGAGGTAGTAGAAGGGCAAAGGCTCGAAGCTGGTGGCTCCGCACAGGTCGCAGTGGCGCATTGTATCAACTCTCATCTAGCAGCTACCAGAAAGCAGCCCGGCGGCTGGCGGTAGCGGCTAATGATTCTACTTGTAAAGTTCAGCGAAAACAACTCAACCCAAGCGGCTTTCGTTGGTTGAACAAGCAATTACCAACTGATACCCGTGAAATGTTACCTGAAAAACTAGATGTAGTAGTGATTGGGGCCGGCCCCGTGGGCCTGGCCTGCGCCCTCGAAATGCAGCGCCGGGGCCTCGCGGTGGCCACCGTGGACAAGGGCGCGCTGGTGAATTCGCTGGTGGGCTACCCCACGCAGATGGAATTTTTCTCGACCCCCGAGTTGCTCGAAATCGGCGGTCATCCTTTCCCGATGGCTTCCTACAAGCCGCACCGCGAAGACGCCCTCGACTACTACCAGCGCGTGGCGACGGCCGAAAAGCTCGACTTGCGGCTGTATGAGCGCGTGACGGGCCTGCGCGGGCAGGCGGGCGACTACGTGGTCGAAACGACTAAGGGCGAGCTCGCAACGCGCGCCGTGGTAGTGGCCACCGGCTTTTTCGACGTGCCCAACACGCTCGGCGTGCCCGGCGAAGACCTGCCGCACGTGAACCACTACTACAAGGAGCCCTATGCCCACGCTGGCCGCGACGTGGTGGTGGTAGGGGCCAAAAACTCGTCGGCCAAGGCGGCCCTGGCGCTAGCCCGCGCCGGTGCGCGCGTGACGCTGGTAGTGCGCGGCGGCGACGTGTCGGAGAGCGTGAAGTACTGGATTCGGCCCGACCTGCTCAACCGCATTAAGGAAGGGCGCATCACGGCGCATTTCAACACCAGCATCACGGCCATTACGCCGACCACGGTGGAGGTCGTCACGCCCGATGGCCCGTGCAGCCTGCCCGCGCACTACGTGTACGCCCTCACCGGCTACCGGCCCGACTACTCGCTACTGGTCGATATGCTGGCCTTGCCGTTGGATGAGAACGATGCGGCCCGCCCGCCTATTTTCGACCCCGTCACCCACGAAACGGCCCGGCCCGGCGTGTATGTGGCCGGCACGGTGTGCGGCGGGCTGGCCACCAGCCGCTGGTTTATCGAGAATGGGCGGCACCACGCGCAGCTTATCGCGGCGCATCTGGCGGCAGTAACGGCGACAGCCTAACGAAAGACACCAATTAAAAAAGCCGCTTCCCAGTTGTTGGGAAGCGGCTTTTTTAATTGGTGCGGGCTTAGAAAGCTGCCAGCGTAATATCTTCTGTCTGGGTGGCCGAGATGCCGCCCGACGAGTAGCTGTAGCTATACCGTAGCTCCAGCTTGGTGGCCGACAAGCTTACTACATCGAACGTGCCCATCGGAATGGCTTGCGAAGGGTCGTTCAGCGTCAGTTTGGTTTGGTCGCTGTTGAAGCTCCAGCTGCCGTGTTGCTTTTGCGGGTCCGACGAGTCGCATTTGCTTTCGCCTTCATCAAGTATCAGCGTGCCGGTAGAGCTGAACTTAAAGAAGTTATCGCGCTCACAGGTCGACTTGGCCGCATATTTATTGCTGGTGATTGCCGTGCCGTTGTTGATGCTGGAGCTGCTGTAGGTAGAAGACTGGGACACTATCCGCCAGCTTTTTGCCGCGAGCAGGTCGGTTTTGCCAGGCGCTGTTTCGTTGTCTTTTTTGCAGGCCCCCAGTGCGGCAGCCAGTACTAGTAGTAAAGATATTTTTCTCATTATTGATAGATGGAATAGAAATAAATTCGCTGCAAAAATAGGGGGTAAATTTCATACTAAGGTGTTGTGAAATAGTGAATATATCGAAGATAGTGCGGGGGTAGGCGGTCGGTAAGAATAAATATAAATTAAGTAAGAAATGCCGCCCATAAAGCTGGCGCGTGAGCCAAAATATTTTTTAGCTACGGGCATTTTTCGGCCGCTACCACGGCGTAGGAGTAGCCTGCCCTGGCACCGCGCTGAAAAAACGCGCAGCCCTGAGCCGGCTGTCCCATCTGCTGCGCCAGCCGGCCCAGCAAAAAGAGCGTGCGGCCATCCTCAGGCTGTCTTTCGAGCGCCTGGAAATACACGCGCCGCGCCTCATCGTAGCGGGCCAGGTAGGTGAGGGCTGCCCCTTCGGCTTGGAGGTAGGCAAGCGGCACGGCCTGGCCCCGGCGCGCATACTGCTGGTGGCCACGGTGCAGGTCGGCCAGGGCGGGGCGGGGGCGGCGCAGGTCAAGCAGGCGGTTTTCGCCCCGCGCCAGGCGGGCCTCGGCCAGGGTAGTATCGAGCACCAGCGCCCGCGAAAAGCTGGTTTCGGCCTCCTGCGGCTGGTGCAACTGCGCTTGGCAGCGGCCCAGGCGGTAGAGCAGGCGTGCGGCGTCGGGGGTAGGCAGCGGGTCGCCGCCATCGGCGGCAGCCAGCAGCGCCGCCTCGTAGTCGGCGCGGGCAGCGGCGTAGTCGTGGCGGATGTCCTGGGCCAACTGGCCGCGCAGGCGTAGGGCGGGGCCGTATGTTTCGCGGTAGCCGAGCGACTGGTCGAGTAGGTCGTAGGCGGCGCTCCACTGGCCCTGGGCGAAAGCGCGCCGGGCTTCGTCGTAAGCGGTGCCAGCCGCCACGCGGTCCATCACGATTTTGGCCGACACGCCAAACAGTAAAATCAGCGCCGCCAGCAAGGCTACCAGCCAGAAATCCTGCCGGTTGAAGCGCACCTGGCGGCGCGGTGTGCGCTGCTGGTAGTGGCGCTCGCGGCTGCCGGCCGGGGGCCGGGTGCGCAGCGGTGGGGTAGGCGCGGGCGTAGGCATCTTATACACCGAAGGGCCGCTGCCCGCCGCCTGCGCCGTGGCCTGCTGCTGGGCGGCGGCCCGCTGGGCAAGCTGCTGAAGCTGAAAGTCGTACTGCGCCCGGCGGCCGGCGTCGCCGAGCACGCGGTAGGCCGTGGCCACGGCCTTAAACTGCTCTTCGTGGCGCGGGTCGCCGCCGTGCTTGTCGGGGTGCAACTGGTTGGCCAAGCGCCGGTAGGCCTGCTTAATAACCTCGGCCGAGGCAGTAGCTGGCACCCCCAGCACCTGGTAATGATTTTGACTCACGTCCCGAAAAAATTAAATAAAGCCCTCGGCAAAAGGCAGCCCCCGCCGCAAGTTTTGCGTAAAGAACGCCCCGGCCGGCCCGGCTGTTGCCGCCCCCGCTGCCTGGTAAACCGCAATTTCCCGCTAAACAATTCCGCCCCATGGCTACCCTGACCGACGACAAAACGCCGCGCAACGACAGCCTCATCAGCAATCTGACCGGCTACCTCGATACCCGTATCGACATCGTGAAGCTCGAAACCCAGGAAAAAGTAAAAGGCGTGTTTGTGAGCTCCGTACACGGGGTGGCACTGGGCCTACTGGGCTTTCTCTTCATCATTTTTGGCTCCATCTACTTGGGTTTGGCGCTCAACCAGGCGCTCAACAGCCCTTCGGCGGGCTTTGGCCTGGTAGCGGCGCTGTATCTGGTGCTGGCGGTGCTGTTCTTTGTGGGCGTCGATAAAAAGATATTCCAGGGCGTGGCTGATAAGCTGCTCAACAACACCATTTACAAGTCGGACAAGCGCGAGCCGGGTGCCGGCCACTAGGCTTTGCCGCACATGCATTCTTTTTAATACGCAGCAACTAACCACGCGATATGACTGAGCCGAACAACCCGCTGTTTGAGGACGAAAAAGAATTTCTGGAGCGCAAAAAGCTTGAGTACGAGCGTGCTTTGCGCGGTGATGTCGAAGAAATAAAGGAGCAGACCATCCAGGTAGGCAAAGTGGCGCTGGTGGGGGCCGGGGTAGTAGGCGGCGTGTGGCTGCTGGTTAAAGCTTTCAGCGGCGGCAAACCCAAGAAAAAGCACAAAAAAGCCAAGCGCCACGACGAAGATTACTTCGCGGATTATGCCGGCTTCGATGGCTTTGAAGACGACAACCACGACCAGGAGTTGTACGACCTGACTTCGACGTACCACTCGCCCGAGTACGCCTACGACCACGCCGACCGCTATGCGGCCGAAAGCGATGGCTTTTACCAGAGCGGTAACCAGGACGATGATACTATCTATTTTGGTGGTGACGACCGCGATGACGATGACAATGGCCTGAATGACTACCCGGACTTCCCGGCGCATTCCAGTGCGCAGCACGGTTATGGAGAGGCCGACACAGATACCACCTACGGCAGCCACGCCGCCGCGCCCGAGCACCTCGACGTGTATCACACCGACGAAGCCCACGGCTACGAGCAAGAAACTGGCTACGCAGGTGCTACCGACGGAAAGGAAACGGATGAGCAGGAACCGGCTCATTCCTACGCCTCGCCCAACTCGTACCAGGCCCGCCCCTACGACGACAGCCGCCGCTTGCCCGAGTCGAATAGCTTCGATGAAGACGACAAAAACGAATCCGGCACTCAGCAGCCGGCCGAGCCCAAAAAATCGTGGCTGGTGCCCGCCGTGCTAGCCTTCGCCAAAAGCGAAACCGGCAAGGTGGTGCTGGCCCAGGTAGCGGCCGTAGCGATGGCCTTTATCAGCGGCAAGGTAAAGGGCGTGGTGCAAGACCATGCGGCCGATGCCGATAAAAATGCCGACCTTGCAGCTTCATCGGCCCCCGTGGGCGCATCGCCCGAGGTGTGGCCGGCTACTACCGCCGCTCAGGATGTTGCTGCCGCCGCCAAACACGACGACCTTACCTACCGCGAACCGCTTGCTTGAGGAGCTGGCCCAGTTGCGGGCTAGTGGGCGCAAGGCATTGGCCGTGCTGCTCGACCCCGACGACTTTGACGCCGCCCGCGTGCGCGAGTTGCTGCGCCTGATGCGGCAGCATCCCGTCGATTACTTTTTTGTGGGGGGCAGTTTGGTGCTTACCGAGCATCAGGCTGCCCTCATCGCGTTGCTCAAGGCCGAGGCCCCGCAGGTGCCGGTGCTGCTCTTTCCGAGCCATGCGCTGCACGTAGACTCGGCCGCCGACGGTATCTTACTGCTCTCGCTGATATCGGGGCGCAATCCTGATTTTCTCATTGGCCAGCACGTGATAGCCGCGCCGCGCCTGCGTCAGAGCGGCTTGCAGTTATTGCCCACTGGCTACATGCTGGTTGAGAGCGGCCGGCCTACTACCGCGTCGTACATCAGCGGCACCACGCCGCTACCGCACGACAAGCCCAGCATCGCGGCGGCTACCGCTATGGCTGGCGAGCAACTAGGCCTGCGCCTGATGTACCTCGACGGTGGCAGCGGGGCGCAGCACCCCGTATCGGCAGCCATGATAAAGGCAGTGCGCGCGGCCGTAGAGGTACCGCTCATTGTGGGCGGCGGCTTGAATACAAGCGAGAAAATTAAAACTGCCCTAGCCGCCGGGGCCGACCTTGTCGTGGTAGGCAATCACATCGAGCGTGACCCCAGCTTCTTAGCCGACGCCGTATCGCAGATTCAAACGGATTTTTAAGATTTAACGGATACGCCCGCTGCGCGGGCTGACTATCTGGACGCAGGAGTGGCTTCGCCAACTCTTAGCAAATGCAGAGGCCAGCCGAAGGCTACCTTGCGTCCAGATAGTCAGCCCGCGCAGCGGGCGTATCCGTTAAATCTTAAAAATCCGTTTGAATCTGCGGTCTTAGATGTTCATGGCCGACTCGCGGCGGCGCATCTTACCAGCCGGAATGCCGAACATCATCTTGAAGCGGCGGCAGAAGTAAGCGGTGTCCTTGTAGCCCACCTCGCGGCCGATGTCGCGGATGCTCTTTTTGGTGGTGCGCAGCAGCGACACGGCGCGCTCCATGCGCTGGTACTCGATGTAGTCCTGCGGGTTGATGTTGGTCAGCATCTTGAAATACTGGCCCACATAGTCTTCGCTCACGCCGGCCACGCCCGCCAGTACCTTGTTCGAGAGGTCGCCGCTGAGGTTCTCCTTAATGAAGTTGAACAGGTCGATGAGGCGCGGGTCCTTGAAGTACGTGCTGTTGGTGGCGAGCTGCTCCACAAACAGGTTATTACGCAGGATGTAGCGCACCACTTCTACCACGATATTTTCGGTGTAGATGGTGATGAGACGCTCGCGACCCGGCAAGTCTTGTAGCGTTTCTTCAATAACCTTAATAATGAGATTGGATAGCTTCGAATTGCCTTTAATAACGAACGCCGGTACATCGAGCGACGCGAAGAAGTTGACCGAGTCAAATACCTTGGCCTCGAACGACACAAAGCTGTGGCTTTCCTCGGCGTCGCCGATAAGGTCGAGGTTATCGTTGGAAGAGAAAAAACGGTCTTTGTTGGTAATCAGGTCGTCGTTGGAGATAACCCGCGCGCCCGCGCCAGCCCCGTAGCCCACGCGCGTGGCCCGGCCGCCGGGCACAAACAGCAGCTCGCTTTCTTCGACTACCTGCTCGTCTTCGCCGAAGCGAATCTGCCCTTTGTGCAATAGAATAAGGTTGTTGCCAACGTCATAGGTATTGCGTGCCGTGAAGGCTTGGCGAAGTACCAGGTTCTTGGCTTTGATGTAGCGGACACCTAGCGATTCGATGACTTTATTGTAATCTTCCATAAGTTAATGGGTCGTAACTAGAGTATAAAGGGCTTAAAACTCCCGAAAGTTACGACTAAAGAATGCAATTCACCATGGAAAAATTCAGTAAAAAGAAAAACCCAGGCCCGAAAGCCTGGGTTTTGTGCAAAACAACGCTTCAGAATGCGGTCAAAAACGTCTATTTCAGTATTTCCCGCGAAATCACAATTTTCTGAATTTCCGAGGTGCCTTCGTAAATCTGCGTGATTTTAGCGTCGCGCATAAAGCGCTCAACGTGGTATTCTTTGACAAATCCATAACCGCCGTGAATCTGCACGGCCTCTACTGCCGAGTCCATCGCCACCTTGGAGGCGAAGAGCTTGGCCATGGCGCCGCTCTTGGCGTAGTCGGCGTGGTTGTCTTTGTCGGCGGCGGCTTGCAGGCACAGCAGGCGGGCGGCGTCTACGTTGGTGGCCATGTCGGCAAGCTTGAACTGAATGGCCTGGTGCTTGGCGATTTCAACGCCAAAGGCCTTGCGCTCCTTGGCGTACTTGATGCTGAGCTCGAGCGAGCCCGAGGCGATGCCCAGCGCCTGCGAAGCGATGCCAATGCGGCCGCCCGCCAGCACCTGCATGGCGAACTTGAAGCCGAAGCCGTCTTCGCCGACGCGGTTTTCCTTGGGCACCTTCACGTCATTGAACATGAGTGAGCAGGTGTCGGAGCCGCGAATGCCGAGCTTGTTTTCTTTCGGGCCCTGCTGGAAGCCTTCCATACCCTTTTCCACGATGAGCACGTTGATGCCGCGGTGCTTGAGCTCGGGGTTGGTTTGGGCAATAACCAGGTACACCGAGGCGGTGGTGCCGTTGGTAATCCAGTTCTTGGTGCCGTTCAGCAGGTAATGGTCGCCCTTGTCTTCGGCGGTGGTTTTCTGGCTGGTGGCGTCGGAGCCGGCTTCGGGCTCGGAGAGGGCAAACGCGCCGATAATCTCGCCCGAGCATAGGCGGGGCAGGTACTTGCGCTTCTGCTCTTCGGTGCCGTATTTCTCCAGGCCCCAGCAAACCAGTGAGTTATTCACCGACATGATAACCGAGCACGAGGCATCGACCTTGGAGATTTCCTCCATCGCCAGCACGTAGCTGATGGTGTCGAGGCCCGAGCCGCCGTATTCGGGGCTCACCATCATGCCCATAAAGCCGAGCTCGCCCATTTTCTTGATTTGCTCGGCGGGAAATTTCTGGTGCTCGTCGCGCTCAATTACGCCGGCCCACAGCTCGCTTTGGGCAAAGTCGCGGGCGGCATCGCGGACGGCCAGCTGCTCTTCAGTCAGCTGAAAAGGGGAGGCAGGCGCCATCGTATCAAACATAAAATGGGGTGGAATCGTGGCCGAAGCCGAGGGGTGGGAGAGAAGAACTTAGTAGCCGTAAAATTACGGGCGACGGATGGAATTCATCTGAAACAACAAAGCCGCCGAGCCGAATGATTTCGGCCCGGCGACTTGCTAATAACTAGGTAGCACCAGCCACGCGGCAGCTAGTTGCGGCGGCTGCCACTCATAAAGATGCTGACGTAGTAGAGCAGCGTAGCCAGCGAGCTGAGCGCGGCTACCACGTAGGTCATGGCGGCCCACCAGAGGGCGTCTTTGGCTCCTTCGTGCTCCTGCGCGGTCACTACGCCATTGCTGTCCATCCAGGCCAGGGCGCGGCGCGAGGCGTCGAACTCGACGGGCAGCGTGATGAAGGAAAACAGCGTGGTAAGCGCAAACAGCGCAATGCCCACGCCCAGCGGAATGAGGCTGGTGCGAATCATGAGCACGCCCGCCAGCAAAATGAAGGGCATGAACTTCGACACGGCCGACAGTGCCGGCACCATTGCCGAGCGGAATTTGAGGAAGCTATAAGCCTGGGCGTGCTGCACGGCGTGGCCGCACTCGTGGGCGGCTACGGCGGCGGCGGCCACCGAGCGCTCGTTGTACACGTCGGCGCTCAGGTTCACGGTTTTGTTGGTCGGGTCATAGTGGTCGGTGAGGCTGCCGTCGGTGCTGATAATCTGCACGTCGTAGATGCCGTTGTCGCGCAGCATCTTGGCGGCCACTTCGCGGCCCGTGAGGTTGGAGCGCAGGCCTTCCTGGCCGTACTGCTTGAACTTGCTGCGCAAGCGCCACTGCACGGCCGCGCTGGCAATCATTATGACGATGAGGAGGAGATACATGATGAAGAAAAGGTGAAGTGACTACTAAACGCTGAGCGTCCAGCGGAGGTTTCCGACAAGCAGGCGCACTACCTAGCCGCGTACTTTGGCCACAATACGCGACGTGCTGTAGCCCGTTACCAGCGGCACGGTCAAAACCTGCCCGCCTCTGTTCAACACCAGCTCGTGCCCCACAATTCCGCTTATCGCGTAGTCGTCGCCCTTCACCAGAATATCGGGCTGCACCAGCTCAATGAGGTGCAGTGGCGTGTCTTCGCCGAAGAAAACCACCGCATCCACAAAGGCCAGCGCGGCCATAATGCGCGCCCGCGACGTCTCATCCTGAATGGGCCGGCCGGGCTTAATGGCGCTCACTGAGGCGTCGGTATTGAGGCCCACCACGAGGCGGTCGCCGAGGGCGCGGGCCTTTTCGAGGTAGTCGACGTGGCCCAGGTGCAGCAAATCGAAGCAGCCGTTGGTGAACACGATGCGCTCGCCGGCGGCGCGCCAGGCGGCGAGCGTGGCGGTCAGTTGGGCTTCGGTAAGGATTTTGTCGGCGGTCATAATTTCATTTAACAGTTATCAATTAACATTTAACGGCTCATCAATCAACGGCTTACCAGCTCGTCTTTCGACAGCTGTTAACTGTTAATTGATAACTGTTAAATGACAACCTATTCCGTCGTCAGCGGCTCGTGGGCCAGCGCCTCGGCCTCCTCCACAATGCCGCGCTTGTCGGCCGCTGCCACGGCCACGAAGCTGATGCCGCCCATGAGTACTACCAGCAGCGTTTGGGCGCCGTGGACTACCAGCGCGTAGGCGATGCCAGCTTCCTTACTGATGCCATACACCAGCAAAATACCCTGCACCAGCACGTGAAACGGCCCGATGCCGCCCGCTACCGGCGCGGCCATGCCAAACGCCCCGAAGGTGAGCACTGCTAATCCGGCCTTCATATCTAGACCATAGGTTTCGGGAAAGCAGAAAAAGGCCAGGTAGTCGAGCAGGAAATACACCAGCCAGGTAAACAGCGAGTGCAGCAAGAAAGCGCCTTTGTTCTTCAGCTTGAGAATGCTGAATACACCGGCCAGCAAGCCTTTTACGAATACGACCCCTTTGTTAAACAGCTTGTTCTGCCGCAGCTTTTCGAGGTTGCGAAACAGCACGTAGCCCGTGCTGGCCAGCAGTACCAGCCCAATAACCGCCGCAATAATCAACGGGGTAGGATTGCGGGCGATGGTATCGGCCTTGCCGCCTAGCAGCTCGTTATTAAAGAATCCCCAAAAGGTCTTGAAATCGAGCAGCAGAGTACTACCAAGCAATAGCAGTAGTATCACCACGTCAATCACGCGCTCGGTGACCACGGTGCCCAGCGCCACCTGCACCGGCACGCCGCTGGTGCGCCGCAACACCGAGCAACGGATAACCTCGCCCGCGCGCGGCAGCACCAGGTTGGCGAGGTAGCCCACCATCATGGCGTGATACACCTGCCAGTAGGGGGCGGGGTGCTGGGAGGCGTCGAGCTGCATCTGCCAGCGGTAGGCGCGGCTGAAGTAGCCCAGCGCTGAAATCAACAGCGTGAGGCTCAGCCAGAAGTAATTGGCCGTGCGGATGTAGTGCCCGATGCGCGACAAATCCTGCCCGCGCACGGCATACCACATCAGCGCGCCCGAAATGCTGAGCAGCAGCGCGTACTTGAGAACGGTAAGCAGGTGCTTCATAGTCTGGGATGAGTGGGTGAGTGGATGCTAGGATGAGTGGATGAGCGTGGCTTAGGCGCTAGCAACCGGCCTAACCACTCATCCACTCATCCACTCACCCAGCTATCCGATTGTGCTGGTCGGGGAAAATGACGGTGGGCTGGTGCGCGCGGGCCTCGGCAAAGTCGATGAGCGCGTAGGAAAACACGATAACCACGTCGCCCACGGCCACGCGGCGGGCGGCGGGGCCATTGAGGCAGATGGTGCCCGTGCCGCGCTCGCCCCGGATGGTGTAGGTCTCGAGGCGCTCGCCGTTGTTGACGTTCACGACCGTTACCTTCTCGTTTTCAACCATGTTGGCCGCGTCGAGCAGGTCTTCGTCGATGGTGATGCTGCCCACGTAGTGCAGCTCGGCCTGGGTAACCTTAACGCGGTGAATCTTAGACTTGAGAACTTCGATGTGCATAAAAGCGAGATAAAATAGCGCGTAAAGATACCGAGGCGCGGGCCGGGCGCCGGGCATGGGCCGCGCCGCGCCTTGCGGTAGGCTTTAGGATAGGTAAGGAGCGCGGCGTAGCTTAGCCGCCAAACTGCCGCTTCGTTTTCCCCTTTTCGCATGAAAATCACCAAGCTGCTCGTCGCCAACCGGGGCGAAATCGCCATTCGCGTGTTCCGCGCCGCCTCCGAGCTGGGCATCCCCACGGTGGCCCTCTACACCTTCGAGGACCGCTATTCGCTGCACCGCTACAAGGCCGACGAGGCCTACCAAATCGGGCGCGACGACGAGCCGCTGCGGCCCTACCTCGACATTGAGAGCATCATCAAAGTGGCCCAGGAAAACGGCGTTGATGCCATTCACCCCGGCTATGGCTTCCTCAGCGAAAACGCCACCCTGGCCCGTCGCTGCCGCGAGGAAAACATCATTTTCGTAGGCCCGCGCCCCGAGGTGATGGAGGCCCTCGGCGACAAAGTAGCCGCCAAAGAAGTGGCCCAGCGCTGCGGTGTGCCCCTCATCGAAAGCAGCGAAGCCGACCTCACCGACATCGACGTGGCCCTCACCGAGGCCCACCGCATCGGCTATCCCGTGATGCTGAAAGCCGCTAGCGGCGGCGGTGGCCGTGGCATGCGCGTCATTCGCGACGACGAGCAGTTGCGCAAGGGCTTTTTTGAAGCTCGGAATGAGGCCCAGAATGCCTTTGGCGACGATACGGTATTCCTGGAAAAATTTGTGGAGCGGCCCAAGCACATCGAGGTGCAGCTGGTGGGCGACCAGCACGGCCACCTCACGCACCTCTACGAGCGCGACTGCTCGGTGCAGCGCCGCTTCCAAAAGGTGGTTGAAATCGCGCCCGCCGTCGACCTCACCGAGTCGCTACGGCAGCGGCTGTATGGCTACGCCCTGCAAATCGGCAAGGCCGTGGGCTACGACAACGTGGGCACGGTCGAGTTTCTGGTCAATCCCGAATTGGACCGCATTTACTTTATCGAAGTCAACCCCCGCATCCAGGTCGAGCATACCGTGACCGAGATGATAACGGGTGTGGACTTGATTAAGACGCAGCTGTTTATCGCCTCAGGCTTGCCGCTGGAGTCGCCCGAAATCGGGCTGGGCCCCGACGTGGTGGTGCCGCGCATGGGCGTGGCTGTGCAGTGCCGCATCACGACCGAAGACGCTACCAACGACTTCAAGCCCGACTACGGCACGGTGGTGGCCTACCGCTCGGCGGGCGGCTTCGGCATCCGCCTCGACCAAGGCTCGGTGTACCAGGGCGCGGTGATTTCGCCTTTTTTCGATTCGCTGCTGGTGAAGGTTTCGACCCAGGCGCCCACGCTGGCCAGTGCCGCCCAGAAAATGCTGCGCACGCTGGATGAGTTTCGGGTGCGCGGGGTGAAAACCAATATGCAGTTTCTGCAAAACATCGTGCGTAATGCTGACTTCCAGGCCGGCCACGCGACCGTTGATTTCATCAAGGACCACCCCGAACTGCTGACCTTTAAAACGCGGCTCGACCGCGCCACGCGGGCGCTGCACTACCTCGGCGAGGTGACGGTGAACGGCAACCCCGACGTGGCCGGCCGCGTGGACGAGCGCCGCCAGATTCGCAAGCCCCCGCTGCCCGCCGCCGACCTTATTGCCCCGCCCGCCGCCGGCACTCGACAGAAATTATTAGAGCTTGGCCCCGAGGGCTTTGCCAAGTGGCTGCGCGCCGAGCCGCTTATCCATTACACCGATACCACGCTGCGCGACGCCCACCAAAGCCTGCTGGCCACGCGGATGCGGACCATCGACATGCTGAAAGTGGCCGGCCGCTACGCCCGCCAGCACCCGCAGACGTTTTCGATGGAAGTATGGGGCGGCGCGACCTTCGACGTGGCGCTGCGCTTTTTGCACGAAGACCCCTGGGCGCGGCTGGTGCAGCTGCGCGAGGCGGTGCCCAATATCCTGCTGCAAATGCTGATACGCGGGGCCAACGGCGTGGGCTACAAGGCGTACCCGGACAACCTGACCGAGAAATTCGTGGCCACGGCCAGCGAAAAAGGCGTGGACTTGTTCCGCATTTTTGACTCCTTGAACTGGATGAAGGGCATGGAAGGCTGCATCAACTACGTGCGCCGCCAAACGCCCGGCCTCGCCGAAGGCAGCATCTGCTACACCGGCGACATCCTCGACCTCAGCCGGCCCAAGTATAACCTCGATTACTACCTCACACTGGCCCGGCAGCTCGAAGAGGCTGGCGCGCACGTCCTCTGCATCAAGGACATGGCGGGTTTGCTCAAGCCCTACGCCGCCGCCGAGCTGATACCCGCGCTGCGCGAAACGGTGAAAATTCCGATTCACCTGCACACCCACGACACGAGCAGCCTGCAAGCCGCCACCTACCTCAAAGCCGTGGAGGCGGGCGTGAACGTGATTGACGTAGCGCTGGGCGGCCTCTCGGGCCTCACCTCGCAGCCCAACTTCAACTCGGTGGTCGAGATGCTGCGCCACTCGCCGCGCCACCGCGAGTTCGACCAGCAGAGCCTCAACCAGTTCAGCGACTACTTCGAGGCGCTGCGCGAGCAGTACTACCCCTTCGAGAGTGGCCTGCTGGCCGGCACGGCTGAGGTGTACGAGCACGAAATTCCCGGCGGCCAGTACTCCAACCTGCGGCCGCAGGCGGCGGCGCTGGGCCTACTTGACAAGTTTGGGGAGGTGAAGCAGCGCTTCCACGACGCCAACGAGCTGCTGGGCGACATTCCCAAGGTGACGCCTTCGTCGAAGGTAGTCGGCGATTTGTCGCTGTTCATGGTGTCGAACAACCTGACGCCGCAGGACGTGCTCGAAAAAGGCCCCACGCTCAACTTCCCCGAGTCAGTGCGCGAACTGCTGCGCGGCGACATCGGGCAGCCGGAGGGCGGCTGGCCCGAGGACATGCAGCGCGCCGTGCTACGCGACGAGCAGCCCTTCACCGAGCGACCCGGCGAGCATTTGGCTCCCATTAATTTTGACAAGGAATGGGCCGCGTTTGAGAAAGCACATCCTTATGCGCAGTTCACCGACCTGCTGTCCAGCCTGCTCTACCCCAAGGTGTTTGCCGACTACTGGGAATTCCGCAAGAGCTACGGCGACGCGAGCCGCATCCCGACGCCGGTGTTTTTCTTCGGCCTGAAGGAAGGCGAGGAAACCATCATCGAAATCGCCAAGGGCAAGTCGATTATCATTCGCCTGCAAAGCATCGGCCCGGTAAATGCGGAGGGGATGCGGACCATGTTCTTCACCCTCAACGGCCAAACGCGCAACCTCGAAGTGCGCGACCAGAGCGTGGAAGTCAAGACCGTGCACAACCAGAAAGCCGACCGCGCCAACCCCAAGCACGTCGCCGCCCCGCTGCAAGGCCTGCTGAGCAAAGTGCTGGTGCAAGCCGGCCAGCAAGTCGCGAAAAACATGCCGCTTTTCGTAATCGAAGCCATGAAAATGGAAACCACCATCACGGCCCCCGAAGACCTGACGGTGGGCAGCCTCGCGCTCGGCGAGGGCACCCGCGTGCTGGCCGACGACTTGGTGCTGACGGTGGCGTAAAACCTATAGCGGTGTTTTCCTCATGCGTATTCTGATTTTCACGCTCGCCTGCCTCACGTTGCCGCTGCTTTGTGCGGCGCAGACATCCGATTTACAAATCGATTCCCGCGAGGGCACGCTGAACGACCGCTACGCGCTGGGGTATTTTATGACGCCGCGCGGCGAAGTGGCGGCGCAGGGTAGCGTGTTTTTGGTGCCCGGCTGGACGCCTGGGCAGCTCTACCTGGCCGGCAACACCAAGCCGATTGCCGCGCCGCTCAAGTACGACATCTACAGCCAGGAAGTGCGCGCCCGCCGCCCCAACGGCGACTCGGTGGCCGTGGCCGTGGCTAAGGTCAAAGAATTCGCCCTGGCCAACCGGCACTTTGTGTGCTACCCGGCCGCTACCCTTCCCACCGAGGTAGGGGGCGGCTGCGCCGAAGTGCTGGCCGATGGCAGCCATGCCCAGCTACTCAAGTTTGCCCGGAAGGTGCTGGTGAAGCAGTCCAGCCAAGCCGGCTCTTACGCTTCCAGCTCGACCATCAGCGTACTGGAAGAGCAGAAGTTCTACTACCTGCGCTGGCCCGCCGATGGTCACTTCACGCCCATGCGCCTCAAGCGCGCCAGCCTGGAGCAGGTACTCGCCGGGCAGCCCGCCGCCCTGGCCGCTCTCAAAGCCCGCAAGGGCAGTTTGAACTCCGAAGCCGACATGGCCGCCGCGGTGGCCGCCATCGACACGCTGCTCACCGCGCCGCCGCGCTAGCTTTACCAATTCCTCTTCCTGATGCGTATTTCCTTGTTACTAGGCTGCCTGGCCGTGGCCGCCGGCCGGCCCGCCGCCGCCCAAACCAAAACCGCCGTGTCGGCCGCTACCGTGCGGCGCGTGCTCACGACCCTGGCCGCCGACGACATGCAGGGCCGCGCTACCGGGCAGCCCGGCCAGGAAAAAGCGGCCGAGTTTCTGGCCGGCGAGTTTCGGCGCATCGGCTTGCAGCCGCTGCCGGGCGCTACGGGCTTCATGCAGGAGTTTCCGGTGTATGAAACCACGCTCGGCAGCGTGGCCGTGGCGCTGGATGGCGCGGCCGTGCCCGCCGCCCAGGTATTTGCCCGCACCACGCAGCCCACCCTGGCCTGGACCGAGCAGGACAGCGTGGCCGTGCTGGTGCTGAAAACCCGGCAGGACATACAGCCCAACTTCGAAGCAGTTTTTCGGCCCAAAAAGAATACGCTGGTGCTTTTCGACCCCGCGCTGGCTGCTACGTTCAGCTCGCTGGTCGAGCAGTTTAGAAAGCCGCAGCTGCGCGCCGAGGCGGCGGGTAGCCCCGCCAGCAGCGTGTGGGCGCTGGCAGCGGGGCCCGCGCCGCGCACCTTCCGCGTGGCCGCCAGCACCAGTACTAAACCCCTGACTATCCGCAATGTGGCGGGCTACCTGCCCAGCCGGGGCGCGCACGCCAGGGAGAAAGTTATTTTCTCGGGCCACTACGACCACCTGGGCATCATCAAGCCCGTGGCGGGCGACTCCATTGCCAACGGGGCCGACGACGATGCCAGCGGCACTACCGCCGTGGTGGCGCTGGCCGAGTACTTCAAAAAGCGCCACGACAATGCCCGCTCGCTCATCTTCGTGGCCTTCACGGCCGAAGAAATCGGCGGCTTCGGGGCGCGCTACTTCTCGCAGCAGCTCAAGCCGGAGGAGCTGACTGCTATGTTCAACATCGAGATGATAGGCAAGGAGGCCAAGTTCGGGCCGAAAACGGCCTTCATTACGGGCTTCGATAAGTCGGACTTTGGCCCTTTGCTACAAGCCAACCTCCAGGGCACCGAGTTCAAATTTGAGCCCGACCCGTACCCAGCGCAAAACCTGTTTTACCGCTCCGACAACGCCACCCTGGCCCGGCTGGGCGTGCCGGCCCACACCATCAGCACCGACCAGATTCCCGACGACAAGCTCTACCACAGCGTAGACGACGAGGTGAGTAGCCTGAATGTGGAGAACATGACGGCCGTGATTTCGGCCATCGCGCGCAGCGCCGAAGGCATCGTGGCGGGCCGGCAAACGCCCACGCGCATCGCGCCCGAGCCGGCGCGGTAGGTTATGAATATATTACTGATGTAATGGAGAACGTAAGCGGCTGTAAATTGCGCGCTTACTTCACTTTTTTAGTGCGTATGTTCCTGAAACGCCTACTTTTTCTTGGCTTGGCGCTGTGCCTGCACGCTACTACCGCTTCGGCCCAGTTTGCTTTCTACCACTTCTTCAGCTTCGATGTTATCAGGCCGCAGCCGCTGGTAGTGCTGCTGCAAGAAGAAAATCCCAAAGAGCTGCGCAAGCTGGCCGACAAGCCGCAGGAACTGGCCGACTACAAAGCTTACATTGCCTACTACAATAAGCAAATCCAGCTGCTGGCCCCGCAGTATTGGAAGTTCTCGCCTTCGGTAGAGTTTCGGCCCGAGTCGGCGCTCAAGGAAATACGGGCCGCCAAGGGCAAGCGGACGGTGGTGCTGCGCTACGAAACCCACACCAACGGAGCCAGTACTGGCGGCTACAACAGCGTTTTTATGGGCTCGCGCAAGGTGGCATCGATGGAGCTGACTACCCCTGGCAGCGGCGACCAAAATCTAGAGTGGAGCTGCCCCGCGCCCCTTGACCTGATGTACCCGAGCGATATCATCTTTGCCCTCAAAAACATCCAGCTGATGCTGGAAAAAGACCTTAAGCGCAAAACCCGCTACGATGCGGGGGTGCCCCGCCGCGACATAGAACAGCAAGAGCGAGCCGACGCCCTGGTGGCCAACCAAGCCGACGCCGCCCTCATCCGCACCCGCACGCTGCTCATCGCGGAGGCCGACCTCAGCCCCAAGCTCACGGCCGAAGACATCAAGCAGCTGTATCCCTACCCGTTTCAGGTGGTGCCCCGCGCCACCATCGAAGCGGCCGTGCAAGCCGCCGACACCCGCTACACCTACGTGCGGCGGATGAGCCAATCGGTGGAGGTAATCGGGCCATATCTGATTGATGCGGCTACCAGCCGCACGCTGGCCATTGCTAATACCAGCGGCGTAGGTGGGAGCAAGCACGAGCTTCTGAACAAGGACGACTTTAAAATATTTACGGCCTACGTCAGGAAGCACGAGCAGTAAGACGATTGAGCTACTAATGCGTCGGGCCCTGCTTAGTGGAGTAACTTGGGGCCGGAAGGAATCGTACCTTCCGGCCCCGTTTCATTTTTAGGCCCCAGCGTATGCCGCACCCCGTTTTTCCGAAAAACCGCCCCGCGCTGAGCATCACACTACTGGGCTGCCTGCTACTGGCCGCCGCGCCCGCCCGCGCCCAAACGCCGCTCGGCCAGCCCTCGCTCGATGAGGCCAAGGTGCAGGTGTGGTGCGCCACCGCGCGCTTTGTGTACGAAGACGCTGGCCGGCCCAACCTCAAGCGCAGCCTGCGCTGCGAGGGCGGCCTGCCCGCGCTGGCCGCCAGCCTGCGGCCCGATAGCCTGCGCGTGTATTCGCTGCTGTATCAGCCTGTTGAGGATAAAGGTAAGATTTATAAAGGTTTGAAGGACAATCCGGCCCGGCTCAACGCACTGGTGAAAGCCATCGTGGCCAAGCTAAAGTCCTCGCCGGCCCGGCAGCGCGACCCCGCCCGCCTGGCCCGCCTGCAAGTGCTCGAAAAGCGCCTCACCGACTACGTGCTCACGGGCCTGCCGCCCGGCAACGGCCGCGACGATGCCGCCCCCGATGCCGACACCAGCGCCAGCGCCGCCCCCGGCCCCGCCGAAGCCGCCGAGGCGGCCGGCTTTGGCACCCCGGCTGCCCGCGCGGCGGCTGGCGCGCCCGAGCCCGTGCTCAATCGGCTTTTTGCGCCGCTGGCGCTGATATTAAGTATTTTGGCTTTGGTGTTGTTTGGGGTGCTGCGGGCCAGCATGGGCCGCGAGCTGCGCCAGCTGCGCCGCCTGGCCAGCCTGGCCCCCGAGCTTAGCCCTACCCAGCAGCGGCAGGTAGAGGAACTGGTGGCGCGGCGCGTGGCCGAAGCCCTGCGCGAGCGCGACGCCAATCCACCAACTAATGAGGCCCAAGCGTGAGCCACGAGAGCCGTTCAATAATAATGATGAAAATAACCGCTATTTCCACGGCTGCCGCCGTACTGCTGCTGGCCGCCTGCCGCAATTCGCCGCCGACGCAGGCCGGCATTTCGCCTTCCAAATCCAACAGCGGGCGCGACCGCATGACCGAGCCGGCCACCGCCGAGCGCCTGCACCCCACCGCCAGTTCTACTGCCTTGACCTACCCCCCAACGCGCCGCGACGCGCACACCGATACCTACTTCGGCACCACCGTGGCCGACCCCTACCGCTGGCTTGAAGAGCTGGACTCGCCCGAAACCAAAGCCTGGGTGACGGCCGAAAACAAGGTGACGTTTGACTACCTCAGCCGCATCTCGTTTCGCGACAAGGTGCGCGAGCGCCTCACCAAGCTCTGGAACTACGAGCGCTACGGCGTGCCCAGCGTGGAGGGCGACCTGCTGATTTTCAGCAAGAACGATGGATTGCAAAACCAGGCCGTCATTTACGCCGTGAAGAAAGGCGAGCCGCTCGAAAACGCGGTGGTGCTGCTCGACCCCAACAAGTTTTCGGCCGACGGCACTACCGCCCTGGCCGGGATGCACTTCAGCAACGACCACCGCTACCTGGCCTACGCTACCAGTGGCGGCGGCTCGGACTGGCAAAAGGTGCACCTGCTCGACATGCAAACCCGCCAGCCCCTGCCCGACGAGCTGAACTGGGTGAAGGTATCGGGCGTGTCGTGGGCCGGCAAAGGCTTCTACTACAGCGGCTACGACGCGCCCAAGGCCGGCGAAAACAGCCTGGCCGGCAAAAACGAGTACCACAAGGTGTACTACCACGCGCTCGGCACGCCCCAAAGCGCCGACAAGCTGGTGTACGAAGACAAAACCAAGGCGCTGGGCTTCCGCATCGCGGGCGTAACCGACGACGAGCGCTTCCTGTTTCTGAACCTCACCGACAGCAAGGCCGATGGCAACAAGCTGCTGGTGCGCGACCTCAAAGACCCCAAGCAGGCCACTGCCTGGGCGACGCTACAACCTAGCTACGAGTTCGATACGAGCGTAATCGGCAACGTGGGCGGCGAGCTGCTGGTGTACACCAACGACCACGCGCCCAACTTCAAGGTAGTCCGCATCGACCCCAAGAAGCCCCAGCCGGCCAACTGGAAAACGGTGATTCCCGAAGCGAAAGAGAAGCTCGAAGGCATCAGCCAGGCGGCCGGCTACCTGCTGGCTACCTACCTGCACGATGCCAGCTCGCAGGTGAAAGTGTACACTGAAGTAGGTGAATACAAACACGATGTGGAACTGCCGGCTATCGGCACGGCGGCGGGCTTTGGCGGACGGCGCACCGACAAGGACTTGTACTACGCCTTCACGTCGTTTACCTACCCGACTACCATTTACAAGTACGACCCGGCCACCAACCAGAGCACCGTGTTCAAGGCGCCGAAGGTGGACGTGAACCCGGCCGAGTACCTCACCACGCAGGTGTTCTACGCCAGCAAGGACGGCACCAAGATTCCGATGTTCATCACCCACAAGCGCGGCGTGAAGCTCAACGGGAAGAATCCCACGTACTTATACGCCTACGGCGGCTTCAACGTGAGCCTGACGCCCGGCTTTTCGGCCGCCCGCATGCTGTGGCTGGAAAATGGCGGCGTGCTCGCCATCCCCAACCTGCGCGGCGGCGGCGAGTACGGCGAGGCCTGGCACAAGGCCGGCATGACGCCCAACAAGCAAAACGTGTTCGACGACTTTATCGCGGCGGCCGAGTACCTGAAGGTGCTGAATTACACCGATACCGACCACCTCGCCATTGCGGGCGGCTCGAACGGCGGCCTGCTCGTGGGCGCGACCATGACGCAGCGGCCCGACCTCTGCAAAGTGGCCTTCCCGGCCGTGGGGGTGATGGATATGCTGCGCTACCAGAAGTTTACCATCGGCTGGAACTGGGCCCCCGAGTACGGCACCTCCGATGACAAAGCGCAGTTTGAGAACCTCTACCGCTTCTCGCCGCTGCACACCCTCAAGCCCGGCACCAGCTACCCGGCCACCCTCATCACCACTGCCGACCACGACGACCGCGTGGTGCCGGCGCACTCCTTCAAGTTTGCCGCCGCCCTGCAAGCCGCCCAGGCCGGCCCCAACCCCACGCTCATCCGCATCGATGTGAACGCCGGCCACGGCGCGGGCAAAAGCACCAAGCTGCAAATCGACGAGTGGGCCGACATCTGGAGCTTTGCCTTTTATAACATGGGCGTGAACCCGATGGGTAAATAAGGCTTTCCTGGCCTAAAACACGTTCGTCATGCTGAGCGCAGCCGAAGCATCTCTATCGCTTCCTTCAATGGTGCGGTAGAGATGCTTCGACAAGCTCAGCATGACGAACGTGTTTTTTAGCTGCTTATGAACAGTCACTTACGGCATTCCTTTGCCGCCCGCCGCGCCATAAATCTGTCCGGTGGCGTAGCTGGCATCGCTGGCGGCGAGCTGCACGTAGATGCTGGCTAGCTCCACCGGCTGGCCGGGGCGCTTCATGGACGTGTCGCCGCCGAACTTGACCAGCTTTTCCTGGGTAGCGCCGCCGCTCACTTGCAGGGGCGTCCAGATGGGGCCAGGGGCCACGCCATTCACGCGGATGCCTTTGGGGGCCAGCTGCTTGGCCAGCGAGCGCACGTAGTTGGTGGTAGCGGCCTTGGTCTGGGCGTAGTCGTAGAGGTCTTCCGACGGGTCGGTGGCCTGCTCCGAGGTAGTGCTGATGATGGCCGAGCCGGGCGGCAGGTGCGGCAGCGCAGCCTTAATAATCCAGAACGGCGCGTAGATGTTGGTTTTCATCGTCCAGTCGAACTGCTCGGTCGAGATGTCCAGAATGGAGCCGTGGGCCTGCTGCCGGGCCGCGTTGCTGACCACGATATCGAGCCCGCCGAGCTGGCGCACGGCGTCCTCAACCAGCTTTTTGCAGAACGCCTCGTCGCGCAAATCGCCCGGAATGGCAATGCCCTTGCGGCCTTCTTTCTTGATGAGGGCGATAACCTCTTTGGCATCAGCCTCTTCGGCGGGTAGGTAGTTGATGGCTACGTCGGCCCCTTCGCGGGCGTAGGCGATGGCGGCGGCGCGGCCCATGCCCGAGTCGCCGCCCGTGATAAGCGCCTTACGGCCTTGCAGGCGGCCCGAGCCTTTGTAGCTGGTTTCGCCGTGGTCGGGTCGGGGCTCCATCTGGCCGGCCAGGCCGGGCCAGGGCTGCGACTGCCCCTTGAAGGGCGGCCGCGGGTACTTGGTGGTGGGGTCTTGCAGCGGGGTGGCGGTGGGGCCGGGGGCGGCCTCGGCCCCCAGGATGGGCGCGGTGGCGGCCACGGCCAGGCTGGCGCCCAGGCCACCCAGCAGCTTGCGGCGGCTGATGTTTTCTTGTTCCATAAAGCGGGGATAGTAACTGAAATTGCTTGCTTCAGGTATACGTAATCCCGGCTTTATGGCTGTGAGCAGCTGAGCTTTATAGTGGAGCTTTCGTGCTCTATAGCCGGGCTTGTCGGTTGGTACAGTGCGAGCGCAAGTAGACTGAAATCCGACCCAGCGCCGGGGCCAAAAGGCAACCATTACCTGGGCCGAAAACACCGCGTATTTCGCAAGCAGTCAACCAACGAAAGATGCCCGGCCAAGTACACTTGGCCGGGCATCTTACAGACAAAAGGCAGCGGAGCAGGTGCTACTCCACCACCTCCAGCACGGTGCGAAAAGACACGTAATTACCCTTGAATTTTTTATCCATCTCGGCGCGCAGGGCCGGCGCGAAGTGCTCCTGGTAGGCTTCTAGTTGCTCCAGGCTCACGGCAAAATACTGGGCGGCGTAGGTGATGCCGTTGTCTTCCTCGTTGAGCAGGCGCAACAGGGTGCTTTTGATAAAGCAGCCGGTGCCGACTACCTCGGCCATGTGGTGCTCGCGCATATAAGCTACCCATTCGTCGGCAATGCGGGGCTCAAGGCTGGTCGTGACGTTGTAGAGAATCATGAGTTAAATGGTTGAATTGCTGGATGTTTGGATTGTTGAATGGTTGAACTGGTAAATGGTCGAATTGTCAGGTGGTCTTTCAACTCAGCAATTCAACCATTCACCAGTTCAACCATTCAACAATCCAACTCACACCCGCATGTGGTCGAATTGAAAATCGGTGATGCGGGCCTGAATGTCTTTGGGCGAGAGCTTTTCGCGGGCGGCGGCCTGGGCCAGGGCGGGCAGCTCCTGGTCGCCGGCCAGGCGTAGAGTCAGAATCTGCTTAAGCGTGAGGATTTTCTCTAACTCCGCGAAGCGCTGGCCGCTCACTTCGAAGTAACGTTGGCGCACTTCGAGCCGGGCGATGCGGTCCTGCAAGGTAAGAGCGTAGTGCTGGCGCAGCATCACGACCGCCACGAAGAACAGCAGCGTAACGGCGGCCAGTGAAAACCAGAGGCGCGAAATTTCGGAGTCGTCGCCGGCCACGCCTACGTAGCGCCGGATGGTGTAGATGACCATTACCAGCGTGAGTGGCAGCACTACAAAATGGTGCAGCGGGTAGTAGCGAACGGGGTTTTTGGCGGCCATAGCGGGGAAAGGAGTGAGGGAAGTAAGCCAAACGAAAAAACTCCGGCCGGGGCCGGAGTTTTCACTAAAAAAGGCGGGAGTGCGGGCCAGGAACTACGATTTGCGGGCTTCTTTTTCGGCGCGCTTTTGAGCTTTGAGCTGCTCGCGGGCGGCTTTTTCCTGCTCGCGGACGGCTTTGTTGGCCTGCTCCTGCTGCTTGAGCTGCTCCTTTTGCTGCTTGGCGGCGAGGCGTTGTTCTTTCAGTTGGCGCTTGAGGTCGTCGGCCTGGTTTTGCTGGTCTTTGAGGGCGCGGCGGCTGTCTTTCACCGAGGCCTCAGAGGCCTTGCGGGCATCGCGCTGCTGGTCGTAGGTGGCTTGCGCGCCCTGCACGGTTTGGGCGGGGGCGGCGGTAGCGGGGTCGGGCGTGGTGGTCTGGGCGTGGGCCGAGGTAGCGGCCAGGCTGGCTACGGCGAAGGTGGCCAGCAGCAGAAATTTTTTCATGAAGATAGTGTGAACAGCTAATTGGCTGGCAGTTATTTAACGTGAAATACTAGCCCAAAGGTTATGCCGCCGTGCCACTACTGAGCAAGGTGTCGGCGGCCAGTTGGTACTACTTAGTGGTGGGCGTGGGCCACGGCGGCCGGGGCTTCGGCGCAGCCGCTGCGGCAGCCGTCGGGCAGCTCGCTGTCTTCGACCTGCACCGTGCTGTGGTGGATGTGAAACTCGCGCAGCAGCCCGGCCGACAGGTCGGCGAGCCAGGCCGCGTCGGCCCCGCCGGGGCGCACGAGGTGAGCCATGAGGGCGGTGTCGTGGCCGTCGCTGCTCATGCTCCAGATGTGCAGGTCGTGCAAACTCTGCACGCCCGGCCGGCTTAGCATAAACTGCCGAACCTTTTCTAAATCAATGCCATCGGGCACGGCCTGCAAGCCCAGCCGGATGGTGTCGCGCAGCAAACCCCACGAGCCCACCGCGATAACCGCCAGCAGCCCCAGGCTGATAATGGGGTCGAGCCACGCCCAGCCGGTAAAGTGCGTAATAGCCCCGCCCACTACCACGCCCAAACTCACGAGCGCATCGGTGAGCATGTGCAGGTAAGCCCCGCGCACATTCACGTCGCCCTTCTGGCCCGCCCGGAACAGCCAGGCCGTGAAGCCATTGATGGCGATGCCGGTGCCAGCCAGCAGCATTACCGCGCCGGTTTTCACGGGCTCGGGGTGGCGTAGGTGGTCGATGGTTTCCCACAAGATGAAACCCAGCGCGCCGTAGAGCAGCGCCGCATTCAGCAAGGCCGCCTGAATGGTAGCGCCCCGGTAGCCAAACGTGTAGCGCGCCGTGGCCGGCCGCCCCGCCAGCCAGGCCGCGCCCCAGGCCAGGGCGAGGCTCAGTACATCGCTCAGGTTGTGGCCCGCATCGGAGAGTAGCGCGGCCGAATTGGCCCACAGCCCACCGATGGCCTCGACCACCACGAAGGCCAGATTGAGCCCGATGCCCAAGGCGAAGGCGGCGCTGAACTTGCCCCCGGCCGGCGGGGCGGCGTGGGCGTGGCCGGCGTGCGAGTGGTCGTGGGGCATAAGGAGCGCAATGGGATAGCACAGCTAAACGCAAAATAGCGCACTTAGATTTTAAGACTGCATAAACCTTTTACAATTAGAAAGTTAGAATTTTAAGGGCACTTAGGCCCCTCAATGACAAACCGTTTTACTAGTGGCACTTCCATGATAACACCCTGAGAGCTCTGGCGCTGAACGAGCAAAATATCAAGCTGCAATTGGTCGCCAAGCTGGCTGACACTCGCCAAGTCTCTCATATCTCCCTGCGGCCCCTGCACCATCTTTTCGGCGAGTTGCCCTGGTACCAATTCAACAGCCTTGCCCTGGCGCAGTAGCCTAGCTCGGAATCTGGCCACCCGATAGCGAGCATCCTCGGGGAGTATTTCGGCAAAATCCTTGTCGGGAATAGTGCGAAAAGTAAGGGTATGCAGTATTCGCTCTTCGTTGGGTGGCGCATCATCCGCTTCTATACAACCGCTCGAGTAGCATTTTATCATGGGTAGCGGCGGTGGCACAGCCTTAAACTCGTGCCGAAACAGCAATCGTTGCCCTCGGTAAGCCCAAAGTACTACCAGTGGAGCTAAGGGACATAGCAGTAACCGCCGTTGTTTAGTATCAAGACGCACGGTAGCGCCCATGGCTTTGAAACGAACGGGAGGCAACTGCCCACGCAAGGCAGTTGGGAACAGCAATGGGTTTTGGCAGCCGATAAATAAGGTGATGGAACCGGGGTTGACGTTACAGGGCACTAACTCCAGCTTCCGCTGCGAGCGCACTGTGGTAGTGGTATCAGTGGTAGTGAGAAGCCCGTCGTCGGCTACAGCGGCGGTCGAGTCCGTTGCTACGATGCGCGTAGTATCATTGGTTGGTTGGCTCCAGTCGTCCCTTACTCTTTCCCTAATCATTTGGTATTTCAGCCGCCACGGTCCTGCCGCCCGGCTTTGCGCGGCCAACTCGTTCCAGTGCCCGTTTAGAAGCCAGCACAGTAATAGTAACAGCACAGTTTTCATACGCAGGTAAAGCAAAGCATACGTCCTCAAAACGTTACAACGGCACCAACTGCCTGTTTCTTATCAAGAAAAGAGGGATTCACAGAACGTTCAAATTCTGCGAATCCCTCTTTCTATTTCCCGCAACTTCGTGCGAAATCTCCTTACTTAAACGCCAGCGGCACCACCACTTTCACGCTCACCGTGCGGCCCATGTTAAACACGCCGCGCCGGCCCGTGGTATAATTGACATCGGCGTATTTGAGGCGGCTCAGGTGCGACTGGTAGGCTACGTCGAACAGGTTGTTGGCCGTGACGAACACCGAAAACAGTGTGCGCCCCTTGCTGTCGGCCACGTCGGTGCCCGCGCCAGCGTTGAACAAAGTGTAGGCCGGCGTAGCCGTTTCCGTATCAAACGCTGCGAAGTAGCGGTTTTGGGCGAAGGTTTGCTCTAGCTGAAAGCGCACGTAGGTGTTGGTGAGGCGCTTGCCCTGGCGGCGGAAGTTGCCGCGCAGCTCCGATTGCAGGCGGTCGGCCGGGATGAAGGGTAGGAATTGCTGGTCTTCGGATACGCCGAGCTGGCGGGCGCGCACCATCGAAAACGAGTTTTCGAAGTGCAGCCAGTCGAGCGGGTGCGGGTGAAAATCGAGCGTGGCCTCGCCGCCCAGCAGCCGCGCCCAGCCCTGCACGTAGTTGAAGAGCCCAATGTCCGGCCCCGTCGATACCAGCGAGTCCTGGCCGGCCGCGTTCAGCACGCGCCGCGAAAAGATGTAGCCATCGATGCTGTTCTCAAAAGCATCGACGCTAAAGCGCACATGCTCCGACGAGTAGCTCACGCCGGCGTCGAGCTGCAGGCTGGTCTCGGCCTTGAGGCCCGGCTGGCCCACCTCGTAGCGAATGGTGCCCTCGTGCACGCCGTTCGAGCCCAGCTCGGCAATGTTGGGCGCGCGGAAGCCGCGCGAAATGTTAGCCTTCACCGTCAGCCGGTCGCTCAGGTTATAGGCCGCGCCCAGGCTGCCGCTGTAGTTGTTGAAATTGCTTGTGAAGCCCGGAAACTTGGTTTCGGCCCCGGCGGTGCCGGCCGGCACGGGCTGCTCGTCGGCGTCGAGGTAGAGGCTTTGCGCCCGGATGCGGCGCACGTCGTAGCGCAGCCCGCCGCTGAGGTCGAGCCCGCCAAACGACTTTTTCAGCACCCCAAACACGCCGCCCTCGCTCAGGTTGTAGGCCGGAATCAGAAATTCCGCGCCCAGGTTGCGGTTTTGCTGGTGCAGGCCGCTGGTGCCCACGGCCAGGTTCCAGCCGCTCATTTCGGGCAGAAAGTAGCGCAGCGCGTAGTCCACGGTGCGCAGCTGGAAGTACAAGTCGGGCGTGTCGGGCGCGAGGGCGTTGCCAAACTCGCGGCGCAGATTCTGCTGGTAGTTGACCTGCATAGCCAGCCGGCCACCCTTTTGCCCGATGATGAAGCTGTTATCGACCCCGAAGCGCAGGTGGTTGATGCGCTGGCGCGGCACCTGCAACGTGTAGCCCGAGCCGTTGTCGCCGACCACCGCCGACTCGACCTGCCCGCCCACGGCCACATCGCGCAAAAAGCGCCCCGTCAGGCTGTCGCGCCCGCCTTCTATCAGGCCCACGTTTTGGTTGAACGAGCTGAACGTGAGGTGCGAGTAGCCCCAGCTTTTATTCAGGCCCACGTAGCCGTTGGCGTCCCACTCATTAAAGCCCGAGTTGAAAACCCGGCCGTCGTAGCGGTTGCGGTAGTCGCCGGCCACCTTGCGGGTGCCGCGCACCAGCCAGTTCAGGCCGTTGATGTTGCCCGCATTCATGAGCGAGTAGCCCTGCTGGCGGTTGTTGGTCTGGTAGTTAGCCGTGGCCTGCCCCGTAATGCGGCCTTCGGCGATGGGGTCGGGCGAGAGGAAGTTGATGACGCCGGCCATCGCATCCGAGCCATACAGCAGCGAGCCCGGCCCCTTGATAATCTCGGCCCGGTCGATGCTAAACTCATCAAGCTCAATGCCGTGCTCGTCGCCCCACTGCTGGCCTTCCTGCCGCGCGCCGTTGTTCAGCGTCACCACGCGGTTGTAGCCCAGCCCGCGCACCACGGGCTTGCTGATGGCCGCCCCGGTCGTAATCTGGCTGATGCCCGGCGTGTGCGCGATGGCGTCAATGACGTTGGTGGCCGAGGTTTGATTGAGGCGCGTGCGGTCGACTACCGTAGTGGGCACCGGCGAGCGGCGCAGCTCGGTGGCCTGGCTCACGCCCGTCACCACTACCTGCCCGATTTCGGTGGCGGCCGGCGTCAGCTTGAAGTCGAGCGGCTGGCCGTTGCCGGTGTCCACGAGCTGGCTTATCGTATTGTAGCCCAGCGAAGTGATTTGCACCGTAAACCGCCCGCGCGGTAGGTTGGCGAAGCTGAAGCGCCCGTCGGCATCGGTGGCCGTGCCCTGCTTGAGGTCGGGAAAAACGACGTTGGCCCCCGGTAGCGGCTCGCCAGTAGCGGCGTCGGTGAGGCGGCCCGTAACGACGGCCGCCGCCCGCGGGCGGGCTACCGTAGTGGGCGCGGCCTGGCCGGCCGCCGCCAGTGGCAACGCGCTGGCAAGTAGTAAAATAGAAGATGCGCGAAGCATAAGAATAATCCTTAAAGAAAACGGTAAAAGACAGCTGCGCCCTGGCCCCGCAAACAAACCCCGGCCAGCGGCCAGAGTCTGTTCGCATTTTCTCTAAAACCAAACCAGAGAAAGGCCAGCGTACCCGCGCCTGGGGCGCGGCAGCACGAGCAACTGCCAGCCAGCGTAGCCGCTGGCTTGAAACCCACTAAGTGAAAATGAAAACCAGGCTTACCCGCACCGGCGAGTAGGCGCAGGCGGAGGTGAAGTAGTTAGCTGGTAGCTACTTATCATGGTATTAAGCCGCGGGCGGGCCGCGCAGCGCCGTGCGCCGTAGCTCGGCGGCCGAGCACGCCAGCGTGGCTGGCACGGCCAGCGCCCGGTAGCGCCGCACCAGCCGGGGCGACGGCACCGCCACCGGTGGGGCAGCCTGAAAAGGTACCTCGTAGAACTGCTCGGTCTGGCAGTGCGTGTGCTTGGTGGTCAGCAGCAGCTTGCCCCGCACGGGTGGGCGCTTGGCGCGCGCGGGCTCCTCGGTGGTGTGCTCGTGGGCGTGCAGGGCCAGCACCCACGCCTCGGGCAGCAGCGTCCGCCCCAGGCAGAGCAGCAAGAGCAGGGCAAGGTAGGGGCGCAAAATGAGTCGCAACGCGGTAGCAGCTAGCTAAGGAAAAGCCCCGCAAGCGGGACGCCGGAAAAGGTGCGTGCACCAGAGCGCAAAGCTACTGCAAGCGGCCCACCGCTGTAGCTAGATTTGCGCAACAATGATGCAAATTTAAGAAGGTAATGGGGAAAGGTAGTCAGCACCGGCCCGCTGGCATTAGCTGCCTTCTAATGCAGCCCAGGCACAATTACATAAAACTCAGCAATGGAACTGTGTAATATGAAATATATCAAATAGTTTTGTAAAAAAAATGTCAGTAGCCAAGTGCCTGCTGCACGTAGTAGCTACTAAATACAGTTAACTGATTTTCTGCGATTTTTATTGACCAGAAAGGCTGTTTCCACGTAGCTAGGCCACTTTATTGCGTAAAAATTACGATACCTGCCGGTTTTCCCATGCTGTGCAGGCTAAGCTCTCCTCTACCTTCCAGTCGCTTTTAATGATTATTACGGACATCAAAGAGTTTCGCATTCAATACGATGCGCCGCTGCGGCTGCTGCGTGTTGAGTGGGCGGGGGGGCACGACATGCGCCGCCTGCGCCCGGCCCTCGAGCAGCTGCACCAATTGGCGCATGGCCTGGAGGTAACGCACGGGCTGCTGGCTTTTGCCAACCTGCCCGACATTTCGGCATACGACCAGATTTGGCTGGGCTCGCAGTGGCTGCCCCGGGCCGAGCGCCTGGCCATCCGGCAGGCCGTGCTGGTGCTCGATGCCAGGCAGATTTACAACCAGCAAGCTATCGAAACGCTGCTGATGTTCAGCCGCCCCAAGCCGGGTATTGATTTTCAGTTTTTTAGACAAGCCGCGACGGGTATGCAGTGGCTGGCCAACGACTCGCCCCGCCTGCCCCTGCTATTTGCCGAGTGGGCCGAGGCCTACGGACCGGCCCTGCCGGCTGACGATGCGGTAGCCGAGCCGCTGCCCCGCTACGGCCGCCCGCATTAGCCGCGCGGGGCTGCCAACCTGGCAGCCGCCGCCACCTTGGAACAGCCTTTGAAATAGGGGGCTGGCTGACAGGCGCGGCCTGTTAGTCAGCCTTTTGTTGTTTTTACTTAGCTCATTTTTCCGATGTCCGAAACCGGCTCCATCTCCATCCATACCGAGAACATCTTCCCGATTATCAAGAAGTTCTTGTATTCTGACCACGAGATTTTTCTGCGCGAGCTGGTCAGCAACGCCGTCGATGCCACCCAGAAGCTCAAGAGCCTGGCCGCGCTGGGCGAGTACAAAGGCGAGCTGGGCGAGCTGAAAGTGCGCGTGACGGTAGACAAAGACCAGCGCAAAATCACGATTTCGGACCACGGCCTAGGTATGACGGCCGAGGAAATTAAGAAGTACATCAACCAGATTGCTTTCTCCGGCGCCACCGAGTTTGTGGAGAAATACAAGGAGAAAGATGCGCAGGCCAAAGACCAGATTATCGGGCAGTTCGGCCTGGGTTTCTACTCGGCCTTCATGGTGGCCAAAGAGGTAGAAATCTGGTCGCAGTCGTACAAAGAGGGCGCCCTGACCGCGCACTGGACTTGCGACGGCTCGACCCAGTACACTATCGACGAGCCTACCGGCGAGCACGCCAAGGCCGAGCGCGGCACCGACGTGGTGCTGCACGTGGCCGAAGACTCGGATGAGTTTTTGGAAGAGGCCCGGCTGCGCACCATCCTCACCAAGTACTGCAAGTTCCTGCCCATTCCGATTGAGTTTGAGGGTGAGCTGATTAACGACACCACGCCCATCTGGACCAAGCAGCCGGCCGACCTGACCGACGAGGACTACAAGAAGTTCTACCGCGAGCTCTACCCGATGAGCATGGATGAGCCGCTGTTCTGGATTCACCTGAACGTGGACTACCCCTTCAACCTGACGGGTATTCTGTACTTCCCGAAGGTGAAGGACGAGTTGCAATTTCAGCGCAACAAGATTCAGCTGTACTCGCGCCAGGTGTTCATCACCGACGAAGTGAAGGACGTGGTGCCCGAGTTCTTGATGCTGCTGCACGGTGTGATTGACTCGCCGGACATTCCGCTGAACGTGTCGCGTAGCTTCCTGCAAGCCGACGCTAACGTGCGCAAAATCAACACATACATCACCCGCAAGGTAGCCGATAAGCTGGCCGAGCTGTTCCGCAAGGACCGCGCTGGCTACGAGGAGAAGTGGGCTGACATTGGGTTGTTTGTGAAGTACGGCATGCTCTCGGACGATAAGTTCTACGAGCGCGCCAAGGACTTCGTGCTGCTGAAAAGCGTGGACGGCACCCTGCGTACCCTCACCGAGTACACCGAGCATGTGCAGGCCAATCAGAAGGACAAAACCGACAACACCGTGGTGCTCTACACCACCGATGCCGAGGCGCAGCACGGCTTCGTGGCGGCGGCTCAGGAGCGCGGCTACGATGTGCTGAACATGGACCAGGTGCTCGACGCGCACTTCATCGGCCTGCTCGAGCAGAAGCTGGAAAAAACCACGTTTAAGCGCGTGGACTCGGCCACGGCTAGCCAGCTCATCGAGAAGGAAGAAGCCCCGGCCAGCGTGCTGAGCGAGGACGACCAGAAGAAGCTGGAAGAAGTATTTACGGGTGCCATCAGCAATCCCGCGATGCACGTGAAAGTAGCGGCTCTCTCGCCGCAGGATGCGCCGGTGGTTATCACCCAAAACGAGTTTATGCGCCGCATGAAGGACATGCAGCGCACGGGTGGCGGAGGCGGCATGCAGATGTTCGGCAACATGCCCGACTCGTTTGACGTGACCGTGAATGCCAACAGCCCGCTGGTAAGCAAGGTGCTGGCCGACGGTGGCGACACCATCGCCAAGCAAGCCTTCGACCTGGCGCTGCTGGCCCAGGGCCTGCTGAAGGGCGAAGCCCTCACGGCCTTCGTGAAGCGCAGCACCGAGCTGCTGTAGGCTACTGAGTGCTAACTTAGTATTGTTTTAATAATTGAACGCCCTTCCGGCCGTATAGCTGGAAGGGCGTTTTGCTTTTTTAACTAGTAAAGTAATTATGAAATATACTAGCTGTAGTAACTACTAGGAGTTAGTAATTTTTTCTCTCCAACCTTTTCCCTCCCAACCGTCAATTAGGTCGTCCCATTTTTGCTTTGAAACAGGATTTAGCCACTTGTTGAAGCCTTGATAATAATCGATTCCTTTGTGGCCGCAGTTATTTTGAATACTCTCAAACAAGCCAATAACTATGAATTCACCAACGTAGCTATCGCATTTTGAAAGGATTACTTCTACTTGTGTAAAGAATTTCTGAAAGAAACCTGTTTGTCCTGTTTGTATTTTGGCAATAAGAAATCTGGCAATTTCTGCTATGTCTAAGTAGTCCAATCGATTCGGAAAGTCGTCGTCATATTCTTCGAAAATGTATTTATCGAAGTGTTTTGTTAATTCCTCGTCAGTTGAAGTAAGGGCTAAAAAAACCTTGTTGATATGGTCCTGGCTAAACTCAATATTGGAAGATTGAGGTGTCATGGGGAAATTGTAGATAGTATTTAATTCGTTAAACTGTCTTCAGCCCTCAGTGGCAGGTTACTAAAATAGCCAAGGAGGCTGTATCGACGGAGTGTTACTGAAATTTGAGGCCAGTTATCGGCGAGGTAGCGCGAAGCCCGCTGGCTGAGCTACCTTGTTGCTATGAACCTATCCTTCCTTTTCCCCACCCTGCTCCTTGCCACCGCCGCCGTGGCCCAAGTGCCCGCCGACCTGGCCCACGACCGCGCCCACGTAGTCGGCGGAATGCTCCAGGGCAGCACTACCACTGGCATCCACGCCTTCAAAGGCGTACCTTACGCCGCCCCGCCGGTGGGCAACCTGCGCTGGCGCGAGCCCCAGCCCGCCGCCAAGTGGACCACCGTGCGCCCGGCCACGCAGTTCGGACCTAGGGCCATGCAACTGCCCTTGTTTGGCGACATGAACTTCCGCTCGAACGGTGTGAGCGAAGACTGCCTGTACCTGAACGTGTGGACCGGGGCCAAAACTGCCAGCGAAAAGCGCCCGGTGCTGGTGTACTTCTACGGCGGGGGGCTAGTGGCCGGCGACGGCTCGGAGCCGCGCTACGACGGCGAGAGCATGGCCCGCCGGGGCATCGTGGCCGTGACGGTGAATTACCGCCTGGGCGCGTTTGGCTTTATGGCCCACCCCGAACTGACCAAGGAATCGCCTCACCACGCCTCGGGTAACTACGGCCTACTCGACCAGGCAGCGGCCATTAAGTGGGTGAAGGACAATATTGCGGCCTTTGGCGGCGACCCGCAGCATATTACCATTGCGGGCGAGTCGGCGGGCTCGTTTTCGGTGAGCGCTCAAATGGCATCACCACTTTCTAAAAATCTGATAGCTGGTGCCATAGGCGAAAGCGGCTCGCTCCTAGGTCTGCAACCGCTGCCCGCGCTGGCGCAGGCCGAGCAGGCGGGTGCCGCCTGGGCTACCAGCCTAGGCGCGAGCTCGTTGGCCGCGCTGCGGGCGCTGCCGGCCCAGCAGGTGCTGGAGGCTAGTGGCAAGCCGGGTGCGCCGCGCTTTTCGGCCATTGTGGATGGCTACTTGTTTCCGCAGTCGCCCAAGGAAATTTTCCTGGCTGGGCAGCAGGCCAAGGTGCCGCTGCTGGTGGGCTGGAACTCGCAGGAAAGCGGCTACCAGGGCATCCTGGGCCAGGCTGCTCCAACCGTGGAGAACTACCGCGCCGCCGTGCAGAAAACCTTCGGCGACCGCGCGGCCGATGTGCTGCGCCTGTACCCCGCCGCCACCGATGCTGAGGTAGAGCAGGCCGCCACCGACCTGGCCGGCGACCGCTTCCTGGGCTACAGTACCTGGAAGTGGGCCGATGCGCACGCCAACACCAGCGGCCGGCCCGTGTACCGCTACTACTACGCCCGCCCGCGCCCGGCTATGACGCCCGAAATGGGCAACGCCACCGCCGGCCTGGCGGGCGGCGTCATTAAGGGTGACCCCAACGCCAAGCCTGCGCCGCCCGCCAAGGGCGCTGTGCACTCGGCCGAGATTGAGTACGCACTCGGCAACCTAGGCACCAATAAGGTATATGCCTGGACGCCCGACGACTACCAAGTGTCGAAGACCATGCAGGCCTACTTCGCCAACTTCATCAAAACCGGTAACCCCAACGGCGCGGGCCTGCCCACCTGGCCGGCCCTGAAGCCCGGCGCGGGTGGCCAATTGCTGCACCTAGACGTGCAAACCAAAGCCGTGCCCGACCAAACCCGCGACCGCTACCTGCTGCTAGAGCAGCTGGCGACGAAGTAAGCAGCAAGTGCCAGTAGGCTATGCGCGTGAAGGCTTGGTTGCTAAGATAATAGCAGGCTTTTAGAGCGCGAGCATAGAAAAAAAGGTATATCAAATTAGCTCCTCTTTCCGTATGATACTTCATGGAGCCCTCCTCTTTGACTGACGCAACTGAGCCCGATGAGCTGGCGCAGGTGCTGCTTGAGGTAGCCCCCGCGGGGATGATGTTGCTACGCCCCGTGTACGCGGCGGAGGGCGATGCTATCGTCGATGTAGCTTTTGAGTACCTCAACCCCATAGCGCAGCGAAAAACCCTGCTGCCAGCGCGACCTTCCGCCTCGTTGCGCACGCTGTATCCCGACGATGAGGGGCTGTTCGCATTTTACCGAAAAGCTTACCTCACTGGCGAGCGAACCGAGTACGAAGGCACCCGTGAGGTTGCCGGTCTGGTATTTGCCTACCGCCTGGTAGCGCAGCGGCAAGGACCTAGGCTGGTCGTTAGCTTCGTCACGACCACCGACCACCCCATCGAGGCCGTAGCCGAGCAGCTGCACGCCAGCTTGGCCCGCGAGCAGGCCGCCCGGCAGCGGGCCGAGCGCCAGCAGCAAGATGTGAACCGGCTGTTTGAGCAGGCACCCGTGGCCATTGCCGTGCTGCGCGGCCCCCAGCACGTGGTAGAACTCATGAACGAGGCCAACGCCACGCTGCTGGGCAGCACGCGCGAAAAGCTGCTGAGCCGGCCCATTATGGAGGCGCTGCCCCGGCTGCAAGGGCAGGGCTTCGACTTGGTGCTGCAACGGGTATTGCAGGGCGAAACCATTGTGTTTCGGGAGGTGCTGGTTGAGCTTAACCGCGCACACCTAGGGCAGCCCGACCGTGGGTACTACCACGTGACGTACCAGCCCTGGCGGGCCGAAGACGGCGAAATAGTGGGTGCGATAGCCGTGGCGATTGAAGTAACTGACCAGGTGCTGGCTCACCAGCAACTCGAACGCCTCAACCAGGAGCTGGAAGCCCGCGTGCAGGAGCGCACTGGGCAGGCCCACCGCGCGCAAGCCGAGGCCGAGCGCCAGCGCGGCCGTATGGCGCAGCTCATTGCCGAGGCCCCGGCCGCCATCTGCGTGCTGGCGGGGCCCGAGTTTGTGTACGAGCTCGTTAACCCGCGCTACCAGGCACTGTTTGATAACCGCACCTTGGTTGGGCGGCCCATCCTGGATGCGGTGCCCGAGTTTGCGGGCCAGCCCGTGTGGCATGGCCTGCGCGGGGTGTACGAAACGGGCCGCACGCACCTGGCCGATAGCAAGGAGGTGCCCGTGACCCGGCCCGATGGCGTGGTGGAGGAACGCTACTTTACCTACATCGAGCAGGCCCGCCACAACGAGCGCGGCGAAATTGACGGCGTCTATGTATTTGGCTTTGAAGTGACGGGCCAAGTGCGGGCGCACGAGCAGGTGCAGCGCCTCAACGAAAAGCTGACGGCCGCCAACCAAGAGCTGTGTGCCGCTAACAAGCAGCTCATGCGTACCAACATCGACCTCGACAACTTCATTTACACGGCCTCGCACGACCTCAAAGCGCCCATCACCAACATCGAGGGCCTGCTGATTTTGCTGAAGAAAGCCCTGCCCGCCGCCGTGCGCGCCGATGGGCTGGTGGCCACCACGCTCGACCGCATGCAGGGGGCGGTAGAGCGCTTCACGCGCACCATCGGCCACCTCACCGACGTCACCAAGCTGCAAACCGAGTTTGCCCAGCCCCCCGTGACGCTAGCGCTGGCCGAGGTAGTAGAGGAGGTGCGCCAGGACTTGCTGCCCCAGCTCACCGAGGCCGGCGCGCAGCTCGACGTAGCAGTAGCCGACTGCCAGCCGCGGGTGTTCTCCGAGAAAAACCTGCGCAGCATCGTTTACAACCTAGTCAGCAACGCCCTGAAGTACCGCCACCCCGGCCGGCCGCCTCACATCCATTTCACCTGCGCCACCGAGGGCGACCAACTCGTGCTAAAAGTGCAAGACAATGGCCTGGGCGTGAGCGAGTGGCAGCAGGCGCGGCTGTTTCAGCTGTTTCAGCGCCTGCATACCCACGTCGAGGGCTCGGGCCTGGGGCTGTACATGGTAAAGAAGATAGTGGAAAACGCGGGCGGCACCATCGCTGTGGAAAGCCAGGTAGAGGTGGGCACCACGTTTAGCCTCCGCTTTCCGGCCTAGGGTAGTCTTGCTTGCTCGGATAACCCCGATGGCGCGGGGCTGTGCCCCGTGCCTGCTAGTGGCAGGCCGCTGGCCTGCTTGCGAGGAGTAGTAAGCAAAGAGCAATACGAGCCCTGACGTGCCGGCCGGATGCCGGCCAAATAGTGAACACGGGGCACAGCCCCGCGCCATCGGCTCAATGAGCTTACCGTAGGCGAGCGGTGTCGGTAAGAGTGACCAAAAACGCTTTGAGGTCGGCCACGTCGCGGGTAGAAAGGTGCAGTTTGTCGGGCGGCAGGGTCTGGTTCGCGACTTGGATGCCCTGGCCCACGCCGCCGCCCTCGTTGTAGAACGCGATGACTTCCTCTAGGGTGCGGAACTGGCCGTTGTGCATGTAGGGCGCGGTGAGGGCCACGTTGCGCAGCGTGGGCGTCTTGAAAGAGTGGCGCAGCGGAGCCAGTTTGGTGAGGGCGTAGCGCCCTAGGTCGGGGTCGAGCTGCCGGCTGCCAGGGCGCGTAGGCACGCCCAGCACCTCGGCCTCCGAGTCCTGGAAGGTGGGCGGCGCGGTGCCATTGGTGAGGGGCAAGAAGTGGCAGGTGGCGCAACGCGCCCGGCCCGCGTAGAGGTTGAAGCCGCGCACGGCTGCCGGGCTCAGGGCAGCGCCTTTTTCGCCGCGCACGTAGCGGTCGAAGGGCGCGTTGAGGCGCACGAGGCTGCGCTCGTAGGCGGCCAGCGCGTTTTGGATGCGGACGGGACTCACAAGCGGCGCCCCAGCCTCGGTGCCAGGAAAGGCCTGGCGAAACTGGGCGGCGTAGCGCGGCTGCCGGGCCAGGCGGCCGGCGGCGGCATCCAGCGAGCCGTGCATCTCGTCGCGGCTACCGACTACATCAATGGCTTGGTTTTCAAGATTAGGTGCGCGCAGGTCGTAGAACTGCCCGGCCTGAAGCGCGGCGTTGAGGATAGTGGGCGTGTTGCGCCGCAGCGTGCCGCCGCTGAGCGTAGCGCTCAGGGCCAGCCCATCGGTGAAGGCGTGGCCCGGCTGGTGGCACGAGGCGCAGGAGCGGCCGCCGTTGCCGCTCAGCACGGGGTCGTGGAAGAGGGCGCGACCTAGGGCCACTTTGGCCGGGTTACTGAACCACTGCCGGTTGCCAGTGTAAAAATCAGGGTTGAATGCGCCCGTGTCAAACAGCGTGGCCGCATCGGGCCGCAGCGCCCGCAGCTCGCCCGGAAACGGCGCGATGCCCAGCTGCTTCTGTAAGGCCAGCAGGCTCCGCCCCAGCGGGTTGGCGTGGCTGCGGATAAACCCTAGGCGGTCGAACGCGGCAAAATCGGGCTGTCGGCGCAGGGCGGTGCGGGCCGCCGCCAGCCGGGCTTGCGCGGTGGGTGCGGCTGGCTGGCCAGCGGCGGGGCCAGCCGGGGCGTACAGCCGCAGCGGCGCTTCGAGCGCAGCCAAGGCGGCCTCGGCTTCGGGCAGGGTGGCAGTGGGGCACAGCGGCGTATCGAAGCCCGTGATGCCCAGCGCCACCACCCGAAACACTTGCTGCCGCAGCGCGTCGAAGACGTGGGCATCAGTAAACTCCTGGTCGGCCCATGAGAGCTGAAGCGAGCGCACTTGCCGCCGCAGGCGCACCACCTGGCGGCGCAGCTCGGTGCGGCTGGCCGTGTCCTGGGCGGCGGGGGCGGGGCTAGGGTACAGCAGTGGCTCAATCACCTGCAAGCCAGCCGGCTCAAACATTTTCGTTTCCTCTACTTCCACCTCGGCCACAGGCGCGCCATTTACCAGCCGGCTGGTAGCGGGCAAAAAATATTCGGTAAACGGCTCGACGCGCTTGTAGGCCAGCCGGCAGCGCCGGAATGCCTGCCGCAGCGAGTCGGTGGGCAGCGGCTGCGCGGCGGGCCGGCGGCTCAGCGGCAGCAGCTCCTTATCAATGAGGGCCAGCAGCTGCCCTAGGTCGCGGGCCACGGCGGTTTTTACCTGGGCGGGGCGCGAGTGGGCTTGCTGAGTGGTTTGGCCGGTGGGGGCGGGTGGGGGAGTGGCCTGTTCGTCGGTGGCGGGCGTGCAATAAGTCAGCACGCTTGCTAATAGCAGAGTTAAGCTCAAAAATTGAAAAAGAGGCTGTTTCATAAAAGTGCCAAGCCGTGGCCGCTGATGGCTAATGCAGAAGCTAGGCATTTCTGCAATTGAAAAACGTTCGTCATGCTGAGCGCAGCGTAGCGGAGTCGAAGCATCTCTACCGCTTCATCCAAACCGTTCAACGAAGCGGTAGAGATGCTTCGGCAAGCTCAGCATGACAGTTAGTTGAGCTATCTGAACTTCAGCAAATAGCTCCCTAACAACAGCACCCCCCACCGGGGCCGGCGGAGGGTGCTGCAAAGGCCCTAGGCCCTGAAAACTACTTGGCTACGCCGCGCACGATAACGACCTGGCCGCCCTCGCTGTTGGTGTTAGAAGTAGCGCCCGAGCCGTCGGCGTTGCGGAACTTGGCATCCTGCCAGGTGTGGGGGTGAATGTTCACCAAGAAGGTGTTGGGCGTGTTCACGAGGTCGCTGATGTCGTACATCGCGCCGTATTCCCAGGAGCTTTTCTGCTGGTTGTTGCCGGGGTTATACTTGGCGTTGAAGGTGGCATCGCTGCGGCGGTGGTCCATTTCGAGCATGGCCTTGGCGCGTTGGCTGGGGTTGTTGATGGCCCACTGCCAGATGCGGCCGTCGTGGTTGTTGGCCACGTAGTACGAGTCGCCGTCTTCCTGAATGTAGACGTAGTTATCGGTCACGCAGATGTTGTCCGGGTTCACGATGTAGTTGCCGGGGTCGGTGGCACCGTCTACCACCACTTCGAGCTTGGCGGCGGCCGTGGGGTCGGTGGCGTTCAGGTTCAGCTTATACACGCGGCCCCACATGGTTTTGCCAGCCACGGGCGTGATTTTATCCGACGCGCTCACGCCGGTAGCCGTGAAGTAGATTTCGCGGTTGTTGGCGGCGCTGCCCTTGCGGTAGTCCAGGTCTTCTACGCGGGCCAGCTGCAAGGCATTGTTGGTCACCGAGAAAGCCGCAATTTGAGTGCCCGTCATGGTCGTCACGTTGGGCACTTCTACCCACTGCACGTCGTAGCTGGTGCCGGCGCTCATGTTGGTTTCAACGGGGTCGCCGTTGGTGCGCTTCATCATGTAAAGCTTGCCGTTGTCGAGGTCGCCGGGCGTGTTGCTCACGTAGAGCAGCACCTGGCCGTTAGAGTCGTCTTCGCCAATCACGATAACCGTTTTGCCGGGGTAGGCCTGCTTGCTGAGCGGCACGGCATTTTCCATGCTGGCCTTACCTAGGGCGGGCTTGCGGCGGCTCGAATTGCTCTTGTTGGCCGTGCCCAGCGGGTCGAGGGCGTGCACCATGCTCTCCGAGCCGCTTTCACCGGCCGTCAAGAAGGTGGGCATCGGGAAGCCGTGCTCTTCTGGCGTGGCCAGCGTGGCCGAGCACAGGCGGGTAACACCGCCGTTGTAGTCCAGAATATACTCGCCGCGCACCGGCTTAAAGGTACGGTCGAGGTACACGCGCGATACCGATTGCGAAATCTCGTGGTTATTAATCAGCACGTAGCCACCCTCAGCGGCGGGGTTTTTCAGTAGGCCAGCGCCGTCGGGCTGGGGCCCAAACACGAAGTTGGGCGAGCCAGCCAGCACGTCGTCCGACGAAATCAGGGGCAGGATTTGCAGGCTCTCGAAGCCCGACATGGTCTTCACCAACGACGGGGTCACAGACTGCGCCTTCAGCTCGATGGGGTTGGCGGGCTCGTTGTTGTCGTTGCCGCAGGCCGCCAGCAGGGGTAGCAGCCCGAGGGCCGCCAAGCGGGCCGAGCGAAGAAGAGTAACGTTGGTCATAAATAAAACGAGAAAAAACAAGGTTCTGACAGCCCCGCAAAATTCCTCGCTTAGTGTTACGCCAACGTCAAGCGCCAATTATGAAAATTTGATTAAGCTTCAAGTCGTTAAAAAAGCAATTCTATCATAGGCTTCGAGCGCTCATAAACCAGCCTGCCTCCTAGGTGCACAGCTGCTAGGCGGTATTGCAGCCAGGACAAGGGGCGCTGCCCCGCGCCATGGGGTATCCAGCGCCAAGTATTGTTAATGGGTAAACCTATCCAGTTGGCAGAAAAAATGCGGCCACTTGGTGCAGTTGGCCGCATTTTCGCGTTTAACCGTAATTGGCTGGGCGGTTATTTTTGCCCACGACCCCTAATTGCCTCTTCCTGATGCGTAAGATTTTCTTTGGTTTTCTGCTGTTTCTGGTGGTGCTGGTAGCGGCCGCCGCGCTGGCGCCCTTCCTTTTCAAGGACAAGCTGCGCGCGCTGGCCGACAAGCAGATAGCCCAGCGCGTGCGCGCCAAGGTGCAGTATAACCCCGCCGACATCGACGTGACGCTGCTCAGCACGTTTCCTGACCTAGGCCTGGATATCAAGAACCTGCGCGTGATTGGCGTCGATTCCTTCAGCCGCGATACGCTGGCCTACTTACCCCGCCTGCGCGTGGGCCTCGACCTGATGAGCGTTATCAAAGGCCAGCAGATTGACATTAAGAGTGTGAACCTCGACCAGCCCGACATCGCGGTGAAGGTGCTGAAAAGCGGCCGGGCCAACTGGGATATCATGATTTCGGACTCGGCCGCCGCCGCCGAGGGCCAGGATACCAGCGCCGTGAACCTCGCCATCCAGGGCTGGAAGATAGACAACGGCCGCCTGCGCTACGACGACCGCAGCATCCCCTTTCGGATGGATGCACGCGGCATCAACCACACCGGCAAGGGCGACTTTGCGAAGAACATCTTCGACCTGACTTCGAATACCAAAATCGCCAAGCTCACGGCTAATTATGCGGGCGTGGACTACCTCACCGACAAGCAGGTAGATGCTGACATTGCCATGGCGATGGACCTAGGCAAGAGCCTCTACACCTTCAAAGAAAACCAGGTGAAGCTGAATGACTTTCCGTTCAGCTTCGCGGGCGCCATTGGGCTGCCCAACGCCACGGACATCACCTACGACATCACCTTCAAGGCGCTGCAAACCGACTTTAAGAATATTCTGAGCCTAGTGCCGGGCGTGTTCAACGAGCAGTTTAAGGACGTGCAGGCCAGCGGCCAAGTCGCTTTTAACGGCTACTACAAAGGCGTGCAAAACAAGCTGCGCATGCCCGGCTACGGCGTGAACCTGACCGTGACCAACGCCCGCTTTCACTACCCGCAGCTACCTAGGGAGGCCAAGAACATCAACGTGGCGATGGTGGTGGATAACCCCTCGGGCTTTACCAACAACGTGAAAGTCAACGTGTCGAAGTTTCACCTCGACCTCGGCAACGACCCCGTGGATGGCAACGTGACCATCGACGGCCTGGAGCCCATGAAGGTGGACGGCCGCGTGAAAGCCAACGTGAACCTAGCCGAGGCGCTGAAGGTGTACCCGGTGGCCGGCATCAATATGCGCGGGCAATTCTTCGTGGATGCCGTGGCCAAGGGCATCTACTCAAAAACCCAGATGCCGGTGGTGAATGCGGCCATCAAGATGACCAACGGTTACGTGAAATCGAACCAGTTTCCGGCCCCCATTGAGGATATTAACTTGAGCGGCACAGTGGTGAACAAGACCGGGCAGGTCAACGACACCTACGTAAATCTGCCGCAGTTCCACATGGTGCTGGAAGGTGAGCCGCTCGACGGCCGCCTTGCGGCGCACAACATCAACTCGCCCATCTTCGACGCCAACGTGAAGGGCACCGTGGACCTCACGAAGATGACCAAAATCTTCCCGCTCGAAGGCATGACCGTGACGGGCCGCGTGAGCGGCGACATCGCCGCCGCCGGCAACATGGCCGACGTGGAAGCCGGCCGCTACCAGAACGTGAAAGCCAGCGGTGCGGTGAAAGCCAGCAACATCACGTACAAGAGCAAGGAGTTGCCGCAGGGCGTAAAAATCAGTAGCGCGGCCGGTACGTTCAACAACAACCAGATTACTATTCAGAGCCTGAATGGTACGGCCGGGTCTTCCGACTTTGCCGCCAATGGCACCATCAGCAACTACCTAGGGTACCTTTTCACGCCCGGCCAGCCGCTGCGCGGTACGATGAATGTGACCTCGCACAACTTCAACGTCAACGAGTTTATGGTGGACCCAGTGAGCGAGAAGCCCACCGCCGGCGCCGTGAAAGCCGCCCCCGCCAAGGCCGACGGCGTAGTGCCGATACCCAAGTTCTTCGACCTCGTGCTGAATAGCAAGGTCGATAACGTGACCTACGACAACCTGAAGCTGCAAAATGCCAGCGGCACCGTGACGGTGAAAAATGAGGTGGCGACGCTCAAAAATCTCACCTTTAATACCCTAGGGGCCACCTTCGGCACCACGGGCAGCTACAACACCCAAGACCTGGCGCACCCTAAGTTTGACCTGGGGCTGGACATCAAGCAGCTCGATTTCCAGAAGGCATTTAGTGCGTTTAACACGGTGAAGGCGCTGGTGCCGCTGGCTTCCACGGTACAGGGCGTGTTTAATACCAAATTTTCGGCCAGCGGCGAAATGGGCCAGGACATGCTGCCCAAGCTGAGTACCCTGAGCGGCAGCGGCTTGTTTGACATCGTGAAAGCGGCCGTGCTGCAATCGCCCACGCTCACCCAGATTGCCAGCCTCACGACCTTGCCCGAGCTTAAAAACCTGCAAGTGCTGAACCGCGAAGTGAAAGCCCAAATCGTGAACGGCAACCTCGTGGTGCAGCCCTTCGACCTGACGGTGGGCGACGTAAAAATGACCCTAGGTGGCTCGAACAGCCTGCAAGGCATCTTGTCCTACGTGGCCGCTATCAACGCACCTACGGGCAAGCTCGGCTCGGCGGTGAGCAGCAAGCTGACCCAGCTGACCGGCGTGCAGAACATCCAGGGCACCGACCGCGTGACGCTGGGCCTCAACATTGGCGGCAACATTGCTAGCCCCAGCGTGAAGCTGACCAGCGGCAGCCTCAAAGACCAAGGCAAAGCCATTGTGACCAACGTGGTGAAAACCAAGCTCACCAATACCCTGCTCGACCTCGCCAACAAGAACCGCGCAAAAACCGACAGCACCCAAAAGGCTACTGCCATCACCCAGCAAAATGCCCAGGAGCAGCTCAACCTGGAGATTCAGAAGCGCAAGATGGAAGCCCAGGAGAAGGCCAAGCAGGCCATCGGCAAAGGGCTGAATAGCCTGTTTGGTGGCCCGCGCAAGGCTACGCCCGCTCCCGCGCCGGCTACCACGGCCCCAGCTGATACGACTAAGAAATAAGGCTTTTTTTATGGTAGTTAGAGGCCCTATTCTCGCCTGAGAATGGGGCCTTTTCGGTTCGCCTTGCGTGAGTGCCTCACCGATACATAAATACCGTAAAATCTCCCTCCCAATACCCGTCCAGTAAAACTACCCGAGCGCCCAGCGTCTCGCAAAAAGCCTTAATAACCATAGGCTCATAAGCCGCTAAAGAGCCATTGCTCGGCTGCTCCGCGCTGAGCAGATTAAACCCCAGGCCTAGCCGACAACTGGCATATAGCTTCTCAATGGCCTGGTAGATGAAGCGAGAGTGGCGCTGGCGGTAGTTGAGCGCGCCGCTGGCCAGCACGTAGTCGTGGGGCGGCAGCGGCGCGCGCAGAAAGTCATCGCGCCGCAGTACCACGCCGGGGGCGTGCAGGTAGCGGGCGCGGGCCACGTCGAGTAGCTCGGGCATCTGCTCAACGCCGGTGTACTGCACGTTGGCAAAGCGCTGATGCAGATACGGATATAAATCGGCGTAGCCGCAGCCCACGTCGAGCACCGAGCGGTGCGATAAGTCGCCGATTTGGGCCAGGGTGCGGAAGCGGATTTGCTGGCCCTCGGGGTGCCAGCCCAGCGCGCCGGGGCTGCCCGTGCCAAACTCCTGGATGCGGGCGCGGTGGTAGCGAAAAACGGCTGCCGTGTCGAGCAGCCGGCCAAAAGGATTACGCATCAAATTAAACTAATTGCCGCGCCCGTGCCTTAACCTGTGCGGCAGCGTGCCCCTCAGCCACGTGCTGGCTTAAGCCGCGCCGAAAGGCCAGATGACCGTGCGCGCGAGCGCGAATGAAATAAGCAGCAGGCCGGGCGAGCGGGTAGGCAAGCTATACCGGCCGCGCCCCTAAAAGTTGGCCCTACCCGCTGGCGGGTAGGGCCTTGCCGCGCCCGCCCGGCCAACTGCTAACTAGCTCGCCCGCCTGCCCAACGAGCAACATAGCTGAGCCGTACAACCACCCAGAAATATGAGGCTGCGCACAAAAGCACTTGTTTTTTGCCGATTCGTGATAAATTTGTGGTAAAATTCATTATTTCTTCATTTTTAATTTTAGCCTCTAGCGGTTCTTTTCCGCTTCTTCTTCCGCTCGGTTAAGCGCACTGATTTTAGCCCTCTTACTTTCTTATATGGCCCATCACGCTACGGCCGGCTTGCCGCCGCCTACCCCCTGGCAACGCCTCACCCGCATGCTCGACACCGAGCGCGAAACGATTCGCTACATCATTTTTTACGCTACCCTCACGGGCCTCATCAGCTTGTCGCTGCCGCTGGGCACGCAGGCGGTATTCAACCTGGTTTCGACGGGGGCGGTGTTCAGCTCCACCTACATCTTGGTGGCGGTGGTGGTGGGTGGCGTGCTGCTGGGCGGCATTTTGCTGGTGGGCCAAATGACCTTGGTCGAGGCCATCGAGCAGCGCATTTTTGCCAAAGCGGCCATCGAATATGCTTACCGGCTGCCGCGCATCAAGCCCGAAGCCCTGCACGGCCTGGACGCCCGCGAGCTGGTCAACCGCTTTTTCGACATCCTGACCGTGCAGAAGGGCCTCACCAAGCTGCTGGTCGATGTCATGTTCGCGGGGCTCCAGATTTTGATGGGCGTGATTGTGCTGTCCTTCTACCACCCCATTTTCATTGGGTTTGGGCTCTTCACCATCCTGGCCTTGGTTGGGGTGTATATGCTTAACTATCAGCGCGCCCTGCGCACGAGCATCGAAGAATCGGCCTACAAGTACGAGCTGGTAGCCTGGCTTGAAGAAGTGGCCGGCCGCCTCGACGAGGTGCGCGGCGACGACGCCGAGGAGCACAAAACCCTGGCCCGCGCCGACGAGCTGACCTCGGAGTACCTGCACGCCCGCAACTCGCATTTCCGCGTGCTCAAGTCGTACTACGCCTACGCTATTGCGCTGCGCACCATCCTCACGGCGGGGCTGCTGATAGCGGGCACGCTCTTCGTGGTGTCGCGCCAGATGACGCTGGGCCAGTTTGTGGCCGCCGAGGTACTTATCGTGATGATTAGCGGCTCGATAGAAAAGCTGATGACCAGCATCAACACCATCTTCGACGTGCTGACGGCGGTAGAAAAAGTGGCCGTCGTGACCGACCTGCCCATGGACGAGCACAAGAATTCCATTGCCTTCGAGAATGCTTAATATATCCAATCAAAGTGTTAGAGATGAGGTGTGGGAGCACGTGCCCCGGCAAACGCGCCCCGAGCTGCTGCGCACCTACGCCAGCCGCAAAATGGGCCGCGTGCTGCTGGTTATCGGCATCGCGTTTCTGATTATCCTGTTTTTGCCCTGGCGCCAAACCATTGAGGGCTTTGGCACGCTCACGGCCCTCACGCCGCAAGACCGGCCGCAAAACATTCAGAACCAGATAGCCGGCCGCATCGAGCACTGGAACGTGCGCGAGGGCCAGCTGGTACGCAAAGGCGACACGCTGCTGATGCTGTCGGAGGTAAAAGACGAGTACTTTGACCCCAACCTACCCCAGCGCCTGCGCGAGCAGCTGGCCGCCAAGCAGGGCAACGTAGTGGCCTACCAGGCCAAAATCGCCGCCACCGACCAGCAGATTGCCGCCCTGCGCGCCACGCTGGAAGTGCAGCTCGAAGCCGCTGCCAACAAGGTAGAGCAGGCCCAGAACTACCTCAACAGCGACCGCGCCGACCTGGTGGCCATCACTACCTTCTACGAAACGGCCAAAGCCCGGCTGCTACGCTACGAGGAAGGCTACAAAAACGGCCTGTTCTCACTCACCGACATCGAAACCCGCCGCCTCAAGCTGCAAGAAGACCTGGCCAAGGTAACTTCGCAGCGCAACAAGGTGAATACCAGCATCCAGAACCTGGCCAACGCCCGCATCGAGCTGGCCAACCTGCGCGCCAAGTACGGCCAGGATTTGGCCAAGGCCAACTCGGACCGCAGCACGGCCGTGGCCAACCGGGAAACCTACGAAGGCGAGGTAGCCGCTACCCGCAATAAAATCGCCAACGTGGCCGTGCGCCGCGACCTCTACATCGTACGCGCGCCCCAGACGGGCTACATCGTGCGCGCCCTCAAGGCGGGTATCGGTGAAACGATAAAAGAAGGTGAAAGCATTGCCACGCTCCAGCCCGAAGCCCCGGCGCTGGCCGCTGAAGTCTACGTGCGGGCCATGGACGTGCCGCTCATTCAGCGCGGGCGCACGGTGCGCTTGCAGTTCGAAGGTTTCCCGGCCATTCAGTTTTCGGGCTGGCCTTCGGCGGCGGTGGGCACCTTCGGCGGCGAGGTCACGGTGATAGACGTGGTGAACAGCCCCGGCGGCAAGTACCGCCTGCTGGTGCGCCCCACCCAGCCCATGGCCGGCGACAAGCCCTGGCCCCGGCAGCTGCGCGTGGGCTCGGGCGTGCAGGGCTGGGTTATTCTGGATTCGGTGCCCGTGTGGTACGAAATCTGGCGCCAGCTCAACGGCTTCCCGCCCACCCTCAGCAAAGAGCCCGACGTGACGCCTACCAAGGGCGAAACGGGCAAGGAGAAAGCCAAATAGTCGCTTATGCTACTGCATCTTTTTAATTTCACTACTTGGCAACGGCTGGCGCAAGCCTGTAAAACGGAGTGGCACTCCGTTTGGCGCGAGGTAGCGCCCAGGCGCGGAAACGGAGTGCCACTCCGTTTTACAGTTCTGCTGCTACTCCTCAGCCTCCCAGCATTTGCCCAAGACCCCCAGCTACCGGCCCGGCGCTCGGGCATCGAGCGTGCCCCGCTGCAAACCATGCAGCTCGAAGAAGTACGCCCGGCCGACACGGCCAAGGTGTTTTCGCTGCAAGACCTGGCCGAGCTGGTATTTGCCAACCACCCCATCGTGAAGCAGGCCGCGCTGCTCAGCGAAGAAGGCCGTAGCCAGGTGCTACAAGCCCGCGGCGGCTTCGACCCCAAGCTGGAAGCTGATTTTCACCGCAAGCTGTTTGGCGGCACCGAGTACTACAACAACTGGGGCAACCAGCTGAAAGTACCGCTGTGGCCGGGTGGCATTGACCTCAAGGCCGGCTACGACCGCTACGTGGGCGTGTACACCAACCCCGAAACCCGCACGCCGGTGATGGGGCTGGCCGGCATCGGGCTGTCGGTGCCCATCGGGGCGGGGCTCTTTATTGATGCCCGCCGCAGCACCTTGCGCCAGGCCAAGGCCCTGCTCTCCGCCGCCGAGGCCGACCGCGTGAAGCAGATAAACGAGGTGTGGCTGCAAGCCGCCAAAGACTACTGGAACTGGTACTACCAGTACCAGCAAATTCAGCTTATCCAGGAGGGCATCGCGCTGGCCAACCGGCGCTTTCAGGCCACGGCCCGCCGCGCCCAGATTGGCGACCAGGCTCCCATCGACTCGGTAGAAGCCCAGATTACGGTTCAGGACCGCCTGGTGCAGTCGACCCAGCTACAGGTAGAGCTGCTGAATGCCCGCCGGGTGCTGTCCAACCACCTCTGGAACAAGGATGGCCAGCCCGTGGAGCTGCCCGACTACGCTGCTCCCCAAACCCCCGTGCTCGACACCGTGAGCCGGGCCCAGTTTCAGCAGTTGGCCGACCAGGCGGCGGCCAACCACCCTACGCTGCAAAAGCTGGGGGCCAAAATAGCCCAGTACCGCATCGAAGAGCAATACCGGCGCGAGATGCTCAAGCCCAAGCTCAACGTGAGCGGCACGCTCATCAGCCAGGGTAATTTTTACCGCAGCGAGGTGCCCAGCTACTACAACTTCGGCATGGACAACTACAAGCTGGGCGTCGATTTCTCGTTCCCACTGTTTTTGCGCGCCGAGCGGGGCAAGCTGCAATACGCCCGCATTCAGCTCAAGGAGTTTGCCTACGAGCAGCAGCAGAGCCGGCGCACCATCGTCACGCAGGTCGGCAACGTGTACAACACGCTCAAGACCTACGAGCAACTACTGGCTTTGCAGGCGCAAACCATTAAAAACCAACGCATCCTACTACTGGCCGAACTGCAAAAGTTCGAGTTGGGCGAAAGCACCATCTTCCTCATCAATGCCCGCGAAAGCAAGCTCATTGACTTGCGAATCAAGCAGGAAAGCATGCGGTCCAGCTACGAGAAATACCGGGCCGAGCTCTACTACTACGCCGGCACCCGGTCGGTGAACGCCGAATAGACCGCAGATTCAAACGGATTAAACGGATTTCGCAGATACGCCCGCTGCGCGGGCTGACTACTCGGGCGCAGGAGTGGCTGCGCCAGCTCTCAATAAGCAAAGAGGCTGGCCGAAGGCCGCCCGGCGCCCGAGTAGTCAGCCCGCGCAGCGGGCGTATCTGCGAAATCCGTTTAATCCGTTTGAATCTGCGGTCTTAGTTCTGTGGTTTAACTTGGCCGCTCATCTCGCGGCAGTAGGTGATGAAGTCGGTATTGACTGGCTCTAGGCCGCCCTCACGCATCTTGGTGGCTACCTGGCCGCGGTGGTAGCTGGCGTGTACCACGCAGTGCGTCAAGATGTCGCTCACCTGCGAGTCGAAGGCGTCGCCCTGCGAATTGCTGTACTGAATGTGGCGGTGCAGCTCGGGGTCGTCGGCATTGGCGCAGAGCTCGGCAAAGCGTTGCGAGGTTTGCTCGTGCCAGTGGTGCAGACCGGCCAGGTCGTGCTCCTGCCACACTTTCAGGGGGCTGGCGTTGCCCGAGAGGCGCGCAATCCAGATAGCCTGGGCATTGATAACGTGGCTGAAAATGCGTAGCGCGGCCGTGGGCAGCTCTTTGCCGGCGGCGGCCGACGAGTCGAGGCGGCGCAGCAGCGTTTCGTTGGCCCACACGTTGAACACGCCGAGCTTTTCGATGGTATTTACCATGAGAGTTTTGAGTTGTGAGTTCGGGGTTTTGAGTTGGCGAAGCCAACCCGTGTGCCAAAGCTACTCTGCCCACGGCAGGCCCTTGGTAGTCTTAAACTCAAAACTCCTAACCCCTAGCTTAAAACTGCCTGTCAGCGTGGGTCTTGCCACACCAGCAGCTCGTTGGTTTTGCGCTTGTCGAAGTTGGCGCATTTACCGTCGCCCCGGCCCGTAATGCCGCCTTCGGGGTGGCACAGCACGTTGCCTTTGGTGTCGTACACCGTCGATTGCTGGTCGCAGCACGGAGCCGACTCGTAGTACACCGCTTCGCCGCCGTACTGGTAGCGCATGATGCGGATGACGGGGTTACGCTTGCGCTCGCTCAGGATGGTTTGGATGCGCTGGCGCAGCCACAGCGGCCGGGCGGTGCTATCCACGCGCAGGTCGCGCTCGGGCACGGCGTCCACGGTGTTGGTGCTGGTAGGGGCGGGCGTGTCGGCGTCGCGCACAAAGCCCTCGGCGGGCGGGGTAGTGGGGGTGTTCACTACCACGTCTTGCTGGCAGGCGGCGAGCAGTAGGGTCAGAGCGGTAGCGAAAAGGGGAGTAGCGAAGCAGCGCATAGCGTAAAATAGTAGCGTGCCTGGGCTTACGCCAACCGCCCCGAATGGTTGAAATGCCCGGCAAGCTAAAGTTACCCTACAGCCCAACCAACTCCCACACCCGCGGCCCAAACACCAGCCCGCCTACCACCAGCGCGCCCAGCGCGGCCAGCAGCACGGCCCCGGCGGCCACGTCCTTGGCTTTGCCCGCCAGCGGGTGGTAGCCCGGTGACACGAGGTTGGTCAACGTTTCGATGGCCGTGTTGAACAGTTCGGCCGCCCACACGCTGGCCACCGACAGCGCCACCAGCGCCCATTCAATCGGGCTGATTTTAAAGTAGAAACCCAGCCCGATTACTACCACCGTGGCCACCGCGTGCAACTGCAAATGCACCTCCGAGCGCAACGCGGCCCCCACGCCGCGCAGCGCGTGCCCGAAGCTGGCGGCGCGGCGGCGCAGCAAGCCCGGCCGCGCGGCGGGCGGCACGGGGTTGGAGGCGGGCTCAAAATCAGCCACGGGCGTCGTACTCGGCAAAAACAGTGCGCCGCAGCTCGTCCCACTCGGGGCGCAGGATGCTGAAAATAACCGTATCGCGCCGTAGCCCGCCCTGCGTGACGCGGTGGCTGCGCAGCACACCCTCCTCGGTGGCACCCATGCGGCGCATAGCCTCTTGCGACTGATGGTTGCGGCTGTCGGTTTCGAGTTCTACGCGCTCGCAGGCCAATGCCCCAAAGGCGTGGCACAGCAGTAGGTGCTTGGCCGCCCGGTTGAGGCCCGTGCGCTGAAAATCGGTGCCTACCCAGGTGTAGCCGATGCTCAGGCTCTGGTTGGCCTCGCTCACATTATAGTAGCTGGTGCTGCCCGCTAGCCGCCCCGTCTCGCGGTCGATAATCACGAAGGGGTAGCGCAGGCCGGCTGCCCGTTCTTGTAGCGCCGCCGCGATGTAGGCGGCCAAACTCACCGCATCGTCGGCCCGCGTGATGGTGTAGCGCCAGATAAACGGGTCGAACGCGACGGCTTTCAGCGCTTCAAAATCAGAAGCTTCGAGCGGGCGCAGGCGCACCCGGCGGTTTTCGAGTACTACGTGCTGGGAAAAATCCATGGCGCAGAGTTGGTATATAGCAGGCCGCAAAGATGCGCCTGAAAGCCGGGCTAGACTGCTGGCCCAAAAAAGAACCCCGCCCGGCACGGGGCCGGGCGGGGTTCTGGTGCTTCGAAGGCGCTCAACTAAAACGAGTAGGTATAACCGGGAATCTGCGGCTGCGGCAGTAGCCTCCAGACTTCGTGGCCACTCTTATCAATATATAGAAGCTCTGCTTCGCCGGGCTTGAAAACGGGCTGCGCTCGCTTTCGAGCCTCGCGCACGGCTTGGCGGGCGTCAGGCTTTTTAGAATGCTTTGAGGAAGATTTTTCTATAAAAGCTGCTGATTTCTTGGCGTACATACAGATTCCGTGTTTGATGCAGCGATGTGATGAAGATACGACATCAGCTTTTGCGTCCGGCCGTCGGGTTGCGGTTGCGCTGCACGCGGCGGAAGGGCAGGACGGTATTGAACATAGCTTTTTAGCGCTTAGCGCACTGTGCTTGGTGCTTCGTAATGGGCAAGCATCTTTGCTAAGCACCAGGCACAATGCACTAAAAACTAAAAACCTACTTCACCTCGCCGACCATGTCCTCGGGCTTCAGCCACTGGTCAAACTCCTCGGGGGTGAGGTAGCCGAGCTGCACGGCGGTTTCCTTCAGGGTCGAGCCGTTTTTGTGGGCCGTCTGGGCGATTTCGGCGGCTTTGTAGTAGCCGATGTGCGGGTTGAGGGCCGTTACCAGCATCAGCGATGAATCAACGTGCTTCTTGATATTGGGCAGGATGGGCTCGATGCCCACGGCGCACTTGTCGTTGAAGGCCACGCACACGTCGCCGATGAGGCGGGCCGAGTGCAGGAAGTTGTAAATCATGACGGGCTTGAACACGTTGAGCTCGAAGTGGCCCAGCGAGCCGCCCACCGTGATGGCCACGTCGTTGCCCATCACTTGGGCCGATACCATCGTCATGGCCTCGCACTGCGTGGGGTTCACCTTGCCCGGCATGATGCTGCTGCCCGGCTCGTTGTCGGGGATGTGCAGCTCGCCGATGCCCGCGCGCGGGCCGCTGCTCAGCATCCGGATGTCGTTGGCAATTTTCATCAGGCTCACGGCCACGGTCTTGAGCGCGCCGTGGGCTTCCACGATGGCGTCGTGGGCGGCCAGGGCCTCAAACTTGTTTTCGGCCGTGACGAAGGGCAGGCCCGTGAGCTCGGCAATGTACCTGGCCACGTTTTCGGAATAGCCGGCGGGCGTGTTGATGCCCGTGCCCACGGCGGTGCCGCCGAGCGCCAGCTCGCTCAGGTGCGGCAGCGTGTTGTTGATGGCGCGCAGGCCGTGGTCGAGCTGCGATACGTAGCCCGAAAACTCCTGGCCCAGGGTCAGCGGCGTGGCATCCATGAAGTGGGTGCGGCCAATTTTAACGATGTGCTTAAACTCTTCCGACTTCTTTTTCAGCGTATCGCGTAGCTTCTCGATGCCCGGCACGGTGGTTTCGACCAGTATCTTATAGGCCGCGATGTGCATGGCCGTCGGGAAGGTGTCGTTCGAGCTCTGGCTCTTATTCACGTCGTCGTTGGGGGCCAGAAACTTCTTCTCGTCGCTCAGCTGGCCGCCGTGCAGCACGTGGCCGCGGTAGGCGATTACCTCGTTCACGTTCATGTTGCTCTGGGTGCCCGAGCCGGTTTGCCACACTACCAGCGGAAAGGCGTCGGCGAGTTTGCCTTCCAGAATTTCGTCGGCTACTTTCCCAATTAGCTCGGCCTTCTCGGCGTCGAGCACGCCCGCGTCGCGGTTGGTGAGGGCGGCGGCTTTCTTGAGGTAAGCGAAGGCTTTGATGATTTCCTTCGGCATCTTGTTGATGTCCTGCGCGATAGGGAAGTTCTCGATGCTGCGCTGGGTTTGGGCGCCCCAGTAGGCGTCGGCGGGCACTTGCACCTGGCCCATGGTGTCTTTTTCGGTGCGGAAGCTCATTTTGGTGAGGAGGTAATGGGGTGAGAAAGTGAGGCGGTGACAAGGCAAATCGGGGAAAAGCCAGGGTGGCAAGGTCCCGTTGCATCAGCGCAAAAGTAAGGCTTCCGCTTGGTGGCAGGCAGCCATAATCAGCCCCAGCCCGTAAGCCCTCTCACTTCTTCACTCCATTGCCTCCTTACCCCGATGAACGAGCCCACGCCCACCCCCGACCCGCACACCCAGCCGCCCGTACCCGTGCAAGGCGACGGGGTGCCCGATTATAGCGATGTCGAAATCAAAACCGAATCGGGCCTACCCACCCCCGACAAAGCCGGCGGCAGCGCTACCGAGCCCGAAAGCGGCGGTGGCTACAGCGGCTAGCCCAGGGCCACGCGCACTTGTCGAAACCCCGGCAGTCATGCTGAACTTGCGCAGCATGACTGCCGGGGTTTGAGGTACTACCAAAATTCGTATTAGCTTGGCAGGTCGGTACAAATGCCTGTATCGCTAGTTCTGCTTTATGACATTTGCTACCCTTGCCCGCACCGCCGGCCTGCTGCTGGCGGCCGCGCTGGCCGGCTGCCAGCCTAACGCTTCCACCACTGCCAGCGCCTCAGCCAGCCCCGGCCTGACTACCTACTTCCCCGCGCCCGAAACCGGCGTAAAAACGGGCGGCGTGCAGGTCATCCCCATCACTACTCCCAAGGGTACGTTCAAGGTCTGGACCAAGCGCTTCGGCAACAACCCGAAAACTAAAATTCTGCTGCTCAATGGTGGGCCGGGCGCTACGCACGAGTATTTCGAGTGCCTGGAAAGCTTTCTGCCGCAGGAGGGCATCGAGTTTATTTACTACGACCAGCTGGGCTGCGGCAACTCCGACAACCCGCGCGACACCAGCATGTGGAGTTTGCCGCGCTACGTGGAGGAGGTAGAGCAGGTGCGGAAAGCCCTGAATTTGAATAAGGATAATTTCTACCTCCTAGGGCACTCGTGGGGCGGTATTCTGGCGGCCGAGTACGCCTTCAAGTACCAGCAAAATCTGAAAGGCCTCATTATCTCCAACATGATGATGAGCTGCCCGCCTACGGCCGCTACGCCGACGAGGTGCTGGCCAAGCAGCTAAAACCCGAAGTGCTGGCCGAAATCCGCCAAATCGAGGCCAAAAAGGATTTTAGTAACCCGCGCTACATGGGCTTGCTGGAGCCCAATTTCTACGCCCAACACTTGTGTCGCATCGTGCCTAATCCCGAGCCCGTGACGCGAGCCATGAGCAAAATCAACCAGTCGCTCTACGTGACGATGCAGGGCCCAAGCGAGTTCGGTATCTCGGGCAAGCTCACTACCTGGGACCGCACCAAAGACTTGCCCAAGCTGACCATTCCGGTGCTTAGCATCGGGGGCAACTACGACACCATGGACCCCGCGCACATGGCCTGGATTGCGACCCAAGTTAAAAACGGCAATTCGCTCATCTGCCCCAACGGCAGCCACATGGCTATGTACGACGACCAGCAGGTGTACATGACGGGCCTCATCAAGTACCTGAAATCGGTGGAGGATGGCTCTTTTAAGCCGGGTGCCAGATTGTAAGTTGGATAGGTAGTGTCGGGTGTCGGGTATTATGTATTAGGTAGTTTCATAACATCTATTCTAAACACCCAACACCCAATACCCGATACCTAAAACGGCACCGCGATGTCGATTTCCAGCGGGGCGCGCTTGCCGCCGCTGATGCCCGGCACCCAGCCCGGCCCATCGCACACGAGGCGTTGGGCCTCGGCGTCGTAGTCGTCGCGCAGGCCGCGCAATACCTTGGTTTGCTGAATCTTGCCGTCGGCCCCGATGGTGAGGCGCAGCTGCACCGTGCCCGACAGCGACTGCTCGCCTTCTGCGGGCCGGAACTCGGTGGCTTCGCGGCGCAGCTTTTCGCGCAGGGCCGCGTAGCCGCCCTGCGGCGCTGGGGGTATCCTGGGCGCGGCGGGCATGCGGGCCAGGGGGGCAGCGTAGGTTTCGACCTGCTTGCGTGCGGGCCCACTCGCCAGCCGGCTCGCCAGGTTTTCGGCCAGGCGCAGCGAGTCGGCGGGGAGGCGGGTGCTAGCCAGCGGCGCACCAACCTTTGCCGCTGGGGCGGGCTCTGCCGCCACTGTTGCCAGGGTGGTGGTTGTGTCGGGCGTTGCCAGCGGCGGCAAGCTACCCTGGGGCAGCGGGGCGGGGCTGGCCAGCGGTGACTGCGCGCGGCGAGCCGGGCTGGTGCGCGGCCGGGCAGTCGGTAGTGCGGGGGCGGCGGGGGCCACCGCCACGGTGGCGGGTGGCGCAGCAGCAGGCGGGGCCGCCGTGGGAGCCGGGGCAGCGGGGGCGGCCGGCAGATTGGGCGCGACTTTGGTGGCTACCTCAGTGGCTTTGGTGGCGAGGTGGCGCTGCTGCCCGGCCCACCAGCCGCCGGCCACCAGGCCCAGCAGCAGGGCGGCGGCGGCGGCCAGCTGCGGTATCAGCCAGCGGTTGCGCCGGGCCTCGCGCTCGTAGCGGGCGGGGGCGGCCTGCGCCTGCACTCGCTGGCGCAGGCGCTGCTGTAGCTGGGCCAGCGCCTGGTCGGTGGTGGCGGGTGGGGTTTGCTGCAAGCCGGCCAGGATGTCGGCGCAGCGCGGGCAGGCCAGCGTGTGGGCCTCTACGCGGTGCTGAGCGGCCGGGGCCAGCGTGCCCGCCGCGTACTGGCGCAACAAGCCCACGGGCAGGTGCGGGCCGGCCGGGGCAGTAGCGTTCAGCAGCGGGTTGGTGGGCAGCATTTCGGGGAGTTAAGAGTTTCGGGTTCTGAGTTTTGAGTTAGAGTAGGTGCTCGCAATGACAGATGTTTTTGCTATTCCTCCTTATTCATTCTCAATTCTTTGTGCATCGTGCGCTTGAGCATTCGGCGGCCGTTTTGCAAATGGCTTTTCACTAAATTCAAAGCCAGGCCGGTGGAGGCCACTATTTCCTGATACGATTTTTCTTCCAGATAAAACAGCTCGAGGCAGCGGCGCTGGTCGGGTGGAAGTTGGGCCAGGGCCAGCTCCAGGGCTTGCAGGTCGGCTTCGTGCTGCTGGTTTTCTTCGGCCTCCTCGGCGGCATTGGGTAGATGCCGGGCGGCGGCGGTTTCCACATCGGCGGCGTCGGGCAGCAGTAGGAGGGGGCCGCCGCTGGCGGTGCCGCGCTGCCGGGCGCGCAGCTCCATGAGGCAGTGGTTGCGGGCCGTGGCATACAGCCAGGCCCCAAAGTTGTCGGGCACGTGGGTGCGCAGCTTCACCACCAAGTGCTCGAATAGCTGCATGGTTGCATCCTGGGCGTCCTCGTCGGGCGGGGCCAGGTAGCGGCGGCACACCGCAAACACCTCGGGCAGGTGCCGCTCGTAGAGCAGCCCTAGGTCAGCCACGTCGCCGCCCTGGCGATAGCGCGCCAGCACCTCCTGGTCGGAGAGGGCTACGGACGGGACGACGGGGGCGCGGCGGCGAAACAACACGGCGGCAAGGTACGGGTGGGCGCAAACACCCGCGGCCTGCCGCTGGCAGGATGCCGCTCCGGCCCCGATTGCACACGCCCGGCCACGAAAAAAGGAGCACCGGCCACGCAGCGGGCCGATGCTCCTTTTTAGTATCCTGCCAAGTGCTTGGGCAGTAAGCTGAAATTACTGCTTGGCAGCAGCTTTCATGTTTTCTTTGGTCTGGCTGGCCGATTTGGCAGCGGCGTCGCCCATGGCGTCCATTTTGTTGCCAGCGGCGTCTAGCTTGGCGTCCATTTTAGCGCCGGCTTCCTGGGCATTGGCTTTGGCATTGTCAGCGGCGGCTTCCATTTTGTCGCCGGCTTTGTCGGCGGCAGCTTCCATCTTGTCGCCAGCGGCTTCCATTTTGGCTTCGGCTTTATCGCCGGCGGCCTCCATCTTGTCGCCTACTTGCTCGGCGCTGGGGGTAGTTACCTCGGTGGTCGTGGTGGTGCTGCCGTCGGCGTTTTTGGTGGTGTCGGTGTCGGTCGAGCAAGCGCCGAGGCTCAGGCTGAGGGTAGCGGCGGCGAGCAGGGTTTTAAACGAAGTAGTCATGGGAGAAAGGGTTGGGAAAGTGAAATTGTGCTGCTTAATGAAGGCTCCCTGCAAAAGGTAACCTTCGCCCGCGCTCGGGCTTACCAACTTTTTTTGCTTGGCGCAAGTATAGCCGAGTTGCACTCCGATTTGTCTTTTCTTTATTCTCATGGATTCCACCGCCTCCACCCCGCACACTCCTCCCGCCCGCACCGAGCCGCTGCACATCAGCGACGAGCAAAGCACGGCCCTGCTCACCGATACCCTGGGCCTGCTCGGCGAGGGCCTGCCCAACTCCGACGGGGCCAGCGGCCTGCACGAACTGGAGCGCTGGGAAGTGGTGCTCGAAGCCAGCGACCGCCCCGGCCTGGCCAAAGTGTGCCAGGAAGTGAAGCTGCTGCGCGAGCGCCTCAGCGCCTCCGATACCCAGGCCCACGAAATCGCCGAAATCCTGGCCAGCCTCGGTGCCGAAACCCAGAAAGTGAGCGAGGAAGCCGCCAACGGCTATTCCGACTCGCTGCATAAGCTGAGCCGCCTGCTCATCAAAGCCAGCAACCTGCTTTCGCGCTAAGCGCAAGCCCTAGGTACTCTAACTCTGCGGTTTGCTACTTGCACGCCGCTTCGGCGCGGACCCCTCCGGGGGCCGCGCTATTTTTTTGCCCCGACCTTTGCGCCGCAATTCGCGTCGCCCATGATTACCCTCTACGACCCTTTCGAGGGCATGCAGTTTGGCCCCGGCCGCTGCTTTCTTACCGGCCAGCCCGTTGGCCCCGCTGATACCGTTCCGGTTTTTGCCGAGTGGGTGCAGGCTGCCTACGGCCTGGCCGAGCGCCCCATCTACCTGCTCGACCAAAGCCAGACTACCTACGCTGCCCTGCGCCTGCCGCTAACCCCCGCGCTGCGCCCGCGCCTGCAAGCTCTCGAAGACGAGGTGCAGCAGGCCGCCCTGGGTGGCCCTGCCGCCTTGCGCGCCCTGCCACCCGCCCGCCTGTGGCAGTGGGCCGCCAAAATGTTCTACGGCATCTTCGCCGCCGAGCTGGTGCAGCAGCAGCAGCCGCTCATCAAGCCCCAGTATCCGCTAGCCGAGAATGTGCAGCTGCTGCGCAAGTTCCGGCCGTTTTTTCAGCTGCTGCAAGGCCTGCGCGTGCCCACCGACTACGCCGATTTCGTACCCGGCTCGGTGTTCGTGCTAGAGGTGGACGACCACTACGAGGCGCCGGTTTTTGAATATGACGACGACCTCAATACGCTGGTTTTTAGCATTAAGCTAGGTAATGCCGTGGTAGTGGCTTCGCTTATCGACATCGGCTTTATCGGCCAGGCTATGCGCCAGGTGTATGCCGAGGCCCAGCGCCCACTGCACCCTGTGCAGGTAGCCGAGTTTAAGGCCCGTGTGTACTACGCGGCCTACTTACTGGCGGCCATTCCCGATATCTACCCGCGCCGGCCCGGCCCGCTCGACCCGCCCAGTGCCGAGCTGGTGCTCGATGCGCTGGTCGACGATGTGACGGCGACCATTTTCAATCCTTGGGAAAACCTGTCCTACGGCCACGTGCTCACCGGCCTGTGGGCGCGCTGGGGCATCTCCGAAGAGGTTATTCTGCGCAATCCCTTCCAGCCCTTGAGCTTGCTCTACGACGCTGCCATGCAGCCGCAGCCTGCCGAGGCAGCGACCGAGCAGCTCAACGTGTTATCCTTCAAGGGATAGCGTGTCTTAGTTTTTGGGCAGCGTGTCGTTAAGACACATTAGGCAAACCTAGGATAGGCAGCCGCAGGCCGACACTACGCTAGCTAAAGCCTACGCTACCCTAACCCCAACCGAACGGACGCCCCGCGCTGCCCGTATGCAAAGCCCCAGCCGGTAGCCGGCCGGGGCTTTCGTTTTCCTACTCACTTATTTCTATGTCTTCTTTCTTCGCCAAAGCGGCGGCACCCGCTACGGCTGTGGCCGCCGGCTTGCTCCTAGGTGCCTGCAACGGCAACAGCGCCACCGATAACCAGGCCCGCGGCACCATGCCCGCCGACTCGACCGCCGCCCACGTGCCGGCCCCCGCGCCCGCCAATTCGCCGCTCACCATCGTGGCCGAAATCAATGCCCCCCAAATCACGGGCGTGGCCGTAGCGCCGGGCGGCAAAATATTCGCCTTTTCGCCGCGCTGGGATTACAACCCCACCAACCCGGTGGCGCTCGTGACGGGTAAAAACACCCTCGCGCCCTACCCCGACGCCAAGTGGTGCATGTGGAACGACTCGCTCCGCAACGAGCCCCAAAAGCACTGGATTTGCCCGCAGGCTGGCTACGTCGATACCAAAGGCCACCTCTGGATAGTAGACCCCGCCTCGCCCGGCCTCAAATACACCGTGCCCGGCGGCCCCAAGCTGGTCGAAACTGACCCCGCCACCAGCACGGTAGTGCGCACCATCGCCATCCCGGAAAGCGTGGCCCCGCGCAAGTCGTACCTCAACGACGTGCGCATCGACCTGCAAAACAACTACGCCTACATGACCGAGTCGGGCACTGGCGCGCTGGTGGTAGTTGACCTCAAAACCGGCACCTCGCGCGCCCTGCTCAAGCAGCAGCCCTCGACTCTGCCTACCCCCGGCTTCGTGACCAAGGCGCAGGGCCACGCCCTCATCGACCCCACGGGCAAGCCCGGCTCGTTCAAGGCCGATGGCATCGCCCTGAGCACCGATAACCAGTACCTGTACTACCGGGCGCTGTCGGGCCACGAGCTCTACCGCATCAAAACCGAGGTACTACGCAACCCGGCCCTTACCGCTGCTCAAGTGAATGCGGCCCCCGAAAAGCTACCCGACGCACCCGCCTGCGATGGTATGGAAATCGACAGCAAAGGCAACCTCTACCTCACCGCCTTCGAGACCGGTGCCATCCTGCGCCGCACCCCCGACGGCAAAACCGAAACGCTGGTGCAGGAAGCGCGCCTGCAATGGCCCGATACCTTCGCCTGGGGCCCCGATGGCAAGAGCCTCTACTTCACCGTATCGGAGCTCGACCTCACGCCCAATTGGAACAAAGGTGTAGCCCCAGCACATGAGCCCTTCCGCATCTACAAAATGGCAGCTACCAAGTAAAGTTCAGCTTAGCACAAAGCCCACTGCTGCCCCTAGGTGCCAAGTAGTGGGCTTTTTAGCAAGAAAGGCTACGGGAAAATCCAGTTTTTTACGTTAGCTTGGTAAGCTTTTAAAGTAATAAAGCAGCGTCTGGAGAAGTCATTTGATTGGCTACCAGGCTTATTTGCGTAACCGCATGTAGGTTTTTAGTTTATTCTCAGCTAGTTTACTTTTGCACTGCTTGTCGTAGCCTTTTCAATTCCCACTCCTTATGGATTCTTACTCCTATATCGCCAATGCTGATGTGGCGGCCATCGAAACGCTGTACGAGGCGTATCAGCAGAACCCCGAATCGGTCGATTTTGGCTGGCGTAAGTTTTTTGAAGGCTACGATTTCTCGCAGCAGTTCCCCGAAGGTGCGCCAGTAGTACCCGGCCAAGCACCCGCCACCAATGGCGGCGCGGCTCCGGCCGGCAAAACCAGCGCTGCCCCAGCGCCCGGCCCCGTGCCCCAGCCCGATGGCTACGGCGTACTCCAAACGGAGGCTTCGACTAACGATGCCGGCCCCATCGCCAAAGGTGCACCTGCCAGCGACAAGGAAACGGCCGTGCGCAACCTCATCCACGCCTACCGCAGCCGTGGCCACTTGCGCGCCAAAACCAACCCCGTGCGCGAGCGCAAAGACCGCAAAGAGCGCCTCAATCTGGCCGATTTCGGCTTGAGCGACAGCGACCTGGATACAAAATTTCGCCAGGGCGAATTGCTGGGTCTGGGCCAAGGCGCAACGCTCCGCGAGATTGTGGCCGCGCTCACGAGCATCTACGCCGGTACGGTGGGCTTCGAATTCACTTACATCCGCGACCCCCAGATTCTGGACTGGTTTCAGGAGAAAGCCGAGCACGGCGCGTTGGCTTTCAACCCCGATGTAGAGTACAAGAAACGTATTCTGAAGAAGTTGAACGAGGCGGTAGTTTTCGAAAACTTCCTGCACACCAAGTTTTTGGGCCAGAAACGCTTCTCGCTGGAAGGCGGCGAAACGGCCATTCCGGCGCTGGATGCCATCATCAACCGGGGCGCCGAATTGGGCGTGAAGGAAGTGATGATTGGCATGGCCCACCGCGGCCGCCTGAATGTGCTCGCCAACATTATGGGCAAAACCTATGAGCAGATTTTCAGCGAGTTTGAAGGCACAGCCACGCCCGACCTCACGATGGGTGATGGCGACGTGAAGTACCACATGGGCTACTCGTCGGAGGTAACGACCACTAACGGCGAGAAAGTCAACCTGAAGCTAGCGCCTAACCCTTCGCACCTGGAAGCGGTGAACCCGGTAGTAGAAGGCTTCGTGCGGGCCAAAATCGAGCACCAGTACGACGGTGACTACCACCAGATTCTGCCCATTCTCATCCACGGCGACGCGGCGCTGGCGGGGCAGGGCATTGGCTACGAACTGACGCAGATGTCGCAGCTGGAAGGCTACAAGACGGGCGGTACGATTCACTTCGTGATTAACAACCAAGTCGGCTTTACGACTGATTTTGAGGACGCTCGCTCGTCGATTTACAGCACCGACCTAGCCAAGATTATCGACGCGCCGGTAATTCACGTGAACGGCGACGACCCCGAGGCAGTCGTGTTTGCGGTGCGCCTGGCGGCTGAGTACCGCCAGCAGTTCCACGCCGATATCTTCATTGATATGGTGTGCTACCGCCGCCACGGCCACAACGAGTCGGACGAGCCCAAGTTCACGCAGCCCACGCTCTACAACGTCATCTCGAAGCACCCCAACCCGCGCGAGGTGTACAACGCCACGCTCGTGAAGCGCGGCGATGTAGACGCCGAACTGGCCAACCAGATGGACAAGGAGTTTCGTGACATGCTGCAAGCCCGCCTCGACCAGGTAAAGCAGCAGCCGCTACCTTATAAATATCAGGCCCTCGAAAACGAGTGGCGCACCCTGCGCCGCAGCACCAACGAAGACTTTGACCAATCGCCGGAAACCGGCATCAGCGAGGAAATCGTGGAGCGCGTAGCTAAGGCCCTGACCACGATTCCCGAGAATTTCCGGCCTATCAAGCAGATTGATAACCTGCTGAAGGAGCGCCGCAAGATGTTCTACGAAACCCGCACCCTCAACTGGGCCGCCGGCGAGCTGCTGGCCTACGGCTCGCTGATGAGCGAAAACCACACGGTGCGCGTGAGCGGCCAGGACGTGCAGCGCGGCACGTTCTCGCACCGCCACGCGGTGCTGCACGACGCCGAAACGTCGGCCCCGTACAACTCGCTCAACCACCTGGAGGGCGAACACCAGCCGCTGAACATCTACAACTCGCTGCTGAGCGAGTACGCGGTGCTGGGCTTTGAGTTTGGCTACGCGATGGCCAACCCCACGGCGCTCGTGATTTGGGAAGCGCAGTTCGGCGACTTCGCCAACGGCGCGCAGACCATGATTGACCAGTTTGTGGTGAGCTCCGAGAGCAAATGGCAGCGCATGAACGGCGTGGTGATGCAGCTGCCCCACGGCTACGAGGGCCAGGGCCCCGAGCACTCCAACGCCCGCCCTGAGCGCTTCCTGCAACTGGCTGCCGAAAACAACATCGTGGTGGCCAACATCACTACGCCGGCCAACTTCTTCCACGCTCTGCGCCGCCAGCTCACCTGGAGCTTCCGCAAACCGCTGGTAGTGATGTCGCCCAAGTCAATGCTGCGCAACCCGCTGTGCGTGTCGCCGGTGGAAGACTTCACGAGCGGCCGCTTCCAGGAGGTACTGGGCGATAATTTCGCCGATGCCGGCCAGGTAGAGAAAGTGCTGCTGTGCTCGGGCAAAGTGTACTACGACCTGCTCGACGAGCAGCAGAAGTCTGACCGCAAAGACGTGGCCATCGTGCGCCTCGAACAGCTGCATCCCTTCCCCAAAAAGCAGCTTGACGTGGAGCTGGCCAAGTACCCCAACGCCAAAATATACTGGGTACAGGAAGAGCCCGAAAACATGGGTTACTGGAACTACCTGCTGCGCTTCATGCGCCGCGAGCTCGAAGACGTGGTGGCCCGCAAGCCCTCGGCCTCGCCCGCCACCGGCTACAACAAAGTGCACGTAAAAGAGCAAAAGGAAATCGTGGCCCGCGCCTTTGGCGAGCGCCGCGAAGAAGTAGCCGCCGAGCAAATTGAGGAAACCGCCGAAATTGCCAAAAAACAAGAATAGCCAGCGTGTAGGGTAAGCTTTAGCTTGCCTTTCCACGCATCGGCAAGCCAAAGCTTACCCTACACTCGATGATTTCAGAAGAGCAAATCCAGGCTGTAGTGCGGCGTATCGTTGAAGGCTACGCGCCCGACAAGATTATCTTGTTTGGCTCGTATGCCTACGGCGTGCCGCACGAGCACAGCGACCTGGATTTGCTCATTATCAAGGAAAAAGCGGAGGCCAAGCGCGCCGAGCGAGCTATTAAAGTCTGGCGTCTTCTGTGGGATGACGAGTTTCCTGCAATGGATATTCTGATTCGTACACCAGCGGAAATGGAGAAGGCCGCTGGTATATTTCAGTCGGTAGAAACAATCGCGGAAACGCAAGGCCGGTTACTATATGCAGCCTAGCTCCTCAGTTCAACAGCGTGTTGCAACTATGCTCCGGGCCGCAGACCGGGATATGGAAGCCGCGAACTCGTTGATGCAAAACTCCCCACACTTGTACGAAAGCATAGGCTTTAGCTGCCAACAAGCAGTTGAGAAGTACATAAAAGCGGTACTAATTGCCAGTGGTTTGCCTGCGCCATTTATTCACGTGCTGGTCAAGCTGCTTCTACCATTGACCCAGGCGGGCATTGTTGTACTGAGTACCGCCGAAATGGATAACGCCGCAGCACTCCAGGATTTTGCGGTAACATGGCGCTACGAAACCGACGACGCCCCCAGCTTCATTTCAGCCGACCTCGTGGCGATGGCCGACCGCTTTCGCACCAAGCTGCGCCCGCTGGCGCAGGCTTTTTTGATTTAATCTTAAAATACGCTTTTCTACCACCCGCCTCCCATGCCCACCGAAATCAAAATTCCCGCCGTTGGCGAATCCATCACCGAAGTAACCATTGCCAAGTGGCTGAAAGCTGATGGCGACGCCGTGAAGCGCGACGAGGTAATCGCCGAGCTCGAATCGGACAAAGCCACGTTTGAGCTGCCCGCCGAAGCCGACGGCACGCTGAAAATCCGCGTGGCGGAAGGTGAAACGATTGGCATTGGGACCGTCATTGCTGAGCTCGATGGCGCTGGCGCCCCGGCCGGCACCAGCCAGGCGGCCGCGCCCGCCGCCGGCGGCGACGCCCTCGCCCAGGGCGAGCAAAACCCCCAGGCCAGCGACCAGGCCGGCTACGGCGGCCAGCCCGCCGACCGCCCCGCCGCTGACCCTTCTACTCCCGGCGCCCCCACTACTGCCCCCGCGGCTGGCAGCAGCTCGGTTGAAATGAAGATTCCCGCCGTGGGCGAGTCCATCACCGAAGTAACGGTGGCCAAGTGGCTGAAGCCCGACGGCGCGCAAGTATCGCGCGATGAAGTGATTGCCGAGCTGGAGTCGGACAAAGCCACGTTTGAGCTGCCCGCCGAGGGTAGCGGCACGCTGCGCCACGCCGTGAAGGAAGGCGATACCATCAGCATCGGCGCTACTATTGCGCACATCGAAGGTGGTAATGGAGCGGCTGCGGCCCCGGCCGCCAGCGCGCCCGCTGCGGCAGCGCCGGCCCCGGCAGCCACGGCCCAGGCTGCTACCAGTGGCGCGGCTACCTACGCCACCGGCGTGCCCTCACCGGCCGCTGGCAAAATCCTGGGTGAGAAAGGCATCAACGCTGCCGATGTAAACGGCACGGGCCGCGATGGCCGCATCACGAAGGAAGACGCGCAAAATGCCCAGGCTAAGCCCGCTGCCCCGGCGGCTGCTCCGGCCCCGGCCCCGGCTCCTGCTCCTGCTCCTGCTGCTTCGGCACCTGCTGCCGCCCCGGCCGGCGAGCGCGGCCAGCGCCGCGAGCGCATGAGCAACCTGCGCAAGACGGTAGCCCGCCGCCTGGTGTCGGTGAAAAACGAGACGGCCATGCTCACCACCTTCAACGAGGTGAACATGCAGCCCATCATGGACCTGCGCAACAAGTTCAAAGACAAGTTCAAGGAGAAAAACGGCGTGGGCTTAGGCTTCATGTCATTCTTCACCAAGGCCGTGTGCGTAGCCCTGAAAGAGTGGCCCGCCGTGAACGCTTACATCGACGGCGATAGCATCGTGTACTCGGATTTCTGCGACATCAGCATCGCTGTATCGGCCCCGAAAGGCTTGGTAGTACCAGTTATTCGCAATGCCGAGAAGCTAAGCTTCGATGGTGTGGAGAAGGAAGTGGTGCGCCTCGCCGGCCTGGCCCGCGACAACAAGCTCACCATCGAGCAAATGACGGGCGGTACGTTCACTATCACCAACGGCGGCATCTTTGGCTCGATGATGAGCACGCCCATCATCAACGCTCCGCAGTCAGCCATCTTAGGGATGCACAACATCATCCAGCGTCCCGTAGCCGAAAACGGCCAAGTGGTTATCCGCCCCATGATGTACCTAGCCTTGAGCTACGACCACCGCATCATCGACGGCCGCGAATCGGTATCGTTCTTGGTGCGCGTGAAAGAACTCCTTGAGGACCCGACGCGCTTGCTACTGGGCGTATAGCCAGCATAAGTTGTCTTTTCAAAAGGTCTGCTCTCACAAGAGAGCAGACCTTTTTCTTTTTTAGGGTAAATTTAACGGCTGATAATCTGTGTGAAATACGTAAGCGGTTTCGTAAAATACGTATCCTCCAGCTTGTACTTTTTCGTAAATTTAGTAATTTTGATATGTCCGCTATATTTTCTTACAAGTCTACAAATCTACATGTTACGATTCACCAACCCCCAGTGCCAGTCGTGCCCACACCGCAGCAACCCGCTGATGGGCTGCTGCGCTCTAGACGAACTGGAATTTGTTGCCGCCAACAAGGTGACGCAGCACTACCAGAAAGGCCAGGTAATCTACCAGGAGGGTAGCCCGGCCATGGGCCTCTACTGCGTGTATCAGGGCAAGATAAAGCTCTCGAAAGCCGGGGGCGACCAGAAGGAGCAGATAGTGCAGCTTTACCGCGAGGGCGATGTGCTGGGCTACCGGGCGCTGCTGGCCGGCACGCGCTATACGTCGTCGGCGGTGGCCCTCGAAGACTGCGTGGTGTGCCTAGTGCCCCGGCCCGACTTTTTGCGGCTGGTACAAGCCAACGCGCAGTTTTCCACGGCCCTCATGCAACTGCTGGCCCACTCGTTGGGTTGGGCCGAAGAGCGCATGCTGCACCTGGCCTACAAGCCCGTGCGCGAGCGCCTGGCTGGCGCGCTGCTATTTGTGATGCAAACCTTCCGGCGCGAAGGCGAAGAGCTGCCCTTCCGGATAGCGCTGGGCCGCGAAGACCTGGCCGCGCTGGTAGGCACGGCCAAGGAAACCGTGAGCCGGCTACTTTCCGAGCTAAAAGACATGGGTATCATCACCACGCGGGGCAGCCAGATTACCATTCTCAAGCCCAACCGCCTGGTCGAGATAGCGACCATGTACGACTAGCACCGGCCTAGCCAGCTTTAGGCTAATTTTTGGGGTAGTGGGCGACCTACGGCCTGGTAATACCGGGCTGGGCATAGAGTACCTGTGCCCTACTGGCAGTGGCGCGCAGAGCAGTCCGGCGCTTTTCTTACCAACGGGAAGTTGTGCCACCAGTTTTTGAATGCTAATCAGTGCATTGCACATAGGTGGTGCTACTGAAATCGGCTAATAAGCTATTTTTTGAATTTAAGCAAGATTTAATTGCGACACTTTTGCGCAAATTTTAAGTAGAATCAGGAGCATAAATGATTTTGGTCATTTTTTTAAACCTATTGCGGTTCGAGATTTGCTGTCGTTAAGAATAAAACAAATGTGTGGTTGGTTGAGGAAAATATGCTTTGCTCGTCAATGGGTTATCTGTTTGCAATAATTGTATTATGTGAAGAAAATAATGCTGCTTGGTAACTGCATTACTTCTCTTAACTTTACGCCATCCTTTACCTAGCCTACCGGGCATCTGTTGGCCCGGCTAGTATGAATCTTCCGTTTCTACGTCGCTCGCCAAGCCTGGGGCGGCCACCGCTGCACCGCCTGGTAGCAGCCCCAGGGGCCCCCGCCGCCGAGGCCGCGCTACGGCACCTGCTGGCCGAACTGCCCGAGCTGCTGATGGCGGCAGTGGTAGCCCCAGCCTCGGGGCAGGTGCTGGCCAGCTACACCAGCCACGAGCACTTGACGCCGGGTAGCGTCGCGCCCTTTTGGGCGGCCGCCGTGCGGCAGGTGCAAGCCCACCAGGCGGCCCAGGCCGCCCCCGCCGAGCAGCCCGCCGAAATCCTGACTACCCTGCCCACGCAGCTGCACCTGCTGCGGGTGCAGCCCGGCGGCCAGCACGTGCTGGGCCTGGTAGTAGATGCCCACGATACCAACCTAGCGCTGGCGCGCGAGTTGGTTCGCCAGGCCGTGAACGAGCTTACTACTAGTGAGTAACGTTTTAAGTAAATTAGCTTTTACCTTATTTTATTTAGTTTACTTCTATCCAGATTTCCACTTCTTTTTCTCTTCTTATGAAATTGACCGCTACCCCCTTCGACGCTACCACCGGCGAACTGCTGCCCGTGTACCGCGATGCCTACCTGCGCGGCGACCTCGCCCGCTCGTCGGCCCAGGCCGTGGAAGACTACCTGCGCCGCGATGCCGGCGAAGCCCACGCGACGGTAACGCGCTGGCACCACCTGCAAGCCGATGAAGACGCTACCGTGGCCCCCGGCTGGGTGGGCAAGCAGCTGCACTTTGTGCGGCAGCAGCCGCAGCGCCTGCGCCGCCGCGCCCTCAGCTTCGGGCTGGTGGGGCTGCTGCTGGCCGGCGCTTCTATGGCCGCCAACCACCTGCCCACCGCCAACCGCCCGGTGGCCGGGGTGTCGGCCTCGCTGGCCGCCGCTAGCGAAATGCCCGAACTCAGCAAAGTGCGCACTGTGGTGCTGCACGGCCGTATTCTCAACGAGAAAGGCGAGCCGCTGGCCGGCGCTACCGTGCTGCAAAAAGGCACCGCCCACGGCACTACCACCGACGCCAACGGCAACTACAGCCTGCCCGTGCCGGCTGGGCGCCAGGCCACGCTACAATACGGCTACGGCGGCTACGTAGAGCAGGAAATGAGCGCTGCCAGCCCCACCAGCGCCCCAGTGGTGCTCCAGCCCAAGCAGGCCAAGCGTAAGCGCTGGCTGTTTTTCTAGCCGCTGAAAGCAGCGCTTTCGGGCTTACCAAAAGCCAACGCCAGATTTTGCCCCGGCGGCCCACCCGCCCGTGGCCACGCAGAACTAGTCGGTGGCGACCCGACTTGTCCGTACAAAAGCTCATCCGGCTTCGGGTGGGCTTTTGTGCGTTTTGGGGGCGGTCGGTTAGTCAGCCAGTAGCTTTTTCGCGTACTACGGCTGCATTCCTAATTGATACCTCTTCTGATGAAATCTTCTTCTCAGCCCCGTGGGGCTAAATTCTGGCCCGCGCTGGGCTTTGCCGCGCTGGCGGGCTCGCGGGCTACTTCCGGGCCGGCCTTTCTCAGCCAGTTTCTTTCGCAACAGGCACTGGCCCCGGCGCTAGCGGGCTCGCCGCTGCGCTTTTTGGGCAAGCCCGGCGTGGGCACGGCCCTCAAGTTCTTGATTGCCGGCGAGTTTGTGGGCGATAAGCTGCCCAACACGCCCGACCGCATCGTACCGCAGCAGCTGGGCGCGCGGGCCGTATCGGGGGCGCTGGTGGGCGCTACCCTCTACAAAGCCAAGGGCGGCAGCCTCGTGAGTGGCGCGCTGGTGGGCGCGCTGGGCGCGGTGGCGGCCACGTATTTGACCTTCTACCTGCGCAAGACCATCAGCGAAAAAGCCGACGTAGACACGGGCCTCGTGGGGGCGGGTGAAGATGCGCTGGTGCTGGGCCTGGGCGCGCTATTGTCTAAGAGCCAGGCGAGCTAAGTAGCTTGGACTTTGTAGCCCGAGCGCGCGCGCAGCGCGCATCAACGTCTGTAGCCGTTCGCCCGTGAATGCGCGCTAAGCGCGCTCGGACTACAAAGTCCAAGCTACAGCCTAGCGTATCTTTGCCGGGCTGGCCGGCTGGCTGGTTGAACTTGTCTTTTGTGAGTATGAATCAATACGATGTCACCGTCATCGGCTCGGGCCCTGGCGGATATGTAGCCGCCATCCGCTGCGCCCAGCTGGGCCTGAAGACCGCCCTCATCGAGAAATACCCGACCCTGGGCGGCACCTGCCTCAACGTGGGCTGCATCCCGAGCAAGGCGCTGCTCGACTCCAGCGAGCACTACCACAACGCCCACACGGCGTTTGCCGACCACGGCATCGGGCTCGACAACCTGACGGTGGACATGAACCGCATGATAGACCGCAAGGCGGGCGTGGTGAAGGCCAACGTGGACGGCATCGCCTACCTGATGAAAAAGAACAAAATCGACGTGCTGCAAGGCGTCGGCGCTTTTGTTGATAAAAATCACCTCAGCATCACGCCGCTCGAAGGTGGTGAAGCCAAGCAGATTGAAACCAAGAACGTCATCATCGCTACCGGCTCGAAGCCCACGGTGCTGCCGTTCATCAAGCAGGACAAGCAGCGCATCATCACGAGCACCGAGGCGCTGAACATCCGCGAAGTGCCCAAGCACATGATAGTGATTGGCGGCGGCGTGATTGGCCTGGAAATGGCCTCCGTGTACGCCCGCCTAGGTGCCAAAGTATCGGTGGTGGAGTTCATGGACAGCATCATCCCGACCATGGACCGGGGCCTGGGCAAGGAGCTGCGCCGTGTGCTGGGCAAAATCGGCATCGAGTTCTTCTTTTCGCACAAAGTGACCGGCGCCACCCGCGACGGCGACAACGTGACCGTGACCGCCACCAACGCCAAGGGCGAGGAGGTGAAATTTGAGGGTGACTACTGCCTCGTGGCCGTGGGCCGCGTGCCCTACACCGCCGGCCTCAACCTGGAGGCCGCCGGTGTGCAGATGGAAGAGCGCGGCCGCATCAAGGTCGATGAGCACCTGCAAACCAACGTGCCCGGCATCTACGCCATCGGCGACGTGGTGCGCGGTGCCATGCTGGCCCACAAGGCCGAGGAAGAAGGCGTGTTCGTGGCCGAAACCATCGTGGGCCAGAAGCCGCACATCAACTACCTGCTCATTCCCGGCGTGGTGTACACCTGGCCCGAGGTGGCCGGCGTGGGCTACACCGAGGAGCAACTCAAGGAGCAGGGCAAGGCCTACAAAGTGGGCTCGTTCCCGTTCAAAGCCAGCGGCCGCGCCCGCGCCAGCGGCGACACCGATGGCTTCGTGAAGGTGCTGGCCGACAAAACCACCGACGAAATCCTGGGCGTACACATGATAGGGCCGCGCATCGCCGACCTCATCGCCGAAGCCGTGACGGCCATGGAGTTCCGCGCCTCGGCCGAGGACGTGGCCCGCATGAGCCACTCGCACCCCACCTACGCCGAGGCCATGAAGGAAGCCTGCCTGGCGGCTACGGAAAACCGGGCCATTCATATGTAAAAAGTGAACGTGGTCTTGGTAACAAATGGAATAGCCCAGCGGTACCCTAGTTATATGGAGTACTTAATAGATTGCTAATCATGACAAAACAAGACCACGTTGCCCACTGGAAAAACACGGCCGAAGAAGACTGGCTAGCGGCGCAGGACTTGTTCAGAAGCAAGCGCTTTCTTCAAAGCTTGTTTTTCGCACATTTGGCTATCGAGAAGCTAAGCAAGGCGCATTGGATACAGGATAACGCCAGCGACCATCCGCCGCGTATTCACGACATTCTGCGTTTATGGAGTGCCACTACCTTAGCGCCTACTCCGGCACAAGAAGGTATAGGTAGCACCTTGAATACATTTCAGATGGATGGTCGCTATCCCGACTACCAACGCATTGCTTACCAGCGGGCAACTGAATCGTTTACCCGTGCGTTGTTGCAAGACACTGATGATTTACGCTCATGGTTACTCAGCAAACTGCCTTAATAGAGGTCAATCAGTTCGCCAGCGAACTGCGACAACTTGCCATTCCCCTGCGTCAGGTTATTCTGTTCGGGTCGTTTGCCCGCAACGAGCAGCATGAGTGGTCGGATATTGATGTAGCGTTGATTGCCGATTCCTTCACCGGCTTTCGGGCCGAGGACATTCAACCGTTTGTGCGGTCATTGGCTCGGCACATCGACATCGAGCCGCATACCTTCTCGCCCGAGCAATTCACCGACTGGAATCCGTTCGTGCAGGAAATCAAGCGCACGGGTATTGTGGTGGGCGAGTGGGAGCCGGCCGCCACGGAAAACCGAGCCACTCATATGTAGTCCCCTGCCCTGCGGCAGAAACGCAAAAGAGGCTGAAGCTCCTGTAGCTTCAGCCTCTTTTGTGTTACTAAGATAACCTGCTTTACATAACGCTTTGAAGCAGAGCTTCAAATTGCTCAGGGTCTTGCTCTTTTATTTTTTCAATTAAAAGTTTAGCGCATTCCTCTGCTTCATCAACATCAATAGGCTTCCATCCTCTATCTATATATGTTAAATGAGAATACTCATTAATGAATCTGTTAATGATAATAGGAGTATTTCCATTAAATATTTTGCTTAGATTATCTAAAGGGCTTTCACTATTAGGAAACTTGTAGAATAAATAACATTCAAGAAATTTCCTCATGTTATTTGGTAGATTATAAAACTGGTTGTATGTATTCGATATCATGGCCTTTTTATCGCCACCTACTTCTTTGTATACCTTGTATATCTCATTGAAAAGGTAATTGAATTCAGTTACATAGTCTTTTAAATGAATAGGCATAGGTACAAGAAAGCTTCCTTTCTCATTTCCTTTTTGCCTTCTCTCTATAAGATAATGACTCACACTGCCTTTGCCGTTGGGTGATGTTAGTCTTTTTAGGTATTTTAAAAAATCTAAATTATGTGTAGAAATAAATAATTGCTTATATCTATTTGGCTTGGCAATAATTTTTTCAATGAGACTAAATACGAAAAATATGTGATTGCTATCAAGGCTCGATATTGGGTCGTCAATATAAACGATGAGGTTCCTTGTTTCCTCTTGACCTTGAATTTCATCCTCAAGCTTTGCTATAAAGTAACAGAAAGAAATCAAGCTGCATTCGCCCTCGCTAAGATTTTTGGCGTCTGTTCCCTCTCTAGTTATTTTGAATTTTATATTAGGTGATTCGCCTTCAGCAATTAGCTTCAACTCGCCATGTCCGAAAAAATCTGAAATATGTTGATTAACTAATTGAGCTCCTTTGGTCTCATCTCTAGCTTGAGATTCTAGAAGCTCTTTTCGCAATACAAGTTGATTTGCTTGCGCCTTTTTAGCTGATATTTCGTTATTTAATAATTGGTTGCTGCTATTTAGGGATGCAATATCAGAGGTCCTCTTGATAAAATCAATATCAATAGCAAATTGTGCGACTTCAGATATTCTGAGTTCGTAACGAGCTTGATGTTGGTCGTTTATTAATGTGTTTGCTTTTGCATTATTCTCCTTTGCAACCAAATTGATTTCGACTATTAGGTTTAATATTTCAGTTGAAAAATCCTCCGTATCCTTTATTTGGCGTGATTTAAATATGTTTTGCTTTCTAATGTCAAGTTCATCAACAAGTAGCCGTAAGCTTTGTGAGTAATTTGCTTTTGCCTGCTCCCAGCGAATTATCAGTGGGGAAATTTTGTCGTGTAAGCTAGAATAGTAATTGTCCTTATTTATGAATATAAAATTATTTATGCGCTCAATTGCGCTGTTGATAGTTGCGATTAAGCTAGTAATACTTTCTCTTAGCTCCTCAGATTCCTTGTTGAAATGAGCATCAAGCTTTGTCCAAATATCGAGCGGTAAGGTACCCCCACAGAATGCGCATTTTTCATGCTTGCCTTTGTGATTGTCGATTCCATGTCTGACCCATTCTTGCAAGAGGCTGTCATTTATTAAAATGCTAATCTGCTCATTTGGCTTGATTTCTTTGAGTAACAGAGCTTCCGCTTCCTGGCTGTACTTACTGAAATTTGGCTTTTGCTCAGGGAAAAGATTGATAAATAATCTTGGTTCCTCAGTAAGGAACTTTTTTCTGAATTCCTTCTGGGCAGGGCTCAGTATACTAGATGAAAAATCTGATTTTATACTTTCGATTTCTGCTTCGATATCTCTTATATTATAAGTTTTTTTGCCGGTAGATGCTAAAAATAGGGTCTTATCTAATTTGACCTTATCATTCGCCTTAGTCTTAAGCTTGTTTTCTAAGTCTAGTTTTAAGGAATTAAGCTTTTTGATTCCGGTCTTATATTTGTCTTGTAACTTTGTCAAGTCAAATAAAAGTCCATTAGTAGTGTTGGTACCGAGTTCTTTTGTTATCTGTTTAATTTCGTTGTCTATTTCAATATTTTTAGCGCCCAGAATTGTGAATGGTAGAATAAGGCCGTCTTCATTATGAATCCAGCTGAGATTTTCGCTAACAAAGTCAGTATTATAAACTCTTACCTGGTTCTCTTCAATTGGTGAGTCGAGAGTGACATGACTTATAGATTTTCCGTCTCGACAGTCAATGATGAAATCTCCATCTAAATGGTGTTTGTGTAATTCCTGTTTTTCAATGCACCTGAATATTCTAGACAAAGTGGTTTTGCCTGAATAGTTACGCCCGTATATTATATTCAAAAGGTTAAAATTTGTATCTCCTGATAAATTGTTGTTCCATTTGTAGGAAGAGAAGATGCCAAACTTTTTGATGTTTATCTTTTGTATCATGGCTCTGCTTATGAGAAGGTAGGTAGAGGTTGGCAATAACGGCTCTAAGTCAAATTAAATCGTTAAGGCTAAGCTAGCAAAAGGTTAGTAAGGGCTTAGAGAAGCCAAGTTAGCACAATTTTTATTTTGTTGTCTGTGCCATTAGTAAAACTCATGCGCCCTCCGCTCCTTCTCGCCGCCGCCCTAGCCCTCCCGCTCGCCGCCCGCGCCCAAACGGCCCCCGCCGACACGGCCACCTTCCTGCTGCACAAGTTCGCGCAGCGCATCGGTAAGGAAACCTACCGCCTCACGCGCACCCCGCAAGCCTGCACCTACGACGTCGCGTTCCGGTTCGTAGACCGGGGCTCGCCGGTGGCGCTCACCGCCCAAATCGCCACCACGCCCGCCGGCGAGCCGCTGCGCCTGGCCGTGAAGGGGCAGACCTCGCGCTTCAGCAGCATCAACGACACGGTGCGCCTGGGGGCCGATGGGCAGGCCCGCATCCGCGTCGATGACGCCGTGCGGACGGAGCCGCGGCCGGCCCTGAGCTTCCCGGTGGCGGGCTACGCGCCGGGCACGGGGCAGTGGCTGCTGCTGCGCTACTGGCAGCAGCACGGCCGCCCCGCCCGCCTGGCGCTGCTGCCCGGCGGCACGGTCCGCATCCGCGAAGACGGGACGGACACGCTGCAATTTCAGAGCCGACCGCTGCTACTGCGGCGCTACGTGCTCAAGGGCCTCGTGTGGGGAAACGAGCTGCTCTGGACCGACCAGCAGGGCCGCCTCGTGGGCCTCATCACCATCGATGCTGAGGGCGACAAGCTAGAGCTGCTGGCCCAGCCCTACGCGGCGCTGCTACCGGCGCTGGTGGGGCGGGCGGCCCGGCACGGTATGCGGCTTTTTCGAGCCGAGATGGGCGCGGCGGCCACCGCCAAAACTGCCGCCCCGGTCCCGCTGCTGGCCGTGGTGGGCGGCACGGTGGTCGACGTGATGCGGGGCCGCCGCATCCCCCAGGCCACGGTGCTGCTGCAAGGCGGCAAGGTGCTGCGCGTAGGCCCGGCCGCTGCCGTGCCCATCCCGAAAGGTGCCCGCGTGCTGCACGCCGAGGGCCAAACCGTGCTGCCGGGCCTCTGGGACATGCACGCCCACTTTCAGCAGGCCGAGTGGGGGCCGGCCTACCTGGCGGCCGGCGTGACTACGGTGCGCGACTGCGGCAACGAGTTTGCCTACCTCAATGCCGTGCAGCGCGCCATCGACACGGGGCAGGGCGTGGGGCCGCGCATCCTCAAGGCCGGCCTCATCGACGGCAGTGGGCCGCGCACGCTGGGCATCGAGCTGGCCAACACGCCCGCCGAGGCCGTGCGCCTGGTGCAGCGCTATAAGGCCAATGGCTTTGCCCAAATCAAGCTCTACAGCTCGGTGAAGCCGGAAATTGTGCGGGCCGTGTGCGCCGAGGCGCACCGCCTGGGGCTCACCGTCACGGGCCACATCCCCGACGAGATGACCATTACGCAGGGCGTGGCGGCGGGCATGGACCAAGTCAACCACCTCAACTACGTGGTGCGGCCGTTGCGGCGCAATGCCGATGGCTCGCTTATCCTCACCGATACTACGGCCGCCCGCGTGTTTGCTTTTCTGAAAGCCCACCGCACCGTTATCGACCCCACGGTGGGCGTGTTTGAGCTGGCCTATCGCTCGAATAAAGACGATATTATGGCCATCGAGCCCGGCTACCTGCGGCTGCCGCAGCCCTTGCAGGCGCTGTACGTGAACATGGGCCAGGAACCGGCCGATGCCGCTAAGGCGGTCCCGTACATCGCCAGCTACCCGCGCCTCGTGAAGGCGCTCTACGACCACGGCATCCCCATCGTGGCGGGCACCGACATGGGTTTTCCCGGCACCAGCCTCGCTCGCGAGCTGGAACTGTACGTGCAGGGCGGCCTCACGCCCATGCAGGCCCTGCAAACGGCCACCATCAATGCCGCTCGCGCCATGAACCTCGACGCCCGCGCCGGCTCGCTCGACGTGGGCAAGCAGGCCGATTTGGTCATTATCGACGGCGACCCGCTGGCCAACATCCGCGCTATCCGGCAGGTGCGGCTGGTAGTGAAGGCCGGGCAGGTGTACGAGCCCGCCCAGATGCGGCAGTTGGCTGATTATTCGGAGCTGGCGGGGCCGCGATAATTGTGCGAGCGTGGTCGCCTCACCCCCCGGCCCCCTCTCCGAAAAGGAGAGGGGGAGCCTGACGACTACTCAACGACTACTCGCGTCCGCTAACAGTCGGCTCCCCCTCTCCTTTTCGGAGAGGGGGCCGGGGGGTGAGGCGCTGCGGTCGAGTAGTTACCCCCAACAGAAATCAGCAAAACCCAACACGCCCCGCGCTACCAAAGTAGCGCGGGGCGTGTTGATAATGCGAGACGAAAGGCGCAACAGGCAGCCTTAACACCTCAAAAACTACGAAGCCGCCGGGACGGTGCTGGCCATTTTCACGCGCACGGCGGTGGGGCCTTTCATGCCCGGCTCGACCTCGAAGGTCACTTTGTTGCCCTCCGTGATGGTGAGGCCGCCCAGGTTGTTGGCGTGCACGAAGATGCTTTCCTGGCTGGCCGCATCGCGGATGAAACCGTAGCCTTTCGAGTCGTTGAAAAACGACACCGTGCCGGTGCGCAGCGTGTCCTCGGGCTCACGGTCTTCCTGCTTGGGTACGCCGATTTGGATGCTTTCGGCGCTGATTTCCTTGCGCTTGCGCGTGGGGTCGGGCGGCGTCGAAGTGATGTTGCCGTTCTCATCCACGTAGGCCAGCATTTCCTCCAGGCCTTGGCCCGAAACGGCGTTGGCCTGGCGCTCTTTGCGCTTTTCTTCTTTTTCGTTACGTTTCTGCAAACGCTTCTTCTCGTTTTCTTTTTTACCGAATGAGGTTTGGGCTCTGGCCATGAAGGGGGATTGGGTGGTCAAAAAACCGGCTTGCGCGCAAGCAGGCAACTAGTAATAAGCGATTGGGGCGGCTTTAAATTCCGTCGGCGGCACAAAAAACGCGCTCGGCCCTGCCACTAAAAACAAAGGCCGACCAGCTGCAAAAAGCTGGTCGGCCTTTGGGAAGTACTAAAAACAAAAGGCGGGCGGCTACCCGGCCGTGCGCCGCTAGGCGGTTTTTTTCACGCGCACGGCGGTGGGGCCTTTCATGCCGGGCTCCGTTTCAAAGGTGACCTTGTCGCCTTCCGTGATGGTGAGGCCGCCCAGGTTGTTGGCGTGCACGAAAATGCTCTCCTGGCTGGCGGCATCCTTGATGAAGCCGTAGCCCTTGGCCGAGTTGAAGAACGTGACGGTGCCCGTGCGGGTAGCATCCTCGGGCTCACGGTCTTCTTGCCGGGCCACGCCGATGCGGATGCTTTCGAGGGCAACTTCTTTTTTCTTGGTGGGGTCGGGCGGGGTCGAGGTGATGTTGCCGTTTTCATCGACGTAGGCAATCATGTCCTCTTCGCCCTGGCCCTTGTTGGCCTGGCGGGCGAGGCGGCGTTCCTCTTTCTCGTTTTTCTTTTGCTGACGCTTTTTTTCGGCTTCCTGTTTGCCGAAATTAGTCTGTGCTTTTGCCATGAGGGGTACTGGTCGCGGAATAGCCGGTTAGGCTTTCGTTAACAAAGGAAAAAGCGAGCTGATAGATTCCCGCTATTGGGGGCCAAGATACGGGATAAATCGCGCCCCAAACCAGCTTATAGTCTTAAGAAATAGGGCGACTACTTAAAATTCAGCTCGCTGCCGGGTCGGGCACCTCGCGCACGCCGCCGGGCAGCAGCCCCGCCAGCCCGTGCGCCCCGATGCGGACCCGCACCAGCCGCAGCGTGGGGAAGCCCACGGCGGCCGTCATCTTCCTGACTTGCCGAAACTTACCTTCGGTGAGCGTGAGGGAAAGCCAGCTGGTGGGGCCGTGGCGGTCGTCGCGCACCGGGCGGGCGCGCGGGGGTAGCGCGGGCACCTCGGGCAGCCGCCGCGCCTGGCACGGCCCCGTGCGGTAGCCTACGCCCTGAATGCTGATGTCGACGCCCGCCCGCAGCCGCGCCAGCGCCTCGTCCGTCACGAGCCCATCGGCCTGCACGTAGTACTCTTTCTCCACGTGCCGGCTGCGGATGGTTTCGCTCACGCGCCCGTCGGTGGTGAGCAGCAGCAGGCCCTCACTGTCCTCATCGAGCCGGCCGATGGCCATCGTGCCGTCCGGAAAGTCGTAGAGTTCGCCCAGAAAGCGCTTTTTGCGGGCCTCGCGCCCGAAGGCGCTCACAAACTGGCTGAGGTAGCCGTAGGGCTTGTAGAGAAGGAAATGGCGGTGGGCGGTGGGGGAGTCGGATTCGGGGTTCACTGCCCAAAAGTAGCCCCACCGGGTGAACCTCACCCCCCAACCCCCTCTCCAAAAAAGAGGGGGAGCCGA
>NZ_DASTEP010000168.1:0-2691 GCF_035709525.1 Hymenobacter sp. | reverse complement strand
CAGCCGGCAGCCCGCACCCTACGAAATGAGCGTGAGGCGGCGCAGTAGCTCATCGCGGTAGGTGCGGCCCAGCGGGGCTTCCATGGTACCCGGCAGCCGGATGACGCTCAGGAGCGGGTCCACGTACTCGATATAATCCAGGTTGACCAGCCACGACCGATGCACCTGCGCAAAGGTGTCGGGCAAGCTCAGCAGCAGCTCAGCCAGCGGCGTGCGCACCGAGTAGCGCTTGCCCGACACCAGCGTGATAACGGCGTGCTTCTGCTCGGTGTGCACGCACATCACGTCGGCCGCGCCGAGGCGCATCAGCACGTCGCGCTCGCGCACAAACAGCCACGGCGACACCGCCGGCTCGGGCGCGGCGGCCGGGGCCGGGCTGGCCTGCCAGTCGAGCGGCGTGCGGGCCTGGCCATAAATAGCCAGCTCCACCATGCGCCGTAAGCTGGTGATGGTGAAAGGCTTGGGTAGAATAGCTAGTGGCTGCAAGGCCCGCGCCCGCGCCAGCAGCACGGTGTCGTCGGTGGCCGAAACGAAAATGAGCGGCAGCGGACCTTGCTGCCGCAGCTCCTGCGCCAGGGCCACGCCATCGTGGCCAGCGGCCAGGCCTAGGTCGATAATCGCCAAGGCGGGCCAGGTGATAGCGCAGAGGGCCAGGGCTTCGGCAGCCGAGGCGGCCGGCCCCACCAGCGGCAGACCTAGCTGTAGCAGGCAAGTGCTTAGTAGCTTAGCCTGCGTAGGGCTGTCTTCTACCACCAGCACACTCGGAGTGAATTTGCTCATGCGTCACGTAGGATTGCTGTAGTTATTATTAATAAAATAACGGAATAATTATACTAAAAAGCGCTCTATCGCCTCAATACCTAAAGATACACCAGTAAAATGAAAAAAGCTCCATTCCCGGTCGGGAATGGAGCTTTTGGCAGGCGCTGGGCGCCGGGAAATTACTTGGGGTCTTTGGCGTCGGCCGAGTCACCTACGGCTTCGCCTACTTTGTTAGCCGAGTCGCGAACGGCATCAGCTTTCTCTTCCATAGCGTCAGCTTTAGCTTCGCCAGCTTCTTTGATGGCGGTGCCTTGAGCCTCAGCGGCATCTTCTTTCTTGCTGTCGCACGAAGCGAGCGAAAGCGACATAGCAGCTACGGCGAGGAACAGTACTTTTTTCATGGTAAAGGGGAAATGGGTTTTGAAGATTTCCGGCCCTTAATGCCACGCAACTGCCGAGGTAACCCGCCCGTAGCAAAATAATTTTATTTTTTTCGGAAAGCCAGCCCAATCGGCACGCCGGTGAAGTCGAAATGCTCGCGCATCCGATTCTCCAGGTAGCGGGCGTAGGAATCGGGGATGTACTGCGGCAGGTTGCAGAAGAAGGCAAACACCGGGTTGTGCGTGGGCAGCTGGGTGGCGTACTTGATGCGCACCATTTTGCCCTTCTGAATGGGCGGCGGATACTTCTCAATCTCTTTCAGCATAACGTCGTTGAGCTGCGAGGTCGGGATTTTGCGGCGCTTGTTCGAGTACACTTCCATAATGACTTCCAGCGCCTTGTGCACCCGCTGCTTGTTCAGCACCGAGATAAACACGACGGGCGGGTAGGCAATGGGCGCAATCTTTTCCTTGATTTTGGCTTCAAAATCGCGGGCTGTATTCGTCTCCTTGCCCTCAATCAAGTCCCACTTATTCACCAGAATAACAATGCCCTTGCGGTTTTTGTCGGCCAGCGCGATGATGGCCACGTCCTGCGCCTCAATGCCGCGGCTGGCGTCAAGAAGCACCACGCACACGTCAGCGGCTTCCATGGCGCGCAGCGAGCGCATGTTGGAGTAGAATTCGATGTCCTCGCTCACCCGCGCTTTGCGGCGCAGGCCGGCCGTGTCCACCAGCATAAACTCGTGGCCGAAAGCCGAATACTTGGCCTCAATCGAGTCGCGGGTAGTGCCGGCGATGTCGGTCACGATGCTGCGGTCTTCGCCCAGCAACAAATTGACAAACGACGACTTACCCACGTTGGGGCGGCCGATGATGGCGATGCGCGGCAGGTCGGAGTGCGGCTCTTCCTCGCCTACTTCGTCGAAGTTGCTCACGATGGCGTCGAGCAATTCGCCGGTGCCCGAGCCATTGGCCGAGCTGATGGCGAATATTTCCGTTTCGCCCAAACCCAGGGCGTAAAACTCACCCGAGCCGTGCGCCCGCAGGTTGGTATCGGCCTTGTTAGCAACGAGATAGATGGGCTTTTTGCCGATGTAGCGGCGCAGCACCTGGGCAAATTCTTCATCCAGCCCGTGCAGGCCGGCTTCAGCATCGACCATGAACAGGATTACGTCGGCCTCGTCGATGGCCAGCTTCACCTGCCGGTTGATTTCGCTCTCAAAAATATCGTCCGAGTTGTAGACGTAGCCGCCCGTGTCAATCACGGTGAAGTTGTGGCCCGTCCAGTCGCCGTAGCCGTAGTGGCGGTCGCGGGTTACCCCGCTTTGGTTGTCCATGATGGCCTGGCGGCGGCCCACCAAGCGGTTGAACAGGGTGGACTTGCCCACGTTGGGGCGGCCCACTATTGCAATGGTATTCATGTAGTTGGCTCCAGCCGCCGGCCCGACCAATGGCGCGGCAGTACCCGGAGTAGTTAAGGTTGAAATGGTCGAAATTCTAATTGCAAAAGGCGCGCTGGCCGCCGTTTAGCGCGCAGCGCGTAACG
>NZ_DASTEP010000167.1:0-5507 GCF_035709525.1 Hymenobacter sp. | reverse complement strand
GTGAAGCATCTCTGGCGCATCGTTGGACTACAATCCAAATGGTGCGCCAGAGATGCTTCACTGCGTTCAGCATGACTCGTTTCTACTTCCCTTTCTTCAACTCCCGGAACGCCACGTTCAGCCCTTCAGCCCAGATGGGGTGGGCGATAACCATCTCTTCCAGCTCCTGGTAAGGTAGCTCGCCGGCCATCGCCACCTGGATGATGGTCATGATTTCGCCGGCCTCGGCGCCCAGGATGGCGGCGCCCAGAATCTGGTCGTCGTCGCCGACCAGTATCTTCCAGCAGCCGGCGGTTTCGCCGGTTTGCTGGGCGCGGCTGATTTTCTCGACCGGCGTGAAGCTCATGCGGTACGGGATTTTTTTCTCCTTGGCCTGCTCTTCGCTCAGGCCGATGCGGCCGAGCTGGGGCGTGGTAAACACGCAGTAGGGCAGGGGCCGTTTTTTGGCCGAGCGGCGCGGTCCCTCGTGCAGCAGATTGTTGCGTACCACCCGAAAATCGTCGTAGCTGATGTGCGTAAACTGCGGCCCACCGTGTACGTCGCCCAGCGCGTAGATGTGCGGCACGTTGGTTTGCAGCGCGTCGTTGACTTGGATAAAGCCTTTTTCATCCAGCTCTACGCTAGTTGTTTCGAGGCCCAGGCGGTTGGTATTGGGCTGGCGGCCGGTGGCTACCAGCAGGTGGCTGCCGTGCAGGCGGCGCTCGCCCTGCGGCGTGTGCGTGCTGAGGGTGTAGCGGCCTTCGTCGTTGCGCGAAACCTTGTGTACTTCGGCCTTTAGAATAAACTCCACGCCTTCAGCTTCGAGGGCCTTTTGCAGCTCGTCGCACACATCCTTGTCTTCGTGCTCGAGTACCTGGTCGCCGTTTTCGATAACCGTGACGCGGCTGCCGAAACGTAGGAACATTTGCCCAAACTCCAGCCCGATGTAGCCGCCGCCCAAAATGAGCAGGTGCTCGGGTACTTCGTTGAGGTCCAGGATTTCGGTGGTGTTCAGAAAGCCCGCTTCGGCCAGGCCCGGCACGTCGGGCACGGCCACGTGGGTGCCAGTGTTAATGAATATCTTTTTGGCGGTAATCTCGCTGGTGCGGGTTTTGGTTTCCTGCACCTGCACCGTGTGCGGGCCGGTGAAGGTGGCGTGGCCGCGCACCAGCGTCAGGTTTTTGAAATCGTGGTTGAGCGAGTCGGCCAGCTTGCGGCGCGACTGGTCGAGCAGGCGGTTTTTGCGGGCCATTACGGCGGCCATATCCACCGCTACCTCGCCCGTGATGCGCACGCCCAGCTCGGCGGCGGTGCGCGCCTGGTGGGCGCGGGTGGCCGAGGCCACCAGGGTTTTGGTGGGCACGCAGCCGTAGTTGAGGCACGAGCCGCCCACCTGGGCTTCTTCTACCAGAATCACTTTCTGGCCGGCTTCGGCCAGGGCTTTAGCCAGCGGGTTGCCGGCTTGGCCGGAGCCGATGATGAGCGCATCGCAGGAATAATCAGACATAACAATACGGGGCAAGCCGCAGGACAGGCGGCCTGGCCTATACGCAAAACCCCGGCCGGCGACCGGCCCCGCCGGGCAATTATCTTCATGCAGCGCGCAGGCCGCCGGGCGGGCTCTTTGGCAGGAAAGCTGCTGGTAAGTGCCGGCCGGCAAGTATTTTCCGGCTCGCATTTTCGCTAGTCACCTTTGGCTTATGATTCAACGCTACGCATTGCTGTGGCTGGGCGCGCTGCTGCTGGGCGGCTGCTCGGTGTACACGCCCATGCTGGGCGCGGCCCCCGACATCAAGGCCAAAGGCGAGCTGGAAGCCACGGCCGCCTGGTCGCTCACCAACCGCCTCGACGTGGGCGCTACCTACTCGCCGGTGCGCCACCTGCTGGTGCGCGCCGCCGCCAGCACCAAGGGCGGCGGCCACTCGGCCGCGCCCAACGACAGCAGCAGCTATTCCCAAACCGCGCAGTACGAGCTGGCCGTGGGCACCTACTGGCCGCTGGGGCAGCACTGGCTGGTGGGTGGCCTGGCGGGTTTTGGGCAAGCGCACGCCCAGGCCCGCTACGACGACGATGGCAACGCCCGCCTCTTTAGCTTTCGCAACCCGACACAGCACCAGTTCGACGCGCGCTACCACAAGTATTCGGCCGAGGTTTACGCGGGCTACCAGCCCAGCGCCCGCGTGAGCCTGGGGCTGGCGTACCGGGTGGTGCAGGTGCGCCTCACCGACGTTACCGACCTGGGCGTGCCCGTGCAGGCGGGCCCGGTGCTGCGCGGCGAGCCCATGCTGTTTGTGCGGCTGGGGCCACCGGCCGGGCCGCGCCCGTGGCAGATGCAGCTGGCCGTGGGCAGCTCCAGTACCTTCGGCTACAACGAGCGCCCCGCCGCCGACCGCGCCGACCCCGCCCGGCAGTTTAAGCTGGGCCGCGGGTACCTGTCGGTGGGGGTAGCGTTTTACCCGCACGTGCTGTGGCGCAAGCAGTAGTAAATTAGAGCGGTTTCGGCATCGATGTACAGAAGGCGGGCGTAGAGACGCATCCTTGCGCCTCACGTTGGGCGAGCCGAATAACGCGAGACGCAAGGATGCGTCTCTACAAAGCCCTGTACACTGACTTGGAAATAGCTCTAGTATCTTACTCTTATATTATGGGAGTTGATTTGATTTCATTGCTCAACCATCGGATACCTTTCGAGGGCAAGACGTTGGCCGAAATTATTGCCATCATTCAACCCAAGCTGGATGCCATGGAGCTGGACAACCAAGGATTTTTGCTCGAATACACGAGCGACTGGTACAAGGCTAGTCCGCAGCAGCGCATAGCCTTGGCGAAGGCGAAGGCCACACGCTGGCAGCCGCTCATCGAAGACCCGCGCTATTACGATTTCGATACGTCTGATTCAAAAACGATTGATTTTGATGGACCTTACGACCTAAGGCTTTCCTTCGACCCGTACACTATCCTGTCTTTCTCTCCACCTTATCGCTATCGCCAGTGGTTTGGCCTGCAACATGCGGATGGTACCGAAGCCACTGCCGTGCGCAACGAGTGGCGCCGCTACCTGCGGCAAGTAGCGCGCACGTTCGGTGGCGACCGAGCAATTTACCTGGCCGATAATGCGCATCCGCTAACTACGTATTGGTACGAAGACAAAGCGCTTGAAGAAGTCGAACAACAAATGCGGGCAGAGTTAGGAGAGCCTAAAAAAACATTCCGCGAAGTCTACGAAGGGGAGAATACCGACTATTTCGTCGACTATTTCTCGGATATACCCTAAGCTTGTTTCAACAAAAAAGCCTTGACTACAGCCAAGGCTTTTTGATGCAAAAAAAGCAACGGCCTACTTGCCGCCCAGCGCTTTCAGCATGGTGTCGCCAATCTCGGCGGGCGCATCCACGACGTGGATTCGCGCGGTGTCGGATGCTACATCATGCCGCGGTAGTAGTCGGCATTTACCAAAACTACCCGGATTTTTTGTTCGGGATGCGCCGCCGCGTACTGACGCATCCGCTCGACCAGTTGGGTAGACTGCCGCCCCATCCAGCTAATCCAGTATACGGCCATGATGTACTCGCCGGAGGAAGGAGCCACTGCTGGCCCAATGGGGTGGCAGCTATGCAACAGCTGTGCGAGGCGACGTGTAGTGTCGGGTAGTTGCAGGCCGGTGGGCGGAAAAACCGCGAGATTCTGGTCTGTTAGCCTCCCCTCGCAGGAGGCATACTGCGCCACTAGCTTGCCTTGGGGGGAGTACACTAGAAATTGCAACGGCCGAAAACCCATTGGCCAGCCTGGTTTATAGATTTCGTGCCGCAGCGCAGCGTAAGCAACGGAATCTACTCGGCGCAATTCCAGCGTTTGCCAGCCCTGCTGCTTGGCATAGGTATATACTTGGCTATCAGATAGCGCCTGCTCTTCTTTAATGCCCAGCATACCTTTCAGCATACTCTGGCAACTTGTGGCGACCCCGAGAACGGTAAGGATGCTGAACGTGAGGAGCGCTTTACGCATAATTTGTTGGCTGAATAGCTTCGTTTTCTAAGACGCCAAAAGCTACACAAAAAAGTCTGGCGGCCACCAGTTATCGGTAGCCACCAGACTTTTGTCATTTGGTGTGTTGGTACTACTTGCCGCTCAGCGCCTTGAGCATGGTGTCGCCAATCTCGGCGGGCGAATCCACGACGTGGATGCCGCACTCGCGCATGATGGCCATTTTGGCGGCGGCCGTGTCGTCGGCGCCGCCTACGATGGCACCGGCGTGGCCCATGCGGCGGCCGGGAGGCGCGGTTTGGCCGGCGATGAAGCCTACCACGGGCTTCTTGTTGCCGGTTTCCTTAATCCAGCGGGCGGCTTCGGCTTCCATGCCGCCGCCGATTTCGCCTATCATCACGATGCCCTCGGTTTCGGGGTCGTTCATCAGCAGCTCTACCGCCTGCTTGGTGGTGGTGCCGATGATGGGGTCGCCGCCGATGCCGATGGCCGTGGTCTGGCCCAGGCCGGCTTTGGTGAGCTGGTCTACAGCCTCATAGGTCAGCGTGCCCGACTTGGACACGATGCCCACGCGGCCCTTGGTGAAGATGAAGCCGGGCATGATGCCCACCTTGCACTCGCCGGCCGTGATAACGCCGGGGCAGTTGGGGCCTACCATCGTGATGCCGGGGCGGTCCTTGAGGTAGTGCTTCACGGCAATCATGTCCTTGGTCGGAATGCCTTCCGTGATGGTCACGATTACTTTAATACCAGCTTGGGCGGCTTCCAGAATGGCGTCGGCGGCGAACGCCGGGGGCACGAAAATGATGCTGGTATCGGCCTGGGTAGCGGCCACGGCGTCGGCCACGGTGTTGAACACGGGCCGGCCGAGGTGCTCGGTGCCGCCCTTGCCGGGCGTAACGCCGCCCACTACCTGGGTGCCGTAGTCCATCATTTGCTGCGCGTGGAACGAGCCTTCCGAGCCGGTGAAGCCCTGCACGATAACCTTGGAATCTTTATTGACGAGAACGCTCATGGGCGGCTGACTTGTGGGGGAAATGTAAGTAGCGGCAAAAGTAGGGCATTTTGGGGCCGTGGCAAGAGGCCGCCGGCCGGCCGCGCCCGGCGGGGCCGGCCGCACGGCCCCGCTTAGCTGGAAAATGGCAAAAAATACTTTCTTACATACCGGCTGGCTGCCTACCTTGCCACCGCCAACGGCAACCGGCGCTAGCCCAAGGGCTTAGCGTAAGGGCTTGCGGCAGGTTTATTTTCTCACTTTTTATTTCTTTTTCTACTGATGACAAGCCTACACACACCGCTGGCTGCTGCTGCTGGCAGGCTGGCTCTGGAGCGCAATAGCCATGGGACAAGCTAGCACCAACTGCCCGCCGCCCGTGAGCATTCCGGCCAGCCACCTGCTGGGTGCCGCCGGGCAAACGACCACCCTGAGCGGCGGCAACAGCTACGCCGGCGACTACCAAGTGCTCGGCGACCTGGTACTCACCAACGGCACTTACACGCTCACGCCCGGCACCACGTTCTACGTGAATGGCCGCGCTACCAGA
>NZ_DASTEP010000166.1:0-21761 GCF_035709525.1 Hymenobacter sp. | reverse complement strand
AAGCTAAAGCTTACGGTACAGCGGCCAGCTCGCGCAGCACCTGCGGCACGCCCACGCTGGCGGCCTCCACCACGTAGCGCACGCCGCGCCGGCCCGTCACCTCGGGCTGGTGCGGGTCGATGACGTACACCGGGCAGCCAGCCGGGGCGTAGTGCAGCAGCCCGGCGGCCGGGTACACCTGCAAGGAGGTGCCCACCACCAGCAGCACGTCGGCCGTGGCCGCGATTTGGGCGGCTTCCTCGATGGCCGGCACCATCTCGCCAAACCACACGATGTGCGGGCGCAGCTGCGAGCCATCGGGGGCGAGGTCGCCCACGTGGATATCGCCGTCGCAGTAGTACACGGTGGCCTCGTCGGCCACCGAGCGCATCTCGTTCAGCATGCCGTGCAGGTGCAGCACGTGGGTCGAGCCGGCGCGCTCGTGCAGGTCGTCCACGTTTTGGGTGATAATGCTGACTTGCCAGCCCGGCACTTCCTCGAAGCCGGCCAGGGCCAGGTGCGCGGCGTTGGGGGCTACGGTGTTGGCCTGGGCGCGGCGCTTGTTGTAGAAGTCGAGCACCAGCGCCGGGTTGCGGGCAAAGCCCTCGGGCGAGGCCACGTCCTCAATGCGGTGCTCTTCCCAGAGCCCGTTGGTGTCGCGGAAGGTGCGGATGCCGCTCTCGGCCGATACGCCGGCCCCGGTGAGCACTACTAAGTGTGGCATAAAAGTAAGGAAAAGAGGCTACACCAGCGGCCCGTTTTCTACGTCGGGCACGGGCAGCTGGCTGGGGTGCTCGCTGGGGCTGATTTCATCGAAATACTGCTCAAACAGCGCTTGCAGCAGGCCGTCTTTCAGGCCAATGTCGGGCACTATCATGCTGTGAATGCCCGCCCATTCCATGGCCGACAAATAGATGTGGCCGGCGGGCACGATAACATCGGCGCGGTCGGGGTTGAGCATGGCCACGTTTACGCGCTCGCTCATGCTGAGCTTGCCCAGGCGCTCGAGCAGGGCCTGAATGCTGCGGCGGGTAATGGGCTTGTTGGGCGAGGCCGCCGACATGCTGTAAAGCTTGCCGATGTTGCCGCCCGTGCCAATGGCCCGCGTCACGTGGTAGCGGCGCGCGTTTTCGCGCACCCAGGCTTCCATGCGCTGCCACAGGCCGTTCATTTCTTCTACGGTGCGGCCGCTTTCTTCCTGCTGCATGCGGCGGATGGAGCCAATCTCAAACGACTGCGCCGCCACCTTGTGCCGGTCGTGGTAGATGTTAAACTCGGTGCTGCCGCCGCCCACGTCCACGTGCAGGTAGTGGCGGTTGTCTTCGAGCAGGTGCTCGATTACGCGGTTGATGTACGCCGCCTCGTCTTGCCCGTCGATTATCTGCACGTTCAAGCCCAGCTCCTGCCGGATGCGCTCGGCAATGGCCGCCCCGTTGCGGGCCGTGCGCATGGCCGAGGTGGCGCACAGCAGGTGGTGCGATACCTCGTGCACTTCCATCAGCAGCTTGAGGGCGTGCAGAAACTTGACGAACTTATCGGCCTTGGCGGGCGGAATCTCGCCGGTGGCGAACACGTCTTCGCCCAGCCGCAGCGGGTAGCGCACGTACTCGATGCGCTTGAGCCGGTAGCGGCCATTGTAAAAAAGCACGGCCGAAATCTGACAGCGCACGGCGTTGGAGCCAATATCGATAGCGGCTAGTTTGGTAAGCTGATACTCCATGCCGCAAAGGTAGCCGCGCGGCCGGGCGCTCAGCCCAGGAAAAACCGGCTTCTGCTACCCGCGCCGGGGTAGGGCTGAAAAACCGCCGGTGGCTTCGCGCCGCACAGCCTTCGGCGCGGTGAGCCGGTATTAACGAATTGTTACGCCTTGAACAAAACCAATACAAAACCGACTGCGAAATTGTAAAATATAGCTATTTCGGGAAAAAATTGGCTTGTTCGCTTTTTTTAGTGCGTTGGCACCTGTAATATTGATGTTTGAATACGCTGCCCTTCCCCGTAAGTTGCCAAAGCCCGCTTTTATGTCTAACACATTATCTGTACTATCTGGCCGCAATGGTGTCGCCACCACTATGGAGCTTACGGACGCCCGCCCGGTAGTCCGCACGCCACAAAGCAAGCGCCTGTTTGACATGGTGTTTGCGCTGCTGGTAGCCGTGGCGCTCCTCAGCTGGCTGATACCCATCATCGCGGTACTCATTAAGCTGGAGTCGCGCGGCCCGGTTTTCTTCAAGCAGCTGCGCACCGGCAAAGACGGCAAATCCTTCTACTGCTTTAAATTCCGGAGCATGCGCGTCAATGCCGACTCCGAAACCAAGCAAGCCCGCCGCGGCGATGCCCGCATCACGCGGGTAGGAGCTTACCTGCGCAAAAGCAGCCTCGACGAGCTGCCGCAGTTCATCAACGTGCTACTCGGCGAGATGTCCATCGTGGGGCCGCGCCCCCACATGCTGGCCCACACCGAAGAGTATTCGCAGGTCATCCACAACTTCATGGACCGCCACCGCGGCATGCCCGGCATCACGGGCCTAGCGCAGGTATCGGGCCACCGGGGCGAAACCCGCGAGCTGAGCGCCATGGCCAAGCGCGTAAACGCCGACATCTACTACCTGCAAAACCAAACCTTCTGGCTCGACGTGAAAATCGTGCTGCTGACCGTGCGCCAGGCCCTGAGCAAAAACGAGCACGTTTTCTAGGCCCGCACCCAGCGGCGAAAGACAGACTCCCTTTCTATGAAAAAAGCGGCCGGCTACTCAGCCGGCCGCTTTTTTCATAGAAAGGGAGTTCTTCTAGCCAATGGGTAGCAACCAGCCAGGCCGGCTAGTCGCTAAGCACTTCTTGCTCAAACGTCCGCATCACGTTGTCGATAGCCAGGTACTGCTCGGCGTAGGCGCGGGCATTGCGGGTGATGGCCACCATATCGCTCGTGAGGGCGGTGTGCAGGCCGGCATTGAGGGCCGTTTGGTTTTCGGCCTGCACCAGCAGGCCGATGTCGTATTTCTTCACCAGCTTGTGCAAGGTCGAGTCGGGATTGGCCGTAACGATGGCCAGGCCGCCTACCGACAAGATATTGGTCAGCTTGGAAGGCATCACCAAATCGCTGGTGTTGGCTTTTTGGATGACCAAGTGCACGTCGGCCATATTGAGCAGCGCGTTGAGCCGCTCGACCGGCTGCAGGGGCAGAAACACCACGTTGTGCAGCTGCAGGCTATCGGCCAGGGCGCGCAGGTTTTTTTCGTAAGGCCCCGACCCGCAAATAACAAACTTCACGTCGGGCTGCGGGGCAAAGTGCTGGGCGGCGTACAAGATGGCTTCCAGCCCCTGCTTCTCGCCGATGGCCCCCGAATAAAGCACCACCCGGTCGGTGCCCGCCAGCCCAAACGCTACCTTGAGCGCGGCGCGGTCGGGCAGGGGGTGAATGAGGTTGACATCGGCCCAGTTGGGAAACAGCGTCACGTGTTTCTTCGCTTTTTGCGCGATGCGGTCGACCATGCCTTCCGAAATACTGCTAATGGTATTGGCGTGGTCAAAAATGTATTTCTCCACCCGAAACATCCAGTTGATGACGCGCGCCGACCGAATCATGTGCAGGTCGCGCGCCGCCTCAATCTGCATATCCTGGATGTGGTAAATCAGCTTGGCCTTCCAGATTTTCTGCCCGATAACCCCCAGCAAGCCAAACTGAAAGGAAGGGGCCACCACGATAACGTAGTCGAACTTCCGCATCACGAGCAGCTGCGTCAGCTTGGCGAAGGCCGTCACCGAAAATGACATATCCAGCAGAATGCGCTTGAGCCCCGACGGCGACCGCGGAATGAACATGGGCACCCGGTGCACGGTGAGGCTACCCGTGCCCGGTACGGGCATGTGTTCGGTGAGGTACCACGAGCTTTTGTCGGTGTAGGGCGGCTGCACTTGCCAATAGGGGTAGTAGGGGTAAGCCGTCAGCACGCTACAGTCGTGGCCTTGGTTGGCCAGCCACGGCATCATCTCGCCGCTGTACTTGCCGATGCCCGTGGGTTCAGGATAAAAATTATAACCAATAAGTAAAATCCGCTTCTTCATGTCATGGATAACCCCGCCAGCATATTACCTGAACCGTGCCGGCATTTATATAAATGTCCGGCAATATACAATGCCACTTGGCGAGTCGGTGCCTATCTTGCCAGGGCTTTATACTTCAGGTTAATTAATTCAGCTGATAACCAGCGCTACTTGCGTAAAAATGAAAGTTTTATTACTTGGGAGCTCCAACTCCCGAAATGCCGGGGGATTGTTCAACACCGTTTGCTCGCTGGGCCACAGCCTGGCGGCGCAGGGCACCGAGGTGCATTACCTGCTCCACGACGATGAACACTCGCCCGAAGACCGCGCCCGCTACGCCCCGCTGCCGCTGCACACCTACACGGCCAAGGGTCCCAGCAACCTGGCCTACTCGCCCGACCTCGCGACGCAGCTACGCGCTATCAAGCCGGATATCGTTCACACACAGGGGATATGGATGTACTTTTCGTATGTCAATAACAAGTACTGCGCGCAAACGCACACCCCCTACATTATCTCGCCCCACGGAATGCTGGACCCGTGGCAGCTGCGCCAATCTTTTAGCAAAGATTTAAAGAAAAAGTTGGTTCGCCTACTTTATGAAGACGCGCACCTGCGCCGGGCGGCCTGCATTCAGGCCCTTTGCGAGTCTGAATACGAGGCTATCAGGGCATTCGGCCTGAAAAATCCGGTGGCAATAATTCCGAACGGTGTGGTGCTGCCCGCTGCCGCTGCGGCCACCGCGCCGCCCAAGCCCAGCGCCCAGGGGCAGCGCAAAACCCTACTTTACCTGAGCCGGCTGCACCACAAGAAGGGCCTGGCCGAGCTGCTGCGCGGCTGGGCGCTGACCGCGCCCGCGCAGCACGACTGGCAGCTGACCATCGCGGGCACGACGCCCGACGAGGCCTACCTGCAATCATTGGTGAGCTTGACGCAGGAGCTCGGCGTGGCCGACTCGGTGCAGTTTGTGGGCGGGCAGTTTGGCAATGCCAAGGACAGCCGCTACCGCCAGGCCGATGCCTTCATTCTGCCCTCGTTTAGCGAGGGGCTGCCCATGGCCGTGCTCGAAGCCTGGTCATACGAGCTGCCGGTAATAATGACCTCGTTCTGCAATATTCCCGAGGGCTTTGCCCACCAGGCGGCGCTGCCCATCGAGCCCACGCCCGCCAGCATCGCGGCGGGCATCCGGCAGCTCATGGCCTGCCCCGAGGCCGAGCGCCAGCGCATGGGGCAGCGCGGCTACCAGCTCGTCAGCCAAAGCTTTACCTGGGAAAAGGTAGCCCGCGATACCGCCGAGCTTTACCAGTGGGTGAAGGGGCAGGCACCGCAGCCGGCGTTTGTGCGCACCACCTAGCGCCCGCCTTGCGCACAAAAGTACCCCTGATAAAGAGCCGCTAGCTGCCTGTAAGTAAGGCAGCTGGCGGCTCTTTTGGCAAGGGCTTGCTTTAGTGCCTTATGTTTTAGTAAATTGCGCGACCTACTGCCGTGCCGAGCGGCCAGTCAGCCAGTAGCAACCTTTATTCGGCCGCGTTGGCGAGCGACATCCCACCGGGGCCAACGCTCGAGGACCATTACACTGCGCTCGCTGCTCCCACCGGCGTGCTTTCCCACCCGCCTTTTGCTGGTATTCAAATAAGCCAACTAAAAGTGGCTGGCTAAATTTTGAATAAAAAAGAGACAGGACTGCGCCCGCTCCTAAGAAAAATAAATTTTATATACTCTCTGCCTACGTATTAATACGTAATTTCCGCTTAGTTTTTGCAGTAATTTTACAAAAATCATGGATTATTTGACGAAGATTTTTTTGCGACAGCGTGTCAAAGTAAATTTGCTTTCCGATAGTATTTGTACTTTTTATTTGCCGCGTGTTGCTATGACTAGTCGTTTTATATTAGATTATTGCCAGAAGTTAACTAGCAGCCCTATGCGTGGCGCACGGGCGCAGTGGGCACTCGCCGGGCTGGCGTTGCTGGCCGGGATAGTGGGCTGCCCGCCGCCGGCCGCGGCGCAAAGCAGCTACCCGGCCTTCACGGCTTATAGCATGCCTTCGCCGGCCCCGGCCCCGCCGGGCGATGCCTTTGCCCCGACCATGAGCGGCGCGGCAGCTGCCAACACGCCGGTAGGGGCCGAGTGGACCCGCACCGCCGGCCCCGACGAAACGGTGCTGCTCACGGGTAGCCGCCTCTCAAAATACAACGACAACAGCCGGGGCAAGGACACCCGCTTCAAGCTGTACGACGGCACGCCCACGCTGAAAGAAGCTAGCGTGCAGCGCGTCGATACCAACAAAACGGTATTTACGCTGCCGGCGTCGGCCGCGCAGTGGGGCATGTACCTGGTATGGCCGGGCAATGAAAGCGGCTACGGCCAGCCCATTGCGCTAAACCAAACCGATGCCTGGTGGGTAGGGCCACAAAAAGCCACCCGGGGCGGCACCGTATCGGTGTATGGCCGCAACCTGGCGCACGACAATGATACGCTGAGTTCGTACGTATATATAAAGCCGGCCGGCGGGGCTGGCCAGTGGGCCAACGTGAAGCGCGTAAACCCTTACCGGGTGATATTTACGGTGCCCACCAACCTGGGTAATGGCGACTACGAAGTGTGGACCCACAACGGCCACGGGCAGCAATACGGCTGGAGCGGGCCGCTGAAGCTGACCGTGTACGGCGGAATGCAGCTGAACGGCCCCGTGCTGAACGTGTACAACTACGGCGTGACCGGCAACGGCCGCACCGACGATACCCAGGGCCTCAAGCGCGCCCTGGCCGCTGCCAAGCTGGTGCCGGGGTCTACCCTGTACTTCCCAAACGGTACGTTCATGATTAGCGAGCGCCTGGAAATCAGCAGCAACACGCGCTGGCAGGGGCAGGGCCATGGCTCGCGGGTGGTGTGCAGCCCCAACTTTTCGGCCAATACCGACGCGATGCTATTTTGCAGAGGCGAAAACGTGGAAATCCGCGATATGGCCTTCGATGGCAACCATAACTACCGGGGCACGCACGGCGACCCCATCTACCTGCGCGGAAGCAAGGAGGTGTGGATAACCAACGTGCAGTTTTCCTTTCAGGACTACAACATTCTGGAATTGCAGGACTGCCTCGGTGTATACGTGACGGCCTGCGAGTTTATCGGCAAAACCAGCTACCTGGGCAACGGCTCGCAGCTGTTTTTCAACAACTGCCGCTTCCGCCTGACCAACGACGCGGAAATGGCCCTCGACTCGTGGGGCGGCGATGGCATCAGCCTCACCAACTCGACCTGCCAGGACTACAACCCCTCGAACCCGGCCGACAGCACGGGCTGGGGCAAAGGGCGCTTCTACGCCGGGCGCGGCAACTTTGGCAGCGCCCGCGGCACCTACATTGGCAACAATACGTCGATAGACCTGGCCGTGCGCCCCATCGGGGCCGACCAGAACTCGGGCGAGCAGTTTATGTGGGAAGGCTACTTCACCGACTGGACGGGTATCATCGTGTCGTCGACGCCCACTACTACCACGCTGTCGAATTTCTCGCAGGCCTTCGCCAGCAGCCACTACGCCATCATCACGCGGGGCACCGGGGTAGGGCAGTCGCGGCGGGTGGTGGGTTACAACGGCCCGACCATCACGCTGGAAACGCCCTGGAACGTGCCGCCCGATAACACCAGCGTTATCGCGCTGGCGAATACCAACGACCGGACCGTGATGTACGCCAACAACCTGGATGGCAAGGCGTACTCCGTCACCACGCCTATTCACAACGCCTCGGCCGGCATCGAGCCCTACGGCGCTACCACCAACTTTATCGCGGCCAACAACACGCTGCACGACCTGCGCATCGGGATAACCAACTGGTCGACGCAAAACGGGACGGAGCCCGACCCCAACTTCTTCGGGCTCTTCACCAATAACAAGGTCGATAACTGCCGCTGGGGCATTCTGAACGGCTGCTATATGCCCTCGCCCCGCAACTCGAACCTGTTTGGCGCTACCTACCGCAACAACCAGACGACCAATATCAACCAGTCGGCCATCGTTAACATCATCATGGCCAATAACCGCCGGCAGGTACTGAGCAGCTTCGTGTACGAGCACAACACCTTTCAGGCGTCGCTCAAAGGCTTTTCTACCGGCGGCGACCTTGGGCTGCCCAACGGCTTCCCCTCGCAGGGACAGGGCATTGCCGACCAGTTTTTTTACAAAAACGCGTTTTCCTCGCCCGTGCCCGTGAGCTTTGGCCTTAAGGGCACGACGGGTACCTTCCTGCGCGAAAACACCACGAGCGGCTTTACGCAAGCCTACTCGGCCTCGGTGCTGCAAGGCGAAACCGAAGCGCCCTTTCACGTGCTGGAGCTGGCCGCTGCGGCCGGTGCGGCGCCCCTCACTACCTCGCTCACGCTTTGGAACTCGGGTATGGGCCCGCTCAACTGGACGGCCAGCAGCGACGCGGCCTGGCTGACGCTGCCCACTGCCAGCGGCCTCATCACCGACGAGCGCGCCAGCAGCGCCCTGGCGCTGAAGGCGACCATTGGCAGCCTGGCGGCCGGCAGCTACAGCGCTACCATCACGGTCACGGCTAATGGCAGCATGCGCAAATACCTGGTGCTGTTGCAAGTGAGTGGCACGAGCACCAACCCTGGCCCCGGCACTGGCGTGGCCATCGGTACGGCCGTGGCCATTACCTCGCCGGTAGCTACCAGCGGCGACGTGCCCGGCGCGGCCGCCATTAGCATCAGCGCGGCGGTGCAACTGGCTTCCGGCGCGCCGGGCGTTAGCCTGGTCGAGTTTTTCGTAGATGGGATGAAGGTGGGCGAAGCCACCGCCAACCCCTACCAGTGTAAGTGGAACGCCCCGCAGGCGGGCCCTCACACCCTCACTGCCCAGGTGACTACCACCGATGGCTTGCTGACCACGTCGGCCCCGGTCGACGTAACCGTAGGCCGCCGCGTGGCGCAGAAGGGCGGCACCGGCCAGGCCAAGACGGGCTCGTTCCTGTCGCAGCTGGCGGAGTAGACCCAGCGTCTAAGCTCCCTTAAAAAAGGCTCCGGAAGCTGCCCAGGCGGCAGCTTCCGGAGCCTTTTTTGGTGCACGGCCCCCGGCGGCCGGGGGCTAGGCGTTTAGCGATTCGTATTGCCGCTCCGCAAAATTGCGCAGCCTCTGAAACGCGGCATCGACCTCCTGCGCGTCTTCGCTGAGCAGGTTGCCATACACTACCCGGTCGGTGGCGCGTAGGGCGCGGCGCACGTCGTCGTCGTTGTTGAAGTGCTCGACCAGCTCCTTGGTAGTCAGCGAGCTGAGGTTGGTGTTTTCCAGGCTGGACAGGTAGTTTTTCCACAGAACTACTACCCGCTCGGCCACCGGGGCCGAGCGCGAAAGCGCGAAGCGCTCGGCGTGGCGCGCAAACTGGGCCAGGAAGTACACGTGGTTTTTGCGGCGCTTGTAGAGGCTGTAGCGCCGCCGCCAGCGCTGGCCAAACAGCGCCGCCACGCCCGCCGCCAGCAGCAGCACCCCGGCCAGCCCCGCCAGCCAAAAAGGATAGTTAACTGCCGGCTCCAGCGGCAGCGGGCTTAGGTCTTGGCGCAGGGCGGGCGGCGTGGTGGCCCCGGCGGGCAGCGCGGGGGCCGTGCGCCGGAGCTGCACCTGGGCCGCGGGCGGCAGCAGGCGCAGGGTGTCGGTGCGGCGCAGCACCAGCACCGGCAGCTGCAAAGCTTGCACCGGCGCCAGCGAAAACGTGCGCAAGTGGTACACCGTGCGGTCAAGGCTGCGGCCATTTCGGGTGCGGGTGGGCTGCCAGCTGCGGCCCACGTACTCGAAGGGCGCAAAGTGGGCCAGCGAATCGGGAAAAACCACCTCCTCGTCGGGGGCGTGCTCGTAGCGCAGCTCGTAGTCGAGCGGCTGGCCCACGGCCACCGCCGCGCGCGAAAAGCGCCCCGTGGGGCCCTGCGCGCTTGCCGTAGAAAAGCTGGCCAGGAGTAGCAAAGCCAGCAGGCAAGCATTACCCGCAGGGCTTTTCCGCACGTGAACATCCTGCCGAAAATTTTTTACCAACTCATAGCGCATACTTCAAAACTCCTAACTCGATTAGTGGCCGCGCCGCTGAAACAAGCTTACTAGCTGCGGCACGAAGTCCTCGTCGGTGCGCAGGGCCAGAAAGCCTACTTTCTGGCGGCGGCAAAGGGTTTGCAGGGCCTGCTGGCGCGCCGCGGTCTGGCCGGCGTAGCTGGCCCGGAAGCTCGGGGCCGAGGTATCGACCCAGCGCAGTACGCCCGTTTCGGCGTCGCGCAGGGGCACGATGCCGAGCGCCGGAAACGCCGTTTCGTGCGGGGCCAGCAGCTGCACCACCAGCAGGTCGTGCTGGCGGGCCAGCATGGCAAGCTCGCGCTCGTAGTGCTCGTCGATAAAATCGGAGATGAGCACTACCAGGCTGCGCCGGCGCAAGAGGCTCAGGGCTAGCTTAATGCCCGCCGCCAGGCCCGTGTGGCGCGAGGCCGGCGCCAGCGCAAAAAGCCGCTGGATAAGCGCGTAGGCCGGGCGCAGCCCCTTGGCGGGCGGCAAATACAGCTCCTTCTGGTCGGAAAAAGCCAGCAACCCCAGGGCCGAATCCTGGCGGGCGGCCGAGAGCGCCAGCAGCCCGGCCACATCGCGGCCCACGTCGAGCTTGCGCTGGCTGGCGGCGGCGTGGCCCACGCGCTGCGAGGCGCTCACGTCGAGGGCCACCAGCACCTGCTGCTCCCGCTCTTCCTTGTAGGTTTTGACGAAGGTGCCGTGGCCCTTGCTGCTCACGGCCCAGTCGATGGCCCGCACCTCGTCGCCGTACTGGTAGAGGCGCACGTCGTCAAACTCCAGCCCCGTGCCCCGGAATACCGACCGGAAATTGCCTTGCAGTTGGCTTTCCACGGCGTGGCGCATCCGGATTTCGAGGTGGCGCAGGCGGCGCACCAGCCCCGCGAGGCTGGCCGGAAACGGGGTAGCAGAAGCATCGGGGGCGGGCATGGCAAAGGCGAAGCTACGGCGCGAGGGTTATTTTTGGGAAGAAATACGCTCGCCTGGTCTTTTCTCGTTTCCAGATTATGCTTGAGCGCCAACCCCACTAAAGGTGAAAGATACTTGTTCCGCCATTGGCCGGCCGCTGCTGGTAGCCAGCTTGCTGCTAGCCGTGCTCGGCGGCTGCAGCACTCCCGAAAAAGTGACACCGCCGGCGCAGCTGCTGCACCGCGAGAAAATGGTGAGCCTGCTGGTGCAGCTGCACCTGCTCGAAGCCCAGATTGAGGCCAGCCGCCTCTCGACCGATTCGGCGCGGGCGCTGTTTCAAAGTAAAAAGAAAGAGCTGCTGTGGAAAAACAACGTGTCGGAAACCGACTCGCTGCTGCAACACAGCTACCGCTACTACGCGCTCCACGACAAGGACATGAACGAGATTTACAAGGAAGTTATCGACTCGCTGCAAGCCCGGCAAACGCAGCTCAACGGCGGCAAGCCCGCCGAGGGCGCGCATCCGTGGTAAGGTAATTTGGGTAATGGGTAGTTTGAGTAATAAGCGTAATGGGCCTAGGGCGGCCTCCGCCTGGCTTGTTACGCTTATTACTCAAACTACCCATTACCTAACCTACCCTCAAAAAACCCGGCTGCCGTTGGGCACCGGCGCGGCCAGCGCCGTGAGCACGATGTGGCCCTCGGCATCGGGCACGCCCAGCACCAGCACCTCGGAGCGAAACGGCCCAATCTGGCGGGGCGGAAAATTGACTACGGCCAGTACCTGCCGGCCCACCAGCGTGGCGGGTGTGTAGTGGTGGGTAATCTGGGCGCTCGATTTTCGGAGGCCGATTTCCGGCCCAAAATCCAGCAGCAATTGGTAGGCCGGCTTGCGGGCCTCGGGAAACTCCCGCGCTTCAAGAATAGTAGCGGCGCGGATGTCCACGCGCTCGAACTCGGACCAGGTCAGGGAAGGCGACATATATATAAGGTATAACCCAAGCGAGCCGGCCTACTTGTGCAGCCGCACCCACTGCACGGCCAGCAGCGTCTTGGCATCCTGCAAAGGCTCGGCAAAGAGGGCTTCGCGCGTGAAGGGTACGATTTCGATTTGCTCGTGCTCGGCGGCCAGCCCGCCGCCCGCGCCGGTTTGGCGGCTCACCTCGGCGTAGTACACCGCGATGGTTTCGCCGCTCACGCCCGGCGACGACCACATCGTGACGATGGGCGTGAGGCTATCGACCTCGTAGCCCAGCTCCTCATGAATCTCGCGCCGGATGCTGGCGTCGGGCGTGTCGTCGTGGTCTATCATGCCGGCCGCGATTTCGAGCAGGTCGGCCTCGGGGCCGATGCGGAACTGGCGCGTCAGCAGGTACTGTTGCTTCACTGTGTCGAAGACGAGCGCCGCCACGGCGTGGCCGGGGTCGAAGCGCTCGCGCTTGAGCTCGTCGCCCTGCGCGGTTTGGATGGTGAGCTCGTTGAGTTTGAAATGCCCGTCGAAGACGCGGCAGCGATTCGTTATTTTCATAAGCTTGCAAAATTAGGCGGTACCTTTGCCGCCACGGGCAGCCTGGTTGCGGACCAGCTGCCGGCCGCTTATACGGCTAGTCGGCCGGCGGCGTCGCAGTAGCGGCAAAAGGCGCGGGCTGTTTTATCCCAAAAAATTATTTCCTACCGGGGCACTCCGCTGGCCCCGCCCCGAGTCGCCGCCAGTTGGGCGGGCGGCTCCCCACACCCCTATGACGTTTAACGACCTCAATTTAGTTGAGCCCATCCTGCGCGCCCTGGGCGAGGAAGGCTACACCACGCCCACGCCCATTCAGCAGCAGGCCATCCCGCAGGTGCTCGAAGGCCACGACCTGCTCGGCGTAGCCCAGACCGGCACCGGCAAAACGGCCGCCTTCTCGGTGCCCATCCTCCAGATACTGCACCAAACCGCCCAGGCCCAGAAAGGCGCCCAGGGTCCGCGCGGCCGCATCCGCTGCCTCGTGCTCACGCCCACCCGCGAGCTCGCCATCCAGATTGGCGAAAGCTTCCGGGCCTACGGCCGCCACCTGCCGCAGCTGCGCTCCACGGTTATCTTCGGTGGGGTAGGCCAAAACCCGCAGGTGCAGGCCTTGCAGCGCGGCGTCGAAATACTGGTGGCCACGCCCGGCCGCCTGCTCGACCTCATGGGCCAGGGCTACGTGAACCTTCAGCACCTCGAAGTATTCGTGCTCGACGAAGCCGACCGCATGCTCGACATGGGCTTCATCCACGACATCAAGCGCATCCTGCCCAAGCTGCCGGCCAGCCGCCAGAGTTTGTTTTTCTCGGCTACCATGCCGCAGGCCATCAAAGACCTTTCGGCTTCCATCCTGCGCCCCAACCCCGTGCAGGTAGCCGTCACGCCCGTGTCGAGCACCGCCGACACGGTGACGCAGTCGGTGTTTCTGGTCGATAAAAACGACAAGCCCGCCCTGCTCCGCCACGTGCTTAGCGACCCCGCCATCAAGCGCGTGCTCGTGTTCACGCGCACCAAGCACGGCGCCAACAAAGTGACCGAGACGCTGGAGAAAGTCAAGATTACGGCCGAAGCCATCCACGGCAACAAAAGCCAGAACCACCGCCAGCGCGCCCTCAGCAATTTCAAGGCCGGCACCACCCGCGTACTCGTAGCTACCGACATCGCCGCCCGCGGCATTGACGTGGACGAGCTGACCCACGTTATCAACTACGAAGTACCCAACGAGCCCGAAACCTACGTCCACCGCATCGGCCGCACGGGCCGGGCGGGGGCGTTCGGTACAGCGTTTACATTTGTAGAAGGCGAGGAACGTGCTTATTTACAAGATATTCAGCGCCTCATTCGCAAGCAGATAGACGTGGCCAGCGACCACCCCTTCACCACGGCCAGCGTGGCTCCGGTGTCGCTGCACGGTAGCGAGCGCATCATCCGGCCCAAGGGCCCGGCCGGCCGCCCGCCCCGCGAGGGCCGGGGCGGCAGCGGCCACACCAACGGCCGGGGCGGGGCCCCGCGCTCGGCCACTGGCAACAGCAACGGCGGCCGCAACGAGCAGCGCGGCGGCGGCCGGCCCCAGGCAGCGGGCGAGCGTTCGTCATCGTCGGCCGGTGGCAGCGAGCGCCGCTCTTCGGGCGGGCGGTCTTGGTCGGGCGGCCGGGGTGGCTCGCAGGGCGGCGGTGGCCGTCGCTCCGAATAAGCCCGCTGGAGGTTGCGGGGCAGCTTTTAGCCCCGGCGTAGGGCACTAGCCCGATTGTTAAGGCGTTCCGGTTTTGGGGGCTCAGCTAAGAGCTTGCAAAACCGGAACGCTTTTTTTAGCTTAGTGGAAACAAAAAACGGCCGGCTTGCCTTCTAGCAGCACTCCTTTTGTCAGCCCATTAGCTTGTTTTTGGATATGACTTCCCGCGTTTCCCTTCCGCTTATTCAGGCGCTGCGCGACACCGCCCGCCGCCTCGCCACCGAGGCCCCGTACCAGTGGGGCCACATGGGCAGCTGCAACTGCGGCCACCTCGCCCAAACCATTACGCGCCTCACCAAGGCCGAAATTCATACCCAGGCCATGCAGCGCTACGGCGACTGGGAGCGCCAGCTCGTGGATTATTGCCCCACCAGCGGCCTGCCTTTCGACCAAACCATCGATGAAATGATGGCCCTGGGCTTTTCCCGCGAAGACCTCACGGCCCTCGAAAAGCTCGATGACCTCACCGTGCGGGCCGCCATTCCCTTCGAGCGCCGCAACGCCCTGCGCCACAACCAGCGCGACGACGTGGTGCTGTACCTGCGCACTTGGGCTGACCTGCTCGAGCAGCGCCTGCTGGCTTCCCTGCCGCTCCCCGCCTTCGAGCCAGAGGTTGCTCCCGCCGCCGCTACCCTGGCGTAGAGCCATTGGTCCGTACCAGCCCAAAAAACAAGCCCCGGCTACCATGAGGTAGCCGGGGCTTGCTGTTTCTAAGCGAGGCGGCGGCTGGGCCGGTGCTTTCGCAGGCTAGTAGTTGACGTTGCTGCGCTGGGCTTCGCGGTAGCCTTCGGCGCGGTGCGAGCGCTTGTAGGCGGCATCGGCGCTGGGGTCTTTCTCCGCATCGGGGGCAACCGAGCAGGCAGCGGTGAGGAACAGGGCCGCGCTGGCGGCCAGCAGCAAGGAGTAAGTGCGCAGACGTTTCATGCCGCGAAGGTAAGCCGCAGCCGCCAAAACTAGCCTACTCCAGCCCACGAATTTCTGCACGCTAGTCCCAGCCAATGCGGCGGCCGGGCCAGCAATCTGCTTGCCCGAAGCTAGGGGCAGCTACCTAAAGCCAAGCCAACCGCCATCCCAAAAACCATTGCTCGTACTTAATAGGTAATAGTGGCAGGTGCCAGTTTGGTTAGCTAAGGAATTAGCAGCTACATTCGCTTTAGAAAGGATGCGAATAGCTTGCGGCTGCGAAAGCTATTGGCTGGTGTCAAATAGTACTTGCGCAAGGCTGCGGCATGATAGCGCTTTTAGCAGGTGGCAGTGGTTATTGAAGTAGCACCGCCGTTCGTTAGGTTGGTATTATGCTTGGATAAAAAAAATACCAGCGATGTTTTTGTATCAGACTAAATAAGCTTAAATAAAATTCTTTACTGTGACTTATGATGGCTTGATTGATAGTGATTTATGATGAAATAAAAACTGCAATGTTTGTTTGATGTAAGCTGTAATTAAGCGTGGTATTTTTTATAGAGAGACTACGCTGTGGCGTAAGGCAAGCAGGTTCATTAAGAGGGGGCTCTAGGAGTGCTCCAGGTAGCACGAAATAATTTTGTACTACCATAAAAAATAAGATTCATGAGGATAACTACCACGATTTTCTGGTTGCTTTTAGGTGAAATGGCCCTGGCTATTTTGAAAGGCAGCAGCCAATTTTACTAGTAGCTAAAGATAAGTAGGTCAGCCGCTGATTTTAGTTTGTTCAGCTGAGTACAAGGGGTAGTTGGTGATGTTAGATTTGTAAATACCTCGGTTTGGCAGAAGGTAGGCCGCTGATAAAAAGCAAGCGGTGAGGGCGGTGTTCTGGCTAGTTGGCACGTTTGCCAAAACGATGCCCCGCCGCCTGTGTACTGTTAAGAACTGCGTAGCTCAGGCTACGAGAATGCCAGGACCAGCGGCTGCTTATTCGCTGGCTTTATAAAGGCTCCCAGCTCGGTTTGCCAGGTGGTTTGGGACGGGCTGCCAACGAAAAGTCGATAGCACGCCCCAGGTAACCTATACAAAAGCCGAACTAGTAGCCCTCGGGCACGTAGTCGCTGAAGGAGCCATCGCGGTAGAAAATGACAATGCGGCGAATGGCTTTGCCCGGCTCGCCCAAAAAGGAGAGCGCCGCCGCTGGGTTGGGAGCCGGTGCCGCTACCTCCGTAGCGGCGGAGTCTATAGTAGGTAGCTCTGGCGCGGGTAACACACTAGCGGCCGCCGGTGGTGAGGCTAGCGAAGTAGCCGGACCAGCAGGTGCGGGCGGCGCAAAAAGAGTCGGCTGGTATGCTGGGGCCGGGTCAGCCGGTGGGGCGCTGGCAAAAGCAGCCGGCGTAGCATAGGAATCGGGTGCGGGAGCCATTGTATAGGCTTCGGCTGGCGCAGCCGCTGTTGCTACGGCAGGCGGCAGGGTGGGGGGCGCTACCGCAGTAGCTGCCCCGGCCACAACTGCCCCGGGCGAAACTGTGGAAGCAACTGCCACCGGCGCAGCCAGCGCTCCGGCTGGGCGAAACCTTGGCGGGAGGGGGCGTGGCGCGGGCGCGTCTACTGGCTGGGCTACGCTCGCAGTAGTGGGCCTAAAACTCTGTGGTTGAGGCTTCTGCGGAGCCACGACTGGCTCAGCAACCGCCGCCGCAACAGTTGCTGCTGGTGTGGGTGGCACGGGTAGCGGAGCAGGAGTAGCCGCCGCGACGGGGACCTGCGCTGCTACCGGAGCGGCAGCTACGGCCGGCGTGGGCGCTACTTCAGCCTGCATGGGGCCGGTGCCCTTCATCAGCCAAGCCAGCGACACATCGGGAAAAGCATCCAGAATTTTCTGGACCACTTCCAAACTCGGCTTATTGCGCTCGCTGAGAATATGGCTCATGACTGGACGGCCTACCCCGATAAGGTCGGCAAACTGGGTAGGACTGAGCTGACGGGCATCCAGCAGCTCGCGAATGCGGTTTACCATAATTAATCAATGACATCACAAATGTACAGAACTCTCTCTGATTAGGAAGCCTGTTTAATAATGTATTTATCATTGCATAATGTGAACAGAATGGGAAATCCGTATCTAATACATTTGTTACAAGCAACTGCTTTGCTATTTTTATACAATTGTGTGAAGCTGCATTTGATGTGACAAGAATTTTTTTCCAGAGATTATTCCATTTGTAAATGGCACTAAATGCTTCAAGCGACGTAGTCATAATTGCTAAGTATTAGCCTATTCTATGTGTTAGACAAGCGCTCGTAGGGGCATGAAAAAGCCTGGAGCTCGTAGCCTGAATTAGCAGGCTACGAGCTCCAGGCTCAAAAGAAACTAACGAAGTGGGGTTGATAGATTCGTGACAGTAGGCGCTCAGGCGAGGCTAACTTAGACTTAGCCGAAGTACTCTTTGGCGAGTGCCTTGTCGTGCCCGTAGATGTCGTTGCGGAAGTGGATGTGCCCGTTGGCGTCGGCCCAGGCCGTGAGGTAAACCAGGTATACGGGCAGCTTTTCCTTGAGGGTAATGTACTTCTCGCGGCGCTGCGCAATGGTGTCCTGAATGGTCGTTTGGTCCCACTGCGGGTAGTCGCGCAGCAGGTAGGTGGCCAGCTCCACGGGCTTCTCCACGCGCACGCAGCCGTGGCTGAAATTGCGGGCCGTTTGCGAAAATAGCGCGTCGTGCGGCGTGTCGTGGAGGTAAATGTCATTGGAGTTGGGGAAGATGAATTTCACCTCGCCCAGGTCATTTTTGGGGCCGGGCCGGCGGCGCAGCGTGTACTTGAAAGTGGCCGGCGTCACGTTGGCCCAGTCCACGGTGGTGGGGTCGATAACCTTGGCTTTGCGGCCGTAGCCTTTGACCACCTCCATGTCGAGGCGGTCGAGGGTGCCGCGCGGGTTGGACACCAACCGGGGGCGCATTTCCTTGTCGATAATGCTGAACGGCACGTTCCAGTAGGGCGACAGCACCACGTACTCCATCTTGTCGGAAAACACGGGCGTCGCGTTGAGCGTCTTGCCCACGATGACGCGCATCGTCAGGGCCTGCTTGCCCTCCTCGTACACGTAGAGGCGGTACTCGGGGATGTTTACCAGAAGGTAGTTTGGCTCAAACTTTTTGGGCAGCCAGCGCCAGCGCTCCATGTTCAGAATAACCTGGTTGATGCGGGCGCTCAGGGGTACGTTGAGCTGGCGCAGCGTCTCGCCATTCACGAGGCCCGTGGGTGGCAAGCCAGCGTCGCGCTGAAAGTTTTTGACGGCCGTCACCAGTTCGGGACCGTAGACCTCGGCCGTGGTCGGGGCAGGCTCTTTATTGACAACCGGCAGGGCCTGGCCGGGCGCGGTGGCCGGGGCGGCGGGGCCGGCGGTTTCGTTGCCGAGCAGGCGCTGGCGCAGCAGGCCCACTACCGGCGAGGCCTGGCCGGGCTTGAGGCTAGTGGTGGCGGGCAGGGTAGGCCAGCCGCCGGCTTCCTGGCGGGCGCGCAGCAGGGCCAGGGCTTTTTTGAGGTTGTCGTACTCGGGGTGCAGCGGCGCAAAATCGTAGTACGGGTAGGTGCTTTCGCGCTCGCGCAGGATGGTGAGCAGCGCCCGGTCGAGCTTGATTTTATTGCGCTTTACCTTCCAGGCGTCGTTCTTGGTATCGCGCGGATTGGCTACGCCGCGGTAGTAGTCCGAGGCCCAGCTGAAGTAAGTGCCCGACAGTGCCACGTCAATCTGACGCTCCAATTGGTTACGGCGCGCCGTATCCTGAACGCTTTTGAAGTCGTTCAGTAGCTTGTTTAACCCGCTGTCCTGGTACTTTTTAGGGTCCAGGCCATCATCTTTGGCTTTAGCTATTACGCCCAGCATGGTTTCGGCCTGCGGCACGAGCGTATGGTCTTTAAACCAGGCCAGGCGGAAATCGCGCTCGCGGTAAAATTTGCGTGCCCAACGCTCCTGCGCCTTGAAGCGGGCATTGGCTTGCATGGCCCGGATAACGTACAGGCTGTCGAGGCGCGGGGCGGGGCCGGCCGTGGCAATGGGCTGCTTAATCTCGCCCGTCGTGGTCGTGCCAGTCTGGTCGCCGCTGCCGCCGCACGAGGCCAGCAGCGCCGGCAGGCTGAGCAAGCCCAGCCAGAACGCGAGTACTAAAAAATGAAAACGGAGCTTACTACGCATCGAGGAAAAAGGGAAAACCGAACCGCTGGCCCAACGTGGGCTAGCGTATGTAGTAGCGTTTACTGAGCGGCCGGCGGGCAGGTTGCCCAGTGAATGGGCAAGCCAGCCTGCAAAGTACGCGCCAGCAGGGAGGATTGCAGCGAAAGCAAGGCTTGGTTTTTGATTTATTTCGGGAGGCAATTGCCAAAAAACGGTTCCCGAAGGGAGAGGAGGCGCGCCGCAAAAGCCACTCGTGCACATGCGCCGGAGGCAGCGGCGGCCCCAAAATCTAGCGGAAGCCGGAGGCACCAAGGATGGACTACCACCAAAACGCGAGCTGGGCGCAGGTGAGCGGCGCTGCCGCCACCGGCCCGCTAGCGGAGTACCAGACCCCAAAAACCAACGTAGGCAATGAGTAGTCGGTGAGGGTTTGGGGCGCGCGCAAGTTGGCGTTTCAGAGCCGCCACCGCGCCCCAACAAGCTCCTGAAACCACCCTGTAATTTCTCCTTTTTACGCCATCTCGCAAATGCCTACTACGCCATCCCTCCCAGATTCCATCGTTCCCGCACCCCTGCCGCACCCAGCTACTTTGCCGCTGCTCGACCCTCATAGCTACGCCGGCCAGAGCGCCCGGCGGGTGCGGCATTTGCGCTTGCAGCTAGCCGTTGATTTCGGCCAGCGCACGCTGGCGGGCACCGCTACCTGGCTGCTCGCCGACGCCCCGGCCGGCCCCGCTCCTGCTCAAACGGCCGAGCTTATCTTGGACACGCGCGGCCTGCAAATTGAAGGCGTGCACCTGGGCGAAACGGCCGGCGGCCCGGCCGCCGCCTACCACCTCGACCCGGCCGACCCAGTGCTAGGGCAGGCCCTGCGCATCGAGGTGCCGACGGGCACGGCAGCCGTGTGCGTGGCCTACCGCACGGTGCCCGAGGCGGCGGCTTTGCAGTGGCTGAGCCCGGCCCAAACGGCCGGCGCGCACCCGTTTCTGTTTACCCAGTCGCAGGCCACTCTGGCGCGCACCTGGCTGCCTTGCCCCGACTCGCCGGGCGTCCGCTTCACCTACGAGGCGGCGGTGGAAGTGCTCGGGACCGAGCGCGGCCAGCTGCTGGCGCTAATGAGCGCCGAAAACCCGCAGGCCACTGCGCCCGATGGCCGCTACCAGTTTCGGATGGCGCAGCCCATCCCGGCTTACCTGCTGGCGCTGGCCGTGGGCCGGCTCGACTTCGCGCCGCTGAGCGAACGCACTGGCATCTACGCCGAGCCGGCGACTCTGCCGCAGGCGAGCTACGAGTTTGCCGACCTCGAACAAATGGTAGCTACTGCTGAACAATTGTATGGGGCATATCGGTGGGAGCGCTATGGTTTACTTGTGTTACCCGCTTCGTTTCCATTTGGTGGCATGGAAAACCCGCACTTAACTTTTGTAACACCAACAATTCTGGCCGGTGACCGCAGCCTGACGAGCCTGGTGGCGCACGAGCTGGCCCACTCGTGGAGCGGCAATCTGGTTACAAATGCAACCTGGAATGATTTCTGGCTCAACGAGGGCTTTACGGTCTACTTCGAGCGCCGCATCATGGAGCGCTTATATGGAAGCAGTTACGCTGATATGCTGCAAGTGCTGGGCGAAGCCGGCCTGCGCGAAACAATTGTAGAGCTAGGCGAAAACAGCCCGGCTACGCACCTGCGGCTGCATTTGGCTGGCCGCGACCCCGACGAAGGCCTCAATGACATCGCCTACGAGAAAGGCTGCCTGCTGCTGCTGACACTGGAGCGCTTGGTGGGCCGCCCCCGGCTCGATGTTTTTATTAAGGAATACTTCGCCCGGTTCAGTTTTCAGAGTATGACTACCGATACGTTCGTCGCCTACCTGACCAAGCAACTGCTCGACCCCACGCCCGGCCTAGCCGAGCGCCTGCACCTGGCCGCCTGGATTGACGGCCCCGGCCTGCCGGTCAATGCGCCCGTGGCCCATTCGGCCCGCTTCGATGCCGTAGATGCTGCCTTGGTCCAACTCGCAGCCGGTGCTGCGCCCGCCGATTTACAACCGACAACTACCGAGTGGAGCAGCCACGAGTGGGTGCATTTCTTGCAAGGCCTGCCGGCTACGCTGACCGCCGCCGACCTGGGTGCGCTCGACGCCGCGTTTCACTTCACGGCCTCCGGCAATGCCGAGATTCTGGCGGCGTGGTTTCCGCTGGCGCTGCGGGCGGGCTACGGGGCGGCCGATGCGGCGCTTGAGAATTTTCTGCGGCACGTGGGGCGGCGCAAGTTTCTGGTGCCGCTGTACCGGGCGCTGCTGGCCACGCCCGGCGGCCAGGCGCGGGCGCAACGTATATATAAGGAAGCGCGGCCCAACTACCACTCGGTGGCAACGGGCACGATTGATGCACTGCTGAAGTAACACCAAACTCCAACTTGGTGACACGGGCGGCGAGCTTACGCGTGTGTTGCCCGCCGCCCGTG
>NZ_DASTEP010000165.1:0-2684 GCF_035709525.1 Hymenobacter sp. | reverse complement strand
CCAAGACCGCCCCACCACCGATGGCCAGCTGATGGACAAGAAAATGCACGACGGTAAAATGAAGGGCAAGATGAAAAAGGATAAGATGGGCGACGGCAAGATGATGAAGAAAGAGAAGATGGGCGACGAAAAGACAAAGACGAAAATGTAGGCTTGCGGCCTAGGCTACTTTAGTCGCCCGGCTGGGCAGCTTCTTGCGTGAGCTGCTCGGCCGGGCGGCTTTTTTGGGGTGGGCGGGACGCTTGGTGGGGGTGGCACGGGCCGGCACGCGCAACGCTTGCAAGGCCTGGTAGCTGCCCTGGAAAACGTTGAAATCGACCTCGCCCCGGATGCCGGGCACGTAGGCCTCGTCGGAGTGCTGCCAGATTATCCACTGCGTAGCGGGCAGCACCGGGCGCGCCACCTCGTAGTGCGCTAGCCACAAGGGGAAATCGTCGAAGTGCCCGGCCAGGTAGCGCTTGTAGAAGCCGTAATTAGAATACAGAATGGGCGGCACGCCATAGTGCGCCTGCACCAGTTCGAGCCACTGGCGCACCTCGCGGCGCATTTCGGCCACGTCGTGAAAGCGGGTGGCCTCCACGTCGAGCACCGGGGGTAGGTCGCCGGCCGCCAGCGGCACCCGGCTGATAAACAGGCTGGCCTGAATGGCCCCGTCGCGGTTGGGCTGGAAGTAATGGTAGGCCCCGCTCAGGATGCCGGCGGCGCGGGCCTCGCGCCAGTTGCGCGCAAAGCGGGCATCGTGCAGCGTAGCCCCTTCGCTGGCCTTGATGAAGGCAAACCGCACCCGGTGCCGGGCCACTTCGGGCCAGTCGATGCGGCCCTGGTAGGCCGATACGTCGATGCCATGCACCGAATAGCCGGCCAACAAAGGCGTTTTTTCGCGGCCCGTGAGGTAGCGGCTCGTGAGCGTGGCCCAGGTGTGGCGCACGTAGCGATTGAGCTGCCGCTGGTGCCGGAAGTAGATAACCCCGCCCAGCAATACCGTCAGCAGCAGCCCCTTGAGCACCCACCGCCGCCAGGGCCGGCGCGGGCGCGGCGGCAACGGGGGCAGGGTAGGGGCAGCAACGGCGGGCATCGGCAGAAAAGGGAGGGCGGTCAAATTTAACGCACGGCGCGGCCCTGGCGTATGCCTGGCAGCAGCCATTTACGGGCGCGGCTGCCGTTATTTTGTGCTTTTCCGCCCCAAGCCTCAACCTGCCATGCCCACCGACGCCCGCGACGAATCCGGCCACCTCATCCGCGAGCTGCACGGCGTGAAGCTGGCTGATATTCTTAACTACCTCGTGGCGCACTACGGCTTCGGCGGCCTCGACGAGCGCCTGCGCCTCAACTGCTTTTCGGTGAACCCGAGCGTGAAATCGAGCCTCACCTTTCTGCGCCGCACGCCCTGGGCGCGGGCCAAGGTCGAAGACCTGTACGTGCGCCTGCGCACGGCCGAAGTGCTAGGCCAGCGTCGGCCCTAAGCGGCGTATTTTGCGGCATGTAGAGACGCATATTTGCGTCTCACGTTGGGCGAGCCACAACAACGACGAGACGCAAATATGCGTCTCTACATCGGCTGCGAAACAGTCATATATTTGCTAAACAGCCTCTTTTAATGCCAGACGTGCGCGAAAAATCCGGCCCGGCGGCCGTGCTGGTGGGCTTTCTGGGCTTCGTGGCCTTTGAGGTGCTAGCCTACTACCTGCTGCGCTACCTCACCTCGGGCCTGGGCGAAAGCGACCAAACCCAGACCGAGCGCAACACCATCGTCAGCAATTGGGTCAAGACGATGGCCTTCCTGGTGCTGCATCTGGCGCTGGTTATCGCGGCCATGCTGGGCCTCAGCCAGGTGCTGCCGCGCCGCTACCGGGGGCAGCTTATGGGCTGGGTCTACGCCAGCCTGCTCATGAGCTTCGTGCTGCTACTGCCGCTATTCGACTGAGGTACTGTGGCTAGCATTTAGTAACGCCCGAAAATAACGAAGCCACCGCTCATCACGGTGGCTCTCAAGAGGGTGAAACCAGGCGGCCGGTCGGTCCCGGCCATATCGCAGGTAGTGGGTGGGCCGGTCGGTCCCGGCCGTATCAACGGGCCCGGCGCGCGGCGCGGGCGAAGGGTTTAGGCGGCTTCCTTGAAGGGAATGGCTACGCGCAGCTCGCCGTTTTCGTGGCTGGCGTTGATGCTGGCCAGGTCGAGGTTGGCGGGCAGGTTGAGCTTCTGCACAAACAGCGGGGCGGCCAACTGGTCGGTGGGCTGGTGGCGGTACTCGCCATACACGGTCAGGTCGCTGTTATTGAGCACTACGTGAAACTGCTCGGCGGCCACGCTGGGCATGGCCACGTGCAGCACCACGCCCTGGGGGCGCTGGTTTACGTGCAGCTTGGGCTGGGCCACGCCGCCGCCGATAGTGTTCAGCAAATCGAGCTGGGGAGCGATGTTACGGATAAATTCGCGGCTGATAAGTTTCATGGGATAGAGCCTTTTTAGGTGGCTTCGCGGGGTATAAATCAAACCCCGTACCAACTAATAAAGTGCCCTGGTTCAACGAATTACTTGACAAATTGGCCTGTTTTGGATAGTAGGCGCGCCTACTAAATGACACCTTGGCCGGATGCCCGCCGATGTGGCAGAATATAGAGTTTTGAGTTCTGAGTTTTAAGTTTTGAGTTAACCGATGTTCAACTCAAAACTTAAAACTCAGA
>NZ_DASTEP010000164.1:0-38008 GCF_035709525.1 Hymenobacter sp. | reverse complement strand
ACGAGCGGACAGCCGGCGAAAAGCCGGCAGCCCGCTCCGCTATAAGTCCATGTTATGGGCCTTGCTACCACCTACCCGGCTAGCGAGCGGCCAGCATAACCCGCACCGTCGCCCGCGCGCTGGCCAGCGCCGCCTCTACGGTGCCGGAATCGAGGCCGTGGTGCAACCCTTCGCCCGCAAAAAACAGCGTATCGGCCACCGGTGTGGCCAATGCGGCGCGGGCCGCTTGGCTGCCCACAGTGGCGTAGGAGTACGCGCCGTAGGCGTAGGGCTCGGTGCCCCAGTTGCGCACGTAGCTGGCGCGCAGCTGCGCTTGCAGGGTGGCGAGCGGGGTAGCCAGGAGGCCGGCCAGCGAGGCCAGCGACTGCACCAGAATGGCTTCGTCGGTATCGGCTTGGTGGCGCTGGGCAGCGGGGCCGGCCAGCCAGCCGGTGAACAGCGGGCGTGGGTCGGGTAGCTGGGTCCACCAGGTAGGCACGGGCGCATCGGAGAGCAAAAACTCCATGTTGGGCAGCCGGTCGTGCCAGAAGTTCTCCTGAAATTCCAGCACAATCTTGATAACCGGGCCGAAGCCGAGCTGCGCGGCGGCAGCTCGGTGCGTGGTTAAATCGGGTGTGAAGCGCAGGTAGCCAGGCTGATTTTCGGAGCGCTGCCACACGCCGAGCGGCACGGTGCACAGCACTTGCCGGGCGTGGTAGCTGGTGCCAGCAGCAGTGACTACCTCCGCGTGGCCGGGCTGCCAGCGAATTTCGCGCACGGGCGTGCTTAGCTGCACCGTGGCCCCGGCCGCCTGGGCTTGGGCGGCCAGCCAGTGCAGCAGCGGGCCGTAGCCGCCCACCGGGCGCGGCGAATCGTCGACGCCGTCGGCGGCCCACTCCTCGCGCAGGGCCCAGGCGCTGGCGCGGCCGGGGTCGGCGGCGTCGTAGCCTTCGGCAAACTGGGTGGCCATGGCGCGCAGGGCGGCGTGCTCGTCGCCGGCAAACTCGCGGGCCAGAAAATCGGCCAGTGGCAGGTCGTGGTCGAGGGCTTGCAGCTTTTCGAGTAGTAGCGGCAGGTGGGCGAAGAAGGCCCCATCGTCCTGAATTGCGCCGTTGCGGATTTGGTACGTTTCGCCGGTCGTGTCTTGCCAGGATATGCCGGCCGCGCGCAGCAGGCCGCGCGTGAGGGGTGCCTCGCCGTGGATAAACTCGGCCCCGGCCTCAATGGGCCGCGTGAAGCCGGGCGGCGTGAGCGTGTGCGCCCGGCCCCCGAGGTAGGCGCGGGCTTCGAGTAGCTGCACCTGCCGGCCGGCACTGGCCAGCTGCCGCGCCGCCAGCAGCCCCGCCGCGCCCGCCCCGATGATAAGCACGTCAATCAGAGGTGTTTGGGGCTGGGAAGCTGGGCTGGAATTGTCAGGATTCATATTCAAGGAACTACTTCTTGCTGTAAAAAAATGGGCGAGCCAGCGTTAGTGGAAGGCAAGACCAGCAGCCGGATAACAACCAAATACCTGGGCTTGGGCCGGGAGTTTACAAAAATTTCATAACCAACCCCAGGGTTTTAGGGTAAAAACGAGGTGGCAATTGGTTGCCCTTAGCGTTTTTATTATGGATACGAATCTTCCGGTAGCGGCGCAGCCGCGCGTGGTGATAGTGGGCGGCGGCTTTGGCGGGCTACGGCTGGCGCAGGAGCTGGCCGATGCGCCCGTGCAGGTGGTGATGGTGGACCGCAACAACTACCACAACTTTCAGCCACTACTGTACCAGGTGGCTACCGGCGCGCTGGAGGCCGACAGCATCGCCTACCCGGTGCGTAAAATCTTCGCGGGCCAGAAAAACTTCTTTTTCCGCCTGGCCGACGTGCGCGGCGTGCGCCCGGCCGACAAGGCTATTGAAACCAATCTCGGCGACATTCACTACGACTACCTGGTGCTGGCTACCGGCTCGCTTACCAATTTTTTCGGAATTGAGAGCATCGAGAAGAATGCGATGCAGATTAAGAGCATTCCGAATGCGCTGAATCTACGCAGCTTCATCTTTCAGAACTTCGAGCAGGCGTTGCTCGAAAACGACCCCGAAAAGAAGCAGGCGCTGATGAACATCGTGGTGGTGGGCGGCGGGCCCACGGGCGTCGAAATCAGCGGCTCGCTGGCCGAGATGCGCAAGCGCGTGCTGCCCGGCGACTACCCCGAGCTGGATTTGGGCAAGATGCAGATTTTCTTGGTCGAAGCCGGGCCGGCGCTGCTCGGGCCGATGTCGAAGAAGTCGCAGCAGGATGCCGAAGGCTACCTCAACGAACTGGGAGTGAAGGTGCTGACCAATACGTCGATAAAAGGCCTCGAAAACGGCCGGGCCTACTATTCTGATACCGAATATATTCCGACCGAAAACCTGATTTGGGCCGCTGGGGTGAATGGCACCGCCCTACCCGGCATGCCCGAAGCAGCCGTGACCCGCAACAAGCGCGTGACTGTGAACCGCTGGAACCAGGTAGAGGGCGAAACCAACATCTTCGCCATCGGCGACCTGGCCAACATGGTGACGGAAGAATCGCCCAAAGGCCTGCCCATGCTGGCCCCCGTGGCCCAGCAACAGGCCGACCTGCTGGCCAAAAACATTCAGCGCCTGCTGAAAGGGGAGAAGCCCGAGGAATTCAACTACTTCGACAAGGGCGTGATGGCCATCGTGAGCCGCAACCGGGCCGTGGTGGATATGCCCAACGGCTGGCACTTCAAGGGCTTTTTGGGGTGGCTGTCGTGGCTGTTTATCCACCTCATCTTGCTGGTGGGCTTCCGTAACCGCATCGTAGCGCTGGTGACGTGGGCGTTCAGCTACTTCAGCTCGGGGCAGGCGTTGCGCTTGATTATCCGGCCTTTTAATAAGCGCGATGTGAAAGACTCGACTGGCAAGAAAGCGGCCGAGCACGCCGCCGCTACGCTGGAATACAACCCCACGCCGTCGGCAGTGCAGCGGCCGGCTACGGTTGCTTAGCTCAAGTTGTTGAAGCAGTAGGCATAAAAAAAGCCACCCGAACGGGTGGCTTTTTTCGTGGAATTAATTTTCGTTTACAGCAAGCCACTCAGGAAGCCGGGCAGAATGCCCAGCACCAGCGTAATAACGGCCAGCAGCACCAGCGTAAACGACTGGAAGCCATCGACTACAATCGGAGTTTCATTGCCCGGCTCGGCGGGGCGCAGGTACATGGCAATGACGGGGCGCAGGTAGTAGTAAATGCCCACCATGCTCATTACTACCGCAAACACGACCAGCCAGATGTTGATAGGAGCCACGGCCATGAAGATGAAGAACTTGCCAAAGAAACCGCCCGTGAGCGGAATGCCGCCCAGCGACAACATGGCCACCGTGAGCACGAATGCCAGCAGCGGATTGGTGCGGGCCAGGCCGGCGAGGCCAGCGTAGTCTTCGCGCTGGCGCTGGTCTGATACGAGCTTGAGCACGCCGAAAGCAGCTACCGTGGCCACCGAGTAGGCGAGGCTGTAGAAGAAAATGCCTTGGGCGGCCGGGCCGCTGAGCTGGCCCTGGCCAGCCACGAGGCCTAGCAGCAGGTAGCCGGCGTGGCTCACGCTGGAATAGGCCAGCATGCGCTTGGCGCTGGTTTGCACGGCCGCGCCGATGTTGCCGAGCAGCAGCGTGAGCACGCACATGGCCGCGATGGTGGGCAGCCACACCGGGCTGGCGGCAGGCAGTGCCACTACCAGCAGCTTGAGGAAGGCGGCGAAACCAGCGGTTTTCACCACCGTGCTCATGAAGGCGGTGAAAAAGGTGGGCGTGCCTTCGTACACGTCGGGCGTCCAGAAGTGGAAAGGGGCGGCCGATACCTTGAAGCCGATGCCGATGACCATCATCAGTACGCCCACGTAGAGCATGGGCAGCAGCGTCTGGTTAGCGGGCGCGGCGATGGCGGTGGCTACTTCGGAAAGCTGGAAGGTGCCGGTGGCGCCGTAGAGCAGCGCGATGCCGAAAAGCAGAATGCCGGTGGCAAACGCACCTTGCAGGAAGTACTTGAGGGCGGCTTCATTGGAGCGCACGTCGCGCTTGTTGGAGCCGGCCAGGCAATACATGCTGATACTCAGGATTTCAATGCCCACGAAGAGCATGATGAGGTGGTTGTAGCTCACCATCATGATGGCCCCGACCAGCGAGAACAGCAGCAGCGAGTAGTATTCGGCGAGGTTGGGCTCGCCGGCCGCCACGTAGGAATTGGAGAAGGGCAGCAGCAGCAGCGCGGTGAGTAGCACGATGCCCGAGAAGGCCACCGAGTAGTTGTCCACCGTCAGCATCTGGCTGATGTAGGGCGAGTCGAAGAGGACGCCGAGGCTGCCGGCGTGATTCCAGTCGAGCAGGTTGAGGCCAAACACGAGGGCCAGCACCACCAGCACGAAAGGCAGCAGCGCCCGGTTGGAGCGCATGAAGCCTAAGAACAGGTTGACGATGCCGAAGACGGAGAGTAGGACGATGGGGAGCATAGAAAAACGCCTGTCATGCTGAGCTTGCGAAGCATCTTATCACGCTCGCGCTCAATAACTAACTACTTAATGCGACGAAGGCAGCCTTGATAAGATGCTTCCTTCGGGACGCCAGATGGCATGACACTATTTAAACTACCGACTAACCAGTGTGAGGATGCCGTTGATAACGGGCTCGGTGAGGTGCATAAACGTGCCGGGGAACAAGCCCAGCCAGAACACGAGCCCGATGAGTGGCACAAACATCAGCAGCTCGGTACCGCTGAGGTCGGTGATGGTGTCAGAATAAGTTGAATCGGGCCCGAGCATGGCGCGCTGGTACATGCGCAGCAAGTACACGGCCGAGAAAATGATGGTGAGACCCGCAATCGCACCGGCCCACATATTGAACTCGTACACGCCCGCCAGCAGCAGAAACTCGCCCACGAAGCCGCCCGTGAGGGGCAAGGCCACCGTGCTCAGTAGCATGACCAGGAAGCACACCGACAGCAGCGGCGTGCGGCGGGTGAGGCCGCCCAGGTCGGGTAGCGAGCGGGTGCCGGTGCGGCGCTCGATGGCGTCGGCTACCAGGAACATGCCCACTACGTTGACGCCGTGGGCCAGCATCTGCACCACCGCGCCTTGCAGGCCCATGGCTTTGAGCGAAAACACGCCGGCTATCATGAGGCCCACGTGCGAAAGCGACGAGTAGGCGATGAGTTTCTTCATGTCATCCTGGCGGATGGCGATGATGGCACCGTACACGATGCCGATGATGGCGAGCACTTCTACCAACTGCTGCCATTGGCTCACGCCGAGGGGCAGCACCGGCAGCAGCCAGCGTAGGCAGCCGTAGATGCCCATTTTGAGCATGATGCCCGAAAGCAGCATGGTAGCCGGGGCCGGCGACTCGGTATAAGTGTCAGGCTGCCAGGTGTGGAAGGGGAAGATGGGCATCTTCACGGCGAAGGCCGCGAACACCAGCCAGAACAGCCACGCCTGCTCCGAAGCGCTGAGCTTCAGGTTGTAGAACGCCTGCAAATCGGAAGAATGCGCGGCCAGCGAGCCGGCGGCGGGGCCGGTTTGCAGATACAGATACACGAAGCCGGCCAGCATAAATAGCGAGCCGATAATGGTGTATAAGAAGAACTTAAACGTAATCTGGATGCGGCGCTCGTGGCGGCTCCAGGCCCCGGCCAGAAAATAAATCGGAATCAGGGCCACTTCCCAGAAGAAGTAGAACACGAACGCATCCAAAGCCGTGAACACGCCGAGTAGGCCGGTTTGCATAAACAGCACCAGGGCGTAGAACGCGCCGGGGTTTTCGTACTCCTCGTGCCGGAAGGCGGTGAGCAGAATGATGGGCACCAGCACCGTAGTGAGCAGCACCAGCACGAGGCTCAAGCCATCGAGGCCGAGGTGGAAGTTGATGCCGGCCGACGATATCCAGTTGATGTTGAGGTCGAAGCCGGCCGGCCCGCTGCGGGCGTAGGTGAAGGCCGCGAACACGGCCACGGCAAACTCCAGTAGGGCGGCTCCCAGGGCCAGGGCGCGGGCGGCGGCTCCTTTGGCGAAGTGCAGCAGCAGGGCGGCCGCGAGCGGGAAAAAGACGAGGAAAGCTGTCAGCATTTAGCGAAAGCGCGGTAAAGGCGGCCGGAAGCCCGGCCGTGACTACCGCGAATTAGCTGCAAACTTACTGCCCACGCCCGAAGGTTGCCACGAACAAGCTCAAAAAGGTGCTGAATTGCCGCCGCGCGCCACCCCGGCGCGCGCCAGCCCGTAAGTTTGACTCCTAACGCTCTGCTCATGCCTCGCCACCCGATTACCGATTTCCTCAACACTGCCGCCGGCCCCATCCTCGATGTGCGCGCCCCGGCCGAATACGCGCAGGGCCACATTCCGGGCGCGCTTAGCCTGCCCCTGTTCACCGATGAGGAGCGCGCCCGCATCGGCACTACGTATAAGCAAGTGAACCCCGAAAAGGCTGTATTACTAGGACTAGATTTTTTGGGCCCCAAAATGCGCCGCATGGTCGAGGAAGCTAAAAAGCTGGCCCCCGGCCAGGAAGTGCGCCTGCACTGCTGGCGCGGCGGTATGCGCAGCGGGGCCGTGCAGTGGCTGCTGGAACTGGGCGGCCTGCACGTCAACCTCCTGGATAAAGGCTACAAAGACTACCGCCGCTGGGCGCTGGCCGAAATGGCCCGCCCGCGCCCGCTGCGCGTGCTGGGCGGGGCCACCGGCAGCGGCAAAACCGCCGTGCTGCACGCGCTGGCCGCGCAGGGCGAGCCGGTGCTGGACCTCGAAAAGCTGGCCAACCACCAAGGCTCATCGTTTGGCGGGCTGGGCCAGCCGCCGCAGCCTACGCAGGAGCAGTTTGAAAACGACCTCGCCGCCGCGCTCGCCGCGCTGCCCGACGACCGCCCCATTTGGGTAGAAGACGAAAGCCGCACCATCGGCAGCGTGGCGGTGCCGGGCGAGTTTTTCGCCCAGATGCAGGCCGCCCCGCTGCTGGTGCTCGACGTGCCCCGCGAAGCCCGCGTGCGCTACCTCGCCGCCGACTACGGCCGCCACGATGCCGGCGCGCTGGCCGCCGCCGTGCTGCGCCTGCGCAAGCGCCTCGGCGGGCTGGTGACCAAAGAAGCGCTGGGGGCGATTGCCGAAAACGACATGCCCCGCATGGTGGAGCTGGTGCTGGCGTATTACGACAAAACCTACGCCTACGGGCTGGAAGGACGTAAGAGCATGACGGTGGCGGCCGAGGATACCGACGCGGCGGCGAACGCGGCGCGGGCGCTGGCCGCAGTAGCCATGCCTGAATTTTTAACCTTAACTGAGCAGCTTAGCCATGATTCCAACGCTACGGGTAGCGCGCCCTACCAATAACCTTGCGGCGCTGCGTCACTTCTATATGGAAGGTCTGGGCCTGCAAGAACTGTATGCCTTTATCGGCCACGAGGAGTTCGATGGCATTATGCTAGGGTATCCGCAAGCGCCTTACCACCTGGAGTTTACCCAGCAGGCGCACCACCAGGTGCCTCCCGCACCGACGCCCGAAAACCTGCTCGTCTTTTATTTGCCCGAGCCAGAAGCCTGGCAGGCGGCCGTGTCCCGGATGGAAGCCGCTGGCTACCAGGCCGTGCCTGCGCATAATACTTATTGGGACCGGCTAGGCCGGACTTTTGAAGACCCCGATGGTTATCGGGTAGTGCTCCAGCAAGCGGCCTGGAGCCTATAGCCATTTCCCTCTTTGTGCAGTCAGCTCCGCGCAGCGGAGCGTATCTGCGAAATCCGTTTAATCCGTTTGAATCTGCGGTCTATGAAGACTGAATCCACCCAAATTCGCCTCACCCAATACAGCCACGGCGCGGGCTGCGGCTGCAAAATTGCGCCCAGCGTGCTCGATAAAATCCTGCACAGCAGCCTGCCGCAGCCCAGCTACGACAACCTGCTCGTGGGCAACGGCAGCCGCGACGACGCGGCCGTGTACCGCCTGCCCGGCCAGGGCGGGCAGTGCGTCATCAGCACCACCGATTTTTTTATGCCCATCGTCGATGACCCGTTCGACTTCGGGCGCATCGCCTCGGCCAACGCTATTTCGGACGTGTACGCCATGGGCGGGCGGCCGCTGCTGGCCATCGCGGTGCTGGGCTGGCCCATCGATAAGCTCTCGCCCGAGGTGGCGGCGCTCGTCACCGAAGGGGCGCGGGCCATTTGCGCCGAGGCGGGCATCCCGCTGGCCGGCGGCCACAGCATCGACTCGCCCGAGCCGATTTTCGGGCTGGCCGTGACGGGCCTGGTCGAGGAGAAAAACCTCAAGCAGAACGACACGGCTACGGCCGGCTGCCGCCTCTACCTCACCAAGCCGCTGGGCGTAGGTATTCTAACCACGGCCCAAAAACGCGAAATTCTGCGCCCCGAAGACGCCGACGTAGCGCCCGCCCAAATGCGGCAGCTCAACAAGATAGGGGCCGAGCTGGGCGAAATTCCCGGCGTGCGCGCCATGACCGACGTTACGGGCTTTGGCCTGCTCGGCCACCTGGCCGAGGTGTGCGAGGGCAGCGGCGTGCAGGCGGCCATCGACTACTACCGCGTGCCGCGCCTGGCCGAGGCCGAGCGCTACCTGCTGCAAGGCGCGGTGCCCGGTGGCACTACCCGCAACTTCGCCAGCTACGGCCACAAAATCGGCCCGCTCACCGACGAGCAGAAATACTACCTCTGCGACCCGCAGACTTCGGGCGGCCTGCTGGTGTGCGTGGAGCCCGGCGCGGGCGAAGCGGCCGCGCAGGCCGTTTTTGCCCGGCATGGGCTGGCGCTGGAAAGCTTTGGCGAGCTGCGGGTGCACGCGGCGGGCGCGCCGTGGATAGTGGTGGAGTAGGGGATGTCAATTAGCCAGAATAGGATGAGCTTGTTATTGCGGGCGCAGCGAAGCAATCGCATTACGGCGAGTCGCTCTGGTGCAATTGCTTCGCTACGCTCGCAATGACAGACAACTTGCAGCAGCTTTCCCTCAACTCTAGGCCCGTCGTCGGCCGGCTCGCGCCCACGCCCAGCGGCTACCTGCACCTCGGCAACGCCGTGAACTTCGTGCTGACCTGGCTGCTGGTGCGCCGGGCGGGTGGCACGCTGCATTTGCGTATCGATGACCTCGACCGGGCGCGGCTGCGGCGGCCGTATCTGGATAATATATTTCGGGTAATCGACTGGCTCGGCCTCGACTACGACCACGGCCCGAGCGGACCCGACGATTTTCTGCGGCACCATTCGCAGCTACTGCACCTGCCCGACTACAACCGCGCGCTGCGCCGCTTGGCCCAGCAGCCGGGCCTGGTGTACGCTACCCGGCGCAGCCGCACCAGCCCCGCCGAGCCTGTGCCGCTGGAAGTACCGGGCGCAGCGTGGCGCGTGCGGGTGCCGCCCACCGTGTACGTAGCCAGCGTGGCAGCCAGCGAAACCCAGGTGCCGCTGGCTAGTGTGATGCCCGATTTTATTATCCGCAAAAAGGACGGGGTAGCGGCCTACCAGGTAGCTTCGGTAGTCGATGATTTGCGCCTGGGCACCACGCTCGTGGTGCGCGGGCTCGACCTGCTGCCCAGCACCACGGCCCAGCTGTGGCTGGCCGCGCAGCTAGCCGAAACGCGGGATTTCAATGCCAGGCGTATTCAGTTTCATCACCACCAGCTTGTGGCCGACGCGGCGGGCCACAAGCTCAGCAAGAGCACCCAGGCCAGCGCCGATGGCGGCGTGCTGACTCTGCCCGGCGGCCCGGCGGCCGTGTACCGGGCCGTGACCCAAGTGCTAGGGCTGCCTACCGAGGTGACGGCGTCTTTGCCGGCCCTGCTGGCAGCCTTGGCCGCATCGGAAACCCCGTTGCCGTAGCCAGTTATTCGGTTGGCCGGCTACTCAGTCGACCCAAAAAAAGGCCCGCTACCAAGGTAGCGGGCCTTTTTTATTGCCTGGTAGCAAACGGTAGCGCGATTACTGGCGCACTACGTTGATGGTTGTGTTCTGGCTGCCTTGCTGCACTTTCACGACATACTTGCCGGGGCGCAGGCGGCCGGTTTCGGGGATGCCGACGGTGGTGATGCCCACTTGCGGCGTGCTCACTACGCTATCGTACACGCGGCGGCCCATGATGTCAAAAATCTGCACCGAGGCGGGGCCGGCCGTGCAGGTCGAAACCTGGAGCGAGAGGCCCGCATCGCCAAACGGCACGGGGTAGGCATCAATCTGGTTGGTAACACCCGTTACGGTTATCGTAGAAGAAGTCGAGCACGTGCCGCTGCTCACCGTGAGGCGGTATACCGAGGCTTTGGTCGGGGTCACGCTGATGGTGGCCGTGTTGGTGGTAGCCGGCAGGCCATCGCCACTCACCAGCGTCCAGGCGTAGGTGTAGCCGGTAGCCGGGATGTTGGTGGCCGACAGCTGCGACGGGGTGCCCGCGCAAACTACGGAAGCCGAAGCCGCCAGTATGGGCGTGGGCACTACGGCCACGCTCACCGTCGACGAAGCCGGGCAGTTACCGCCGGCGTAGGTTACCGAAAGGCGATATACCGAGTTCTGGGTCGGGTTTACGGTGATGGTCGGCGTGTTAGTAGTAGCCGGCAGGCCGTCGCCGCTCACCAGCGTCCAGGCGTAGGTGTAGCTAGCGGGCGTGCCCGAGAAGGCCACGTTGTCGATAGCCCAGAGGTAGCCCCAGGTATCGGTGTATTTCCAGCGCAGCTGCACGGTGGGCTGATTGAGGTAGGCGCCCAGATTGATGGTAGAAGTAGCCGCCGGGTTTACGCTCGTGTAGGTGGCGATGGGCGTCCAGGTAGTGCCACCGTTGGTGGAAATTTCCACGGCACCGCTGCCCGAATCTACCAGGATGATATTCTGGAAGGATACGCTCATGGCCGAGTAGCCCACCGTGCTGAATACCGGCGAAATGAGCGAGGTGTTCGTGGTAGAGCCTTGTCCGCCCGCGTCAGAAATGGCATAGGCGAAGCGGCTGCCGTTGAGCGAGAAATTAGTAACCAAGCCAGGATAGCTAATCGTCGTACCGCTGCTGTACTGCCAGGTGGTAGCCGGAGCGCCCGCGTTGGTGATAGTCCAGCCGGCCGGGGCACCGCTGTTAAAATCGGTGCTGGGCAAGGTGCCGCTGGCCGTGGGGGCCGTGCCCGTCAGCGTCACTGCAGAGCCAGTGCATACCGGCCCGGTAGCCGAAGACGTCAGGGTAGGCGTAGGCGGCGTGGGGTTTACGACAACGTTGGTCGAGCCCTGGCCGGGGCACGCGCCGGTAGTCACCGATACGAGTACCTTGTAGGTGCCGGCAGCGGCTACCGTCACGTTGTTTATCGTGGGGTTTTGGGCGGTGCTGGTAAAGCCGTTGGGGCCGGTCCAGGCGTAGGTAGCGCCGGCCGGGCCGGTAGCCGTGAGTGTAAGCGAGCCGCCCACGCAGGCCGGGCCGTTGTTGGCCACGGTAGTGGCGACAAAGTTGGGGCAAGCCACGTTGGAGTAAGCCAGCGCGGCGCGGCGCGGCGTGTTCACCATCACGGCCTGCAGGCGGTCCTTCTGCGACTGCGTGAACATGTACATGCAGGCGTCGTTAGAGTAGTCCATGTAGTTCATGGACATATCGCCGGTTACGTTCGAGCAGGTAATTTGCGGAAACGCCACGCAACCGTAGTTTTCCTTTTGCTGGGTAGGCGTGTCGGCGCAGTAGTCGTCGCCGCAGTTAGCATCGCCCCAGATGTGGCGAAAGCCAAACCAGTGGCCCAGTTCGTGCGTCAGCGTGCGGCCCCGGTCGTAGGGCGAAGAGTAGACGCCCGCCGCAAACTTGGCCCGGCTGCCGTAGGCCGAGTACAGAAGAACGACCCCGTCGGTAGCAGCCGCGCCGCCCAGCGTATTCAGGCCGCCCAGGTTAGCATTGTTGTCCGGAAACTGCGCGTAGCCCAGCAGGCCGCCGCCCAGGTCCATAACCCAGATATTAATATACCGGTCGGGGTCCCACGACGTAGCGGGCTTAATGGTGTTCTCGATGTAAGCCCGCGTGTAGGGGCCGGCGTTCCAGCCGCGGGTATTGCGGTTTACCCGGTCGATGCCCGGCTCTGCCAGTGTGTTGCCGCTAGGGTCGCGCAAGGCATTCGCAAACTGCACTTCCATGTCACCGCGCCGGGGCTGGTATACTGCCGGCACGAGCGCGCCGTCGGCATTGGTATTGCGGTAGTCTTCGTTCAGCACCGTAAGCTGCGACTGTATCTGGCCTTGGGCAATGTTGGAGCCCACGCCTGCCGCCTCGCCGTTGTGGATAACGTGTACAACGATTGGCAGCGTGTACAAAACGGCCGAGGTGCGCAGGGCGCTGGTCGAGCCGGTGTTGGTCGACCGATTGGGGTTATAGCCCGGAATTAGGCGCTTTAACTCGTTTTGAATTTGAGTATTAGCGTCTTCGGTGCCGCACGTGCGGCGAGGAGGGGCTTGCGGGACTTGCGCAACTGCGGGCTGCGCCCCCAGTGCTAGTAGCGACAGCAACCCTCCGGCCAGAACGGAGTAAATTTTAGCCATGAAAAATTGAAAGTGGGGAGAATGAACGCGTGTTGAGGCCGTTGAAATGGCCGGTTGGAAAAGGCGGAAAAACAGGTTTTGTAATTATTACGGCATGATTTACATGCCGCCGCCAAAGATAATGCAATAACCTGCCTTTCCTTATGTAGCTACCATGTAGGAGGCAAAATAACCCGTTGCCGGGGATTTAGCAGCCCTTTTTGGGCAGCCGCTAGCGCACTTCAGCCTTAAACTGCTCGGCCCAGTGGTCGGCCAGGCGGGTAGGCTCGGGCAGCTTGTAGCCGCGCAGGCAGGCCTCGGTGAGGCGCAGGGCGGTGGGCAGGTCGCAGCGGTGGCCGGCGCTGATGAACAGCGGCTGCACCCGGTCTTTGCTGCGCAGCACCTCGCCCAGCAGCTCGCCGCTGCGGGCATCGGTGAGGGGGGCGCGCTCGCCCTTGGTGGGGCCGGGCTCGGTGTACTGGCCCGTAAGCTTGTGCTTGGCTACGCCGAAGGTGGGCTTATCGAGCAGCACGCCCAGGTGGGCCGCGATGCCCATGCGGCGTGGGTGCGCCACGCCGTGGCCGTCCACCATTATCACGTCGGGCTGGCGCGTGAGCTTGGCGAAGGCCTGCACCACGTTGGGCGCTTCGCGGAACGACAGCAAGCCCGGAATGTAGGGCAGGGGCACGGGCCCATAATTGTAGACCTTCTCGACCAGTTGCAGCGAAGGAAATTCCAGCACCACGAACACCGATAGTATCGTGTCGGGCGTGGGAAACGACGAGTCGCAGCCCGTAATCAGGCGCGGCTCGTGGGGTAGGGGCTCGTGGCGCAGGCGCTGGTGCAGCTCGTGCTGCTGGGCGGTGAGGCTGCGCACCAGCGCGGGGTCGGGGGCGGGGCCGGGCGGGCGGAAATAAGCCACGTTGTTGAGTTTTGAGTGCTAAGTTTTGAGTTTTGAGTTCGCTCGGCGGGCAACCTTTCGCGGCGCGCTAGCGAACACCAGGAAACATATGAGCGGCGAGGCCGAAAGGTTGCTTCTGGCTCACTCAAAACTCAGAACTAAAAACTCAAAACTCCCCCCGTGGCTACTACTTCCGACGCCGAACAACCTGCTGCCACCGGCTCTGGCCCGTGGCTCGAGCGCCGCTACTACATTGATGTAGTGCGCCCGCACCTCACGCCCGCGCAGCTGATGGCGCGCGTGCAGGCCGATTTGCCAAGCTTCTCGCCCGAGCTGCTGGCCGATTTTACCAAGGAAGAAGGCCCGCCCGGCGAGCTCTTGCGCGTGGGCGACGAGTTTGGTATCAAAATCCTAGGCCCCTGGAACGGCCGGGTGCGCGTCATCAGCGCCGCGCCCACCAGCTTCGAGTTCATTACCCTCGAAGGCCACCCCGAGGCCGGCCGCATTCGCTTCGAAGCGCACCCGCTCGACGGGCGGCCCGATGCGCTACGCTTCGAAATCAGCTCGCGGGCCCGCTCGCGCGACGGGCTCGTGGCCTTTGCATACGACACCATCGGCGGCCTGCTGATGCAGAAAGCTACCTGGGTGGAGTTTTGCCGCCGCGTGGCCGCCACCTGTGGCGGCCAGGCCCTGGCCGACGTAGTAGTCGAAACCGAGCGCCGCACCCCCGACGGCACCACCGGCCAAAAGCACAGCCCGCAGTAAAAGGCTATTGCTTATCGCTCATTGTTAATTGCTCATTAATAGAATGAACCAGCCGCCCCCTTGGGAGCAGTACCAGGCCCGCCTGGCCAGCTACGAGCACGCCCAGGTCAATTACGACTTCTCGCGCCAGAGCGAGTACAACGCGGCCAACGGCTGGCGGCTCGACGACTACACCACCGACCTGCCGGCCGAGGCCCCCGGCCCGCCCGCCGCGCACGGTGCGTTTGCGGCCGCCCAGGAGGTGCTGCGGCGCTACGCCTTTCCGCCGCCCAGCCTCATCACCGGCATTTTCAAACCCGACGAGCCCCTCGAAAAGCGCGTGATGCTGCTGCGGGCGCGGTTTTTGGGGTTCACCTTCTGGTTTGGGGTAAAGGTGAGCGAAGTGACCGACGAGGCCGCCCGCGCCACGCCCGCCGGCCCCGAGCGGGTGTGGGGCTATGGCTACCGCACGCTGGAAGGCCACTTCGAGCGTGGGCAAATCGACTTCACCATTCATAAAAATCTGACTACCGGCGCGGTGCAATTTCGTATTCACGCCGTGTCGCAGGCCGGGCGTATTCGCAACCCGTTTTATTGGCTGGGCTTCAAGCTGTTTGGGCGCATGCTCCAGCGGCGCTTCGCCCGCGAGTCGCTGGCCCGCATGCGGCAGCTGGTGGCCGAGGCGCTGGCCCCGGGCCAAACAAAGCCCGCCTAGCACAGTTAATCCTGCACCTACCAGAACTGCCGCAGCGGCCCGCCGGGCTGCCGCGGCTTTTTTGTAAGCTCTTTTCTTTAAAACCAAACCAGGCAGCAATGTCCACTACGAAAGCCTACGCGGCCCCGGCCGCCAATATTCCGCTCGAGCCTTTCCAGCTGGAGCGCCGCGCGCCCGGCGCGCACGACGTGCAAATTGAGATTCTATTCTGCGGCGTGTGCCACTCCGACCTGCACCAGATTCGCGACGAGTGGGGCGGCTCCATCTTCCCGATGGTGCCGGGCCACGAAATTGTGGGCCGCGTCACGGCCGTGGGCGGCCACGTGTCGAAGTTTAAAGTAGGCGACCTGGCCGGTGTGGGCTGCATGGTCGACTCGTGCCGCGAGTGCGCCTCGTGCCAGGAAGGCCTGGAGCAATACTGCGAAACCACCGGCATGGTGGGCACTTACAACGGCCGCGAAATCGGCACCGGCCAGCCCACCTACGGCGGCTACTCGCAGCAGATAGTAGTAGATGAGAAGTACACCCTGAAGGTGAGCGAGCAGCTCGACCTGGCCCGCGTGGCCCCGCTGCTGTGCGCCGGCATCACCACCTACTCGCCCCTGCGCGAGTGGCAGGTAGGCCCCGGCCACCGCGTGGCCGTGATGGGCCTGGGCGGCCTGGGCCACATGGCCGTAAAGTTTGCCGTGGCCCTGGGTGCCGAAGTAACCGTGCTCAGCACCTCGGCCAATAAGGAAGAAGATGCCAAAGCCCTGGGTGCCCACAAATTTGTGGTTACCAAAGACGCCGAGCAGTTTAAGTCGGTGCGCAACTACTTCGATTTCATCATCAACACCATTTCGGCCCAGATTGACCTCGGGGCCTACGTGAACCTGCTGCGCCGCGACGGCACCATGATACTGCTGGGCGTGCCTACCGAGGCTCCGCAGCTGCACGCCTTCAACCTCATTGCCAAGCGCCGCCGGGTGGCCGGCTCGCTCATTGGCGGCATTGCCGAAACGCAGGAAATGCTCGACTTCTGCGCCGAGCACAACATTACGTCGGACATCGAGCTGATTGATATTCAGCATATCAACGAAGCCTACGAGCGCATGCTGAAAGGTGACGTGAAGTACCGCTTCGTGATTGACATCGCCTCGCTGAACTAGCGGCGGGCAACTGATAGGCCCATAAAAAAGGGAGCGCAACGGCCGTTGCGCTCCCTTTTTTATGGGCTGGGGGCAGCGCCCTGCATCAACTATTGGCAAAGGCTTTGCGTAGCCCAAGGCATGAAATATCTTCTTGCGATGCTATTATCGGCGGGAGTGCTGGCCCCGGCCCACGCCCAGGTGAAGCTGCCCACGCTCCGGGCCGCCTGGGTCAACCCGCTACCCAAAGACTCGCTCACCGGCAAAATATCCTTCCAGGGCGTGGTGCAAGTGCCGGGTGCTACGCAAGCCACCCTCTACGCGCGGGCCAAAAAGTGGATGGAAACCGCGCCCGGCCCCACCAAGCTTACCATCGAAAGCCAGGACGCCACGGCCGGCAAAATCACCGGCAAAACCAGCGAGCTGGTGATGCAGAACCTGTTTGGGGCCAACGTGCAAGTGCCGCTCTGGCGCACTATCGTCATTCAGGTCAAGCCCGGCCGCTTCCGTTACCAGATTACTGATTTTGCCTTCGATAGCGGCAAGGGCCTGGCTCCCGTGACGCCCCTCGAAAACTACCTGACACCCAACGAGCTCACCTTCGACCACAACGGCTACCCCAAGCCCGTGCTGCAATCGGCCATCGAGGCCGTGCAGCGCAGCGGGCGGCAGCAGGCCACTGCCATCCGGCAGGCCCTCACGGGCAAGGCCGCCGACGACAATTGGTAGCCCAGCCCGCTACCCTGGCCACCGGCCCTTAAAGCAAAAAGCTCCCGCCGGCGACTGCCAGCGGGAGCTTTTTGCTTTAAGGGCCGGTGGCCCAGGCACTAGGGCTTCACGAAGCGGGCGTGGCGCACGGGCTGGCCGGGAGCCTGCACCTGCACGATGTACATGCCGGCCGCGAGGGTTTGCACGGGCAGGCTCAGGGCCGGTTCGTTGCTGGCCTTCGTGGTGAAGTGTAGCATGCGTTGGCCTTGCGTGTTAAGCACTACCACATCGAGCCCGGCCTGGCCGGCTTCGGCGAAGGCTACCGACAGGTTAGCCTCGGTGGCGGGCACGGGGCTCAGCACTAGTTCGCTGCTGCCGTTGGCGGCCCGGCGGGCTACCGCCGCTACCGGCGAGTAAGCGGCAGTGCCGTCAAAGTCCTCCTGGCGCAGGCGGTAGTAGGCGTGCGAGCTAGCCGCGGCCGTAGCCAGGCTCTTGTCTTCAAACTGGTAGACGCTGCCGGCGGGCAGGTTGGCCCCAGCTACGTAGCCTACCGGCTGCCAAGCCTCGTTGGCACCAAGCTGCCGCTCGATGCTGAAGCCTTTATTGTTTTTCTCGCTGGCCGTGCTCCAGGTTAGGAAGGCCGTGCCGTTGGCCGTGGCTTTGGCCGAGAAGGCTACCAGCTTCACGGGCAGCGGCGTTACACCGTCGCTCAGGGTGAGGTAGGTGTTATTCTCCAGCGGCATCTGGTACTCGTACGAGATGAAGTGAGAGGTGGTGTTGGCCGAGGGCGGAATAGTGAGGGCCGAATAGGAGCCCGAAGCACCCCCAACCGACTGGTAAAGCGCCAGCTTTTGCTCCGAAATGTTGTTCAACTCATCGGGGCGGTAGTAGAACAGTAGCGACAGGTTGAGGCCGCTTACAGAGGGGTCGCTGGATTTCAAAATGAAGTACCGCTGGATGCTGTTGCCGTTGTTGCCACCGCCTACGCGGGGAACGGTGGTGCCCGTCACGCGCGTTACTTCCAGAATGCCGCGGGCGCTTGAGGGGTTCTGCGGCGTCAGTACGAGGCCTGTGTTGCCGAAGTACTTCGTGCCCGAGCCGCCGCCGCCTAGCTGCTGCGTAATACGCACATTGCCGATGAGGTGGCTGGTGGAGCTTTCGTTTTCCATCACGGCAGCCCCGTCGAGCTTCACCATGTTAGCACCAGTAAACAGGTTGCCTTGCTGGAAAATCAGCTTGTTGATAATGAAGATATTGCTGTTGAGTGTAAGGTCGCTCGACGGCGTGTTCATCGCCAAGTAGCTAAAGGGAATCTCGTAGCCGTTATCGGTCGTGATGCGGTGCGTAACCCCAGTGCCCGTAAAGGAAACAGCCCGCGTGTTGGTTTGGAACGTAGCGGGCGTGCTCATGCCGTTGCTCACGATGAAGTCGCGGCCCACGTTGAGGTCACCAGCTGGTTGCCCCGACAGTATGAACTGGCTGCCGCCGGTCAGGTACACGCTTTCGCGCACGTTGAGCGCGCGGTTGGTTTGGTCCATGTTCAGCACGCCGTTGCCCAGCATGCGGATGTTACCTACTTGGGTGTCGCCGTATACCCCCGCGCCGCTACCAAAGTAGAGCGTGCCACTGCCCACTACCAGGCTGCCGCTGACAGTCCATTTTTTACCCGTAGTACCACGCCCAATCTGTATGTTGGGGTTAAGCGGGTTGAGCGTGAAGTCCCACACATCAATGTCACCAATCTGATAGTTGCTCTTTGGCGCCACATAAGTGTAGCTCAGCAGATTGAAGGGCTGCGTAGCGTTGCCATTGGCCGTGCTGATTACCGTATTGTAGTACGGAAACTGCGGCGATGTGCCATTGGCATAAGCACTGGCATCATCGTTCGTGGGAGCCAAGTCGTAGCGATAGTTGGCTCCATTATTCTGAATATTACTGGCGTAACCAAACCAGTTGAACGACGCCGGGATGGTACCGCCGCCCGTCAAAGTGCCCCAATTGAGCACCATCTCACGCCGGGCGTCGCCATTGCCCGGCGTGCTGGCAAACACATTGGTCCGGATTTCAGAGCCCCAGCCCCCCGTGCCATTGGCCCGGCTGATGCTGATTTCGCCATCGGCTGTGCAATACACCCGCACATCGGCGCGGAAGGGCAGTACCGGCACCACGTTCGATTGAACGGTCGGATTATTATCGCGGTCAAATACCTCATTGACACCAGTCAGGCTGCCAAGCTGGTCCGAACCGCCCGTTACGGGCAGGGTCGGGTTCAGGTCAAGATAGACAATGGTAGGCTCGGGAGAAGTGCCGCCAGTTTTGCCGATATACAGGTTAGTAGCATCCCAGGTCATGTACCAGGTGCCACCGTTGAAAGACCTATAGACGTTGTTGTTGTATTCAGAGGCATTGGGAATACCGTCCTGCACCGGCGGGGTAGTAGCGTACTGAGCATGCGCTGGCTGCGCCAGCAGCAAGGCAAAAGCCCACGCACCGAGAGAGTAAATAAGTTTGTTCATTACAAATGAAATGAGCGGAAAATGAAGGAATAGGGAATGGGGATGTACAAAATTAAATCAGAAAAATTCTCTTGTTGTTATTCTCATAAAGAATTGCAGCTAATGAAGGCCGCAAAAAAAAGGCCGCTCGAAGAGCAGCCCTGAACAATAAGTGCGTGTAAGGTGCAAGTAATCAGATGTTGATATTCTTGGGGGTAGTTGGCCAGGACACTTGCGTAAGCTGCACGGCGGGCCATAATTCTTTTTGGCCGGCGTAGTGCAGAAAGATGCGGGCGGTGGTAATCACGTCCTTTTCACAGTATTGTACAATGCGCTTCAGGTTTTTATCCTGCCAGTACACCTGAGCTACCTGCGCGCCATCGATGTCGTCTTTGGGCGACGGGATGCCGAACACACCGGCCAGTAGTGGCAGCGAGATGGTACCCTTGTTGTCGCCGAATTTCCAGAGCTCCATGGTGTCGATGAGGTGGGGCAAGTCCCAGGACTTGTGGCCGGCCATGTCGAGCATGGGCGGAATGGCCTGCCCGCAGATGAGCATGCGCCGGCCCAGGTAGCCGTAGTCGAACTCGCGCCCATTGTGCGCGCACAGGAAAAACGGGTCGTTGCGGTGGTCCACCTTGTCGCGGTCCTTGATGCTGGTAGTGGCGCCGTAGAGCCGGCTGCCGTAGGGCCGGCGCGCGCCCAGCATGTCGGCAAAGCCGCGCAGCACTTCGCACTCGTCGTCGTCGGCAAAGGACTTGACGCGGAACTCCAGCGTTTCGTCTTTCAAGTATCGGAACATGCCCACCGAGATGCACACGATTTTGCCGAACTCGGCGTAGAGGCCGCCGTGCGCGAAGAGGTCAGCGTGCGAAAGGCCGTCGGCCAGCTCGCGGGCGTGGCGCTTGTCGCAGAATTTTTGCCAGAGCGGCTGCATGGCTTCGGGCAGCTCGGCGTGGGTGGCGTGGCCGGGCACGGTTTCGATGTCGACAAAAAAGACGCGGGTGAGGTCGACGTGGCGCAGGATGTTCATAGGGGCAAAGCAAAAGACTAACGGGCAGTACCCCAAAGCTAGGCTGAATGTTTGGCCGCTGGCGTTTGCTGGCCTGTACTTTCGCCCCATTCCTTACTAGGTTGGCCTGCGCAGCTTTATAGTCCTGGCTCGGCACCCCGTTCAATGCGCTGCTAGTAACGCCTACCTGAGAAGCTGCTGGGGCAGGCTCCCGGCGAGGAGGCCGGCCCAAGGGCCGCTTTGGGGCCGCCGTGCTGGGGCGCGAGCTTTCAGCCCGTGGGCACCCGGTCGCGGACTAAGGGTCTGCGCTACACCTAGGGTGGCAATACTAAATTTTTGTGGGGCGCGCCGTAACGTTTGGCCCTCGGGGCCGATATTGGGGGCGAAGAATCGGCAACATGACGCTATTGCTATTTTTTTAGATTTAGCTCATCTGGGGGGCAACGTTTGCCGCCCGGCCTGCATCTATCGCCCCAACACCTCTACTTCCTTTTCCTTGAAGACCTTTTCTGCTGCCCGCCTCGGGCGCTGGCTGCTGCCAGCGGCCGCCCTGTTCACCACGTCGTTGGCCTTGGCCCAAAGCCCGGCCCCGGCCGCCGCTGTGGCGGCTACCGGCTCGCTTACCGGCACCGTGCTCGACTCGGTGAGCCGGCAGCCGGTGTCCTACGCCACGGTGGTGCTGCTGCCGGCCGATGCGGCCGATACCAAGGCCATCACGGGCGTGGGGGCCGACGACGCGGGCAAGTTCTCGCTCACCAAGCTGCCGGCCGGCACCTTCCGGCTGCGCCTGAGCTACGTGGGCTACGCCACCCGCACCCGCACTGTAACCGTGACGGCCGGGGCCACCGCGCTGGGCAACATCCTGCTGCCGGCCGCCGCCACCGCCCTCACCGAGGCCGTGGTGGTAGGGGAGAAGCCGGTGGTGGAAGTGCGCCCCGACCGCCTCGTGTACAACGCCGAGCAGGACATCAGCAACGCCGGCGGCACCGCCACCGACGTGCTGCGCAAGGCCCCGCTGCTGGCCGTGGATGGCGACGGCAAAGTGACCATGCGCGGCTCCAGCAATTTTCGGGTCTTGATTAACAACAAGCCCTCGCCCACGCTGGCCAGCAACCTCACGGAGGCGCTCAAGAGCATTCCGGCCGACCAGATTAAGAGCGTCGAAATCATCACGACGCCGCCCGCCAAGTACGACGGCGAGGGCACGGCCGGCATCATCAACATCGTGCTGAAAAAGGGCGTGAACCAGGGCCTCAACGGCCGCGTGAGCGCCGCCAGCGGCAACCGCAACAGCAACTTCAACTCGGCCCTGAACTTCAAGCAGGGCAAAATTGGCTTTACCTCCTCGGCCAGCGCCGGGGCCTGGTACAACCCCGGCTACTCGGAGCGCACCCGCGTGGGCTACAACGAGCAGCGCCAGGAAATAAGCAACCTGCTGCAAACCGCTGATGTCTACAACAAAGGCAAGTGGTACTACGGCACCGTGGGCCTCGACTACGACCCCGCCGAGCACCACACTATTTCGCTGGCCGGCTCGATAAACGGCTACGGCGGCAACTCGACCAACGACATGTTCAACCGCCTCACGGGTACCAGAAGCCAGCTCTACACCCGCAGCACCGACAACCGCTGGAGCGGCTTCAACGTGGAGGGCACCGGCACCTACACCCGCACCTTCAAGCAGGCGCGCAAGGAGTGGAGCGTACTCGGGCAGTACGCCCTAAATAACGGTTCTTTCGGCTACGACTTCGACCAGTACGACAACTCGGCCGTGCTACTGGCCACCGAGCAGGCTACCTACCGCGAGCGCAGCCGCGGCCGCACGCCCGGCCACGAAGTGACGCTGCAATCGGACTTCACGCAGCCCTTCGGCGACAAGAAAACCCTGGAAATGGGCGTGAAAGCCATTTTCCGCCGCACCGGCTCGGTGGCTGGCGTGGATACGCTGCGCGCGGTCGACAGCCCCAACTTCCTGCCCGACGGGCGGCGCGTGACCGATTTCAGCTACCGCCAGGATGTGCAGGCCGCCTACGCTACCTACTCGTTTGGGCTGGGCAAGAATACGACGTTCAGCCTCGGCAGCCGCCTCGAGCGCACGGCTATCGACGCCGATTTTCGGGCCACCAGGTCCACGTTCGAGCCGCGCAGCTACCTCTCGCTACTGCCCAACGGCAGCGCCCAGTACAAGCTCAGCGAGGCCAGCAGCCTGCGCGCCGCCTACAGCCGCCGCATCACGCGCCCGTTTATCGACTACCTCAACCCCTTCGTCGACCGCTCGGACCGGCAGAATCTATCCTTCGGTAATCCGTTCCTCAACCCCGAATTCACCCACGCCTACGAGCTGAGCTACAACACCAATTTCAAGAGCAACTCGGTGAATATCTCGGCCTCGGTGCGCCACACCGGCAATGCCATCGAGTCGGTGCGCTTCCTCACCACCAACCCCGACGCCCCGCTGCCCGCCGACGTGGTGCCCGACCCCAGCGTGACGGCCCAGACCTTCCAGAATGTGGCGGCCAACACCTTCTACCAGCTCAATTTCTACGGCTCGTTCAAGCCCACCGAAAAGTGGGACCTCAGCGGCGGCCCCGATGTGCAGTACATCGTGCGCCGCAGCCCTTCGCTGGGCGTCAATCGCCAGGGCTTCACGGCGGGCCTGAATATGAATACCTCGTATAAGCTCAAGAAGGGCTTTAGCATCCAAGGATTTGTGTACGCCTCGCTGCCCTCGCCCGACATCCAGGGTCGCGGCTCGGCCAACCTTTACTACCAGATGGGGGCCAAGAAAACCTTCCTCAAAGACAAGGCCGACCTGGTGCTCAACTTCGGCAGCCCCTTCAACAACTACTGGCCCTACCGCAACACCGTGAGCACCGCCCTCTTCGAGGAGCGTAGCGAGTACCGCGCCTTCCAGCGCTCGTTCCGCCTCAGCTTCAGCTACCGCTTCGGCCAGGCCCAGCAGGGCAAGCAGCGCAAGCAAATCAGCAACGACGACACCAAGGGCGGCGGCAGCAAGCAGGGCGGCTAAGGCTTTTAGTGACTGAAAAAGAACGTCCGTCATGCTGAGCTTGCCGAAGCATCTCTACCGCACCGTTGGATGAAGCGGTAGAGATGCTTCGGCAAGCTCAGCATGACGGACGGTTTTTTACCGTAGTAGTGCTCAATTACTGCTCGTTAAACGCATTGCGCATCGAATGAGCCTCGGCCCGGCGGCCCCACTGCGCGCAGCGTTTCTGCATTTGCTGGCGAAAATTCTCACGCTCCTCGGGCGAAAGGTTCGATACCTCGCGGGCAATTTCCTGCTTCCACTGCCGGCGCTTTTGTGCCCAGGAACCCCGCCCGCGCCCAAAGCCGCCGAATAGAATGCGGCTTAACACGAGCAGCCCCAGCGTCTGCCCAAAGCTGAGAGCCGGGCCGTGGAAAAGCTCGGGCACCAGCCAGTTCCAGAGGCTTTGGGTAACGAAGCCGGCCACGACGATGAATAGGGCCGCGAAAAAAACGAATTTGACGGCTTTTTTCAGCCAGAAAGTACGGTTCATGAGAGTAGGGCAAAGTAGCGCAAAGCCGGGCTTCGCGCAGCGTGAGGGTAGGAATGCGAATGAGCAGGGCCGCCCGGCGCAAGATAAAAGCGCCGCGCTAGTCCGTGAAAAGCTCGTCGTAGAGTTTGCGCAAGCGCTTGCGCAAATGCTTCACGGCGTAGTGCTTGCGCGAGATGAGCGTTTTGAGCGGCACGCCGGTTTCGGCCACCATGTCGTTGAAGGACTTGTCTTCGAGCTCGTGCCACACAAACACCTGGCGCTGCTCGGCGGGCAGCTCGGCCAGCGCGTCGGTGAGGGCGTCCATGATGGTTTCGCGCAGCAGGCGGTTTTCGGGTGCATCGTCGGCGGCGGGCAGGATGTCTTGCAACAGACGGGCCGGCTCGTCGCCCTCGGCGGCCGCCCCGAGCGGCGCATCCAGCGACACCGTAGCCTTGGGCCGGCGGTAGCGGTCGATGATGCGGTTGCGCGCCACCCGGAAAAGCCAGGCCGCCGCCTGCTCCACGGGCTTAAACAAGCGGTAGCTTTCCACGAGCTCGGCAAAGACATCTTGCAAGATGTCTTCGGCCTCCTCCGGGTCGGGCACCCGCCGCTCGATAAAGCGCAGCAGCCGCCCCCGCTGCTCGCGCACCGTGGCCTGTATTTGCTGGTCTTGCTGGCTGGCCGTCATGGCGGCAGTTAGGGTAAGGGCGCTCGCGTTCATCGTGCCTAAGCAGACGCGGGGCGCGGGGCGATATTTTACGGGGAGCACACAAAAAAAGCGGCTTCCAGGGGAAGCCGCTTTTTCGATACATAGAACAGAAGTCGAACCTTACACAAATTGAGTGCCGGAATATTCAGCTGTAGCTTGGACTCTGTAGTCCGAGCGCGAGCGCAGCCCGCATCTACGTTTGGTAGGTTTCCCAAACGCGCTCCCCAACCGCAGACGCGAACTGCATTCACTGCCGGACTAAAAGTCCGGGCTACACATAATGCCTTTTTCGGGTACCTTTGCCCGCTAAGAGCCGACCAGCCCCGGCCCCCGAACTCACCCGCATGAATCCGACGATACCCGAAGTCATCCGCACCGTTCCGCTCCAGTACTACGTTTTCTTCGCCACCGCGCTCTTCTGCATCGGCGTCACGGGCGTGCTGATGCGGCGCAACGCCATCATCATTTTCATGTGCGTCGAGCTGATGCTCAACGCCGTCAACATCCTGCTGGCCGCCTTCGCCGCCTACCGCGCCGACCCCAACGGCCAGGTGTTCGTGTTTTTCATCATGGCCGTAGCCGCCGCCGAAGTCGCCGTGGGCCTGGGTATTATCGTCATGATTTACCGCAACTTCCAGAATACCGACGTTAACCTTTTGAGCCGCTTGAAGTGGTGAGTGAGCGAATGAGTGAATGAGCGAATGGATGATTTTCATTCCGCTCTATCGCTCAAACTGCTTTCCATTCACTCATTCACTCATCCACTCATTCACCTGATGGAAAATGTTTTACCCGGCGCTACCGCGCCGTACTCGGCCCTGTTCTACGCCGCTATTCCCGGCCTGCCCTTCCTGGGTTTTCTCATTAACGGCCTGCTGAATCGCAAGCTGTCGGGCACGCTGGCCGGGCTCATCGGCAGCGCTACCGTGTTGGGCTCGTTCCTGCTGTCGCTCACGCTGTTCCTGAGTTTCAAGTACCAGTACACCGTGCAGCTGTTCGACTGGATTTCGGTCGGTTCGCTCCAGATTCCCTTTGGCTACCAGATAGACCAGCTCAGTTTGATTATGCTGTTGCTGATTACGGGCGTGGGCTTCCTCATCCACGTGTACAGCATCGGCTACATGGGCCACGACGAGAACGCGGGCAAGTTCTTTAGCTTTCTCAATCTCTTCGTGTTCAGCATGTTGATTTTGGTGATGGGTTCCAACTTCGTCATCCTCTTCATCGGCTGGGAAGGCGTGGGGCTGTGCTCGTACCTGCTTATCGGCTTCTGGAACAAGAACACGAGCTACAACAACGCCGCCAAAAAAGCCTTCATCATCAACCGCGTCGGCGACCTGGGCTTTTTGCTCGGCATCTTCCTCATCTACCTCACCTTTAATTCGGTGCAGTACGGCGAGGTATTCCAGAAAGCCAGCCTGAGCCAGTTTGGCCCGTACACGGTGGGCATTTGCACGGCCATCACGCTGCTGCTTTTCGTGGGCGCGATGGGTAAGTCGGCCCAGCTGCCGCTCTACACCTGGCTGCCCGACGCCATGGCCGGCCCCACGCCCGTATCGGCCCTCATCCACGCCGCGACGATGGTTACGGCCGGCATCTACCTCGTGCTGCGTGCCAACGTGCTGTTCACACTGGCCCCGCACACGCTGGAGGTGGTCGGCATCGTAGGCCTGGCCACGGCGCTCTTCGCCGCTACTATCGGCCTGGCGCAGAACGACATCAAGAAGGTGCTGGCCTACTCTACCGTGTCGCAGTTGGGCTACATGTTCTTGGCGCTGGGCGTAATGGGCTACACCTCGTCGTTCTTTCACGTGCTCACGCACGCCTTCTTTAAGGCGCTGCTCTTCCTAGGGGCCGGCTCAGTTATCCACGGCATGAGCAACGAGCAGGACATGCGCCGCATGGGTGGCCTGCGCAAGGCGATGCCGATTACGTTCATTACCATGTTCATCGGCTGCCTGGCTATCGCGGGCATTCCGCCGTTCGCGGGCTTTTTCTCGAAAGATGAAATCCTGAGCCACGTCTATGAGCACAGCAAAGTGATGTGGGTTATCGGCGTCTTCACCTCGCTGCTGACGGCGTTCTACATGTTCCGCCTGCTGTTCCTCACCTTCTTCGGCGAGTTCCGCGGCACCGAGGAGCAGCGCCACCACCTGCACGAGTCGCCGGCCAGCATGACGCTGCCGCTCATCGTGTTGGCGGTGCTGTCGGCCGTGGGTGGCTTCATGGGCGCGCCCATGTTCCTGGGCGGCAAGCACTACCTGGCCGATTTCCTGGCCCCTATTTTCACCTACTCCAAGCAGATTCTGCCCGCCGCCTTCGGTGCCGAGCCCGACCACAATACCGAGCTGATGCTCATCGGCATTTCGGTGCTGGCGGCCGTGGTAGGCATCGTGGCCGCCTACGTTATCTACGTGGCCCGCGCCCAGCGCCCCGCCGAAGAGGAGGCGCAGCGCTCGGGCCTCGACAGCCTCGTGTACCACAAATACTACGTGGATGAGCTGTACAACTCGCTGTTTGTGAAGCCCACGATGGCGCTATCCACCGGCCTCTACAAGTTCGTTGAAAACGGCATCATCGACCCCATTGCCAACGGCGTGGGCCGCGTGACACTGGCCGGCGGGCGGTTCCTGCGGGTTGTGCAAACTGGCTCAGTGGAGACGTATTTACTACTGATGGTGCTTGGCATCGTGCTAATCTTGGGGTTGAATATGGGCCGGATGTAGCACTAGCCAATAAAATGGCAGAGCAAGGCGAGCTTCTATTCCGGGAGCAACATCGAAAAATGATTGCGCTGGCTAATGCCATAAAGGAACAGGCAGAATTTCTGGCTTACAGCGTCAACCCGATAGGAATGCCGTATGAGCAATGGCGTATGATGGTTCAGAATAGCCAAAGCGAAATAGCTGAACTAGAAAGCCTGCTTCCACAGTTAAAAAATGCTTTAATTGCTTGTCTGGAAGCATAATATCTACATGCAAAAAGAGAAGGCCGTTTCCATGGAAACGGCCTTCTCTTTTTGTGCTATAAAACACTGAATGCGTCCTTTCTTGCTTTTTACTGTCCTTGCCTTTTCAAGCCGTTGATTTTGCCCATGAAAAAGCTCCTACCTATATTCCTCCTTGCCGCCCCCGCCATGGCCCAAGAAACCCAGTACCAGCAGCCGCCGGCCGCCATCCGCGATTTGCTGCTGGCCCCGCCCACGCCCCGCATCAGCCTCTCGGGCGATGGGCGCACGATGGCCATCCTGGCCGTGCAGGACTTCCCGACCATTGCCGAGCTCTCGCAGCCCGAACTGCGGCTGGCCGGCCTGCGCCTCAACCCGCGTACCAACGGCCCCAGCCGTGTGAGCTACGCCGTGGGAATGCAGTTTAAGCAGCTGCCCGGCGGTGCCGAAAAGCCGGTGCAGGGGCTGCCCGCCCAGGCCCGCATCAGCAGCCCGAGCTGGTCGCCCGACAACCAGCACGTGGCCTTTGCGCTCACCGTGCCGGCTGCCGAGGGCAGCACCGGCCACGTGGAGCTGTGGGTGGCCGACGTGGCTACCAACTCGGCGCGCCGCCTGCTGGCCACGCCGCTCAACGACGTGTTTGGCTCTTCTTTCGAGTGGGTGTCGGACAGCCAGACGCTGCTGGCGCGCACCGTGCCCGCCGGCCGCGGTGCGGCCCCGGCCGCTGATGCCACGCCCACCGGCCCCGCCGTGCAGGAAACGGGCGGCGGCAAAAAATCGGGTGCCCGCACCTACCAGGATTTGCTGAAAAACCCCGCCGACGAGCGTCTTTTTGAGTACTACGCTACTTCGCAGCTAGTGAAAGTGAGGCTGGCCGATGGCTCGGCGCAGCCGCTGGGGCAGCCGGGCGTGCTGCGCTCGGTGTCGCCCTCGCCCGACGGGCGCTACGTGCTGGTGCGTACCGTGCACCGGCCGTTTTCCTACACGCTGCCCGTGAGTAGCTTCCCGCAGCGCATCGACGTGCTCGACCTGGGTAGCGGCGCGGTAGCCAAGTCGATAATCGACCTGCCGCTGGCCGATAACGTGCCCACCAACTTCGACGCTGTGCCCACCGGCCCGCGCGACCACGGCTGGCGCACCGATGCCCCGGCTACCCTCTACTACGCGGAGGCGCAGGACGGTGGCGACCCCAAAAAGCAGGCCGCCGTGCGCGATAAAGTATACCTGCTGCCCGCGCCCTTCGGCGGCCCGGCGCAGGAGCTGGCGGCCCTGCCGCTGCGCTACGCGGGCATGACATGGGGCACCGACCACCTGGCGCTGGTGGAAGGCTACCGCTGGGCCGACCGCCACGAAACTACCTGGCAGCTCGACCCCGCTGTGCCCGGCCAGGCGCTGAAAGTGCTGTTTGATGGCTCATCTCAAGATACTTATCACAACCCCGGCGCGCCCTACACGCGCCGCAACGCGCAGGGCCGGCCGGTGCTGGCCCTGGGGCAGGGCGGGCAGGCCATCTACTTGTTTGGGCAAGGTGCGTCGCCCGAAGGCGACCGGCCCTTCGTGAGCGAGCTGAATCTGAAAACCGAAAAAATCACCGAGCTCTGGCGCTCCGAAGCCCCGTACTACGAGGTGCCCGTGGCGCTGCTCGACGCCAAAAAAGGTGCGCCCGAGCTGCTGACCCGTCGCGAGGCCATCGACCAGGTACCCAACTACTACCTGGAACCGCTCGCCAAGAAAGGCAAGCCGCTTGCCCTCACGCACTTCGCCAACCCCTACGCGGCTTTTGGCGGCAGCTTCCGCAAGCAGGTGCTGCACTACAAGCGCGCCGATGGGGTAGCCCTCACCGCCAACCTCTACCTGCCGCCCAACTACAAGAAAACCGATGGTCCGCTGCCCACGCTCATGGAGGCGTATCCGGTTGAGTTTAAGGACAAAGCCAACGCCGGGCAGGTGAGCGGCTCGCCCTACACCTTCACCCGCCTCAGCTGGGCCACGCCCGTGTACTGGGTCACGCAGGGCTACGCGGTGTTGCAAGGCGCTACCGTGCCCATCGTGGGCGAAGGCACCGCCGAGCCCAACGACACCTACACCGAGCAGCTGGTAGCCAGCGCCAAAGCCGCCATCGACGAGGGCGCGCGCCTGGGCGTGGTAGACCCCGCCCGCGTGGCCGTGATGGGCCACAGCTACGGTGCCTTTATGACGGCTAACCTGCTGGCGCACTCCAACTTGTTCAAAGCCGGTATTGCGCGCAGTGGGGCTTACAACCGCACGCTCACGCCCTACGGCTTCCAGGGTGAGGAGCGCACCTACTGGCAGGCCAAGGGTGTGTACGATGCCATGTCGCCCTTCAACTTTGCCGATAAGGTGAAGACGCCCATCCTGCTCATCCACGGCGAGGCCGACAACAACTCGGGCACGTTTCCCATTCAGAGTGAGCGCTTTTACGCCGCCCTCAAGGGGCAGGGCGCTACCGTGCGCTACGTGGTGCTGCCCGCCGAGTCGCACAGCTACGCCGCCCGCGAAAACCTGCTGCACATGCTCTGGGAAATGAATTCCTGGCTCGATAAATACGTGAAAAACCCGCCCGTGCCCGGCCTCTCCGGCCGCGCCAACTAGTGGTTTCGAGTAGCTGTTATGGAGAAAGCCTGGGTTCTACCCAGGCTTTTTTTATGTGACAATATAAACTTAGCGCAACAGGCATCTCAATGTAGTTGCTTGTTATTAAGTATTTTGATGAGCCTCACTTGATGCACATATAGGATGCCGGCGGCTGAAGAGCAGAAACACGCAACCCTACCGCACTTTTTGCGCTACACAGGCCCAACTAGCAAGTGCTACGCTCTACTTTCTCCACCTTTCTTCATTATGGGAAAACTACTCTCTCCGCTACGGCCGGGGGCTTTGGCTCTCGCTGGTAGCTGCCTGGCTTTCGCCGCCCACGCCCAAACGGCTGACAAGAAAACCGCCATCGGTGTCAATATCAGCATGATGCAATACCAGGGCGACCTGGGTAGCGACTGGGGGCACTCCTCGTTTCCGCTGCAAGTAGGCGTGGGCGCGCACATCACGCGCTACCTCTCGCCGTCGTTCGACGTGGCGGTGCTCGGCAACTACCAGAACTACTACCGCTTTGTGTCGCCCAATCGGCCTTACAACAGCTTCACGGCCAGAACAGGCATGGTTGATTTGGGCCTCAAGCTGAAGCTCAACAACGGTAAAATTCTGAAGGAAGACTTCTTCTTGCAGCCCTACCTGATGGGCGGCGGCGGCTTCTTTATGGCTAACAGCAGCGGTAACTATGCCACCAGCGCCGCCAACCAGCCCATTGCCGGCAGCTTCTTCAACCAGGTGCGCCGGTTCGAAGTATTCGGCCTGGCCGGGATGAAATTCCGCCTGTCGCCTGCGGTAGGCTTGGACATTACGGCCAGCCAGCACTATCCTTTCGCGGAGGGCATCGACAATATCAACAACCCCAACAAAAAGCTGCACGACCGCTTCCTGGTGTACTCGGCCGGCCTCACGGTGGCCCTTGGCCAAGCCAAGGATGCCGACGGCGACGGTGTGCCCGACCGCAAGGACAAGTGCCCCGACACGCCCGCCGGTGTGAAAGTGGACGTTAACGGCTGCCCCCTCGATACCGACGGCGACGGCGTGCCCGACTACCAGGACAAGTGCCCCGACGTGAAGGGCCTGGCTAGCCTGCAAGGCTGCCCCGATGCCGACGGCGACGGCGTGGCCGATGCCGACGACAAGTGCCCCAACACCCCCGCCGGCGTGCGCGTCGATGCCTCGGGCTGCCCGGTCGATAGCGACGGGGACGGCGTGGCCGACTACCTCGACAAGTGCCCCAACACGCCGGCCGGCGTGAAAGTGGACGCCAACGGCTGCCCGCTCGACCGCGACGGCGACGGCGTGCCCGACTACCAGGACCGCTGCCCCGACCGCCCCGGCCCCGCCTCCAACAAAGGCTGCCCCGAGATTAAGGCCGAGCAGAAGAAAATCCTGAACGAGGCCACCAAGTACATCCAGTTCGACTTCAACAAGGCCACGCTGAAACCGAGCTCCAACGCTCGCCTCGAGCAAATGGTGGCCATTATGAACGAGTACCCCGACTACTCGCTCAGCATCGCGGGCCACACCGACAACGTGGGCAACGACGACTACAACCTGCGCCTGAGCTACGAGCGCGCCGCCGCCGCTCGCAAGTATATGCTTAGCAAAGGCATTCCGGCCGAGCGCATCGAGGCTCGCGGCTACGGCAAGACCAAGCCGATTGCCGACAACAAAACCAAAGCCGGCCAGGCCCTGAACCGCCGCGTGGACTTCGACCCCTTCCTCACCGGCGAAACCAACGCCGCCGAAGCCAAATACGGCCCCGCCCCGACCATTTCGGAGCTGAAAGCCGAGGGCAAGAAGTTGCCCGGTAAAAAGACTACCGGCACCGGCGCGCCCCGCAGCCGCAAGGCCCCGGCCAAGCGCAAGTAAATGAGCCACGTAGCCAGGGCTCGTGTAGAGCCCTGGCAGTTGCCACGCAAAAGAGCCAGCCCCGCAAGGGCTGGCTCTTTTGCGTGTATAGGCGTTCGGGCAAAAAATGCCCGATGCCCCTTGCCGGCAACCCAGGCAAGGTAGGAAATGGCAAGTAATACTGTTTTTGTAAATAATATATTATATTTAATATATTTACCTGCGAATCCAACTTAATTCCATTTTGATGAAAACTCAGCTTACCCAACTTCGGCGCGTTTCCAACGTGGCTACGCTGCTGGTAGCCAGCCTCGGCCTGCTCGCGGCCTGCGGCAAAGACGACAAAACTCCGCAACCCTCCACCGACTACGGCCCGGCCGTGACGATGGGCGCGGGCAAGGCGATGGGCTACATCAGCCGCGATGCCAGCGGCAACCCCACCGAAATAGGCGTGCGCTTTGGCGAGGCGGCCCTGAACGGGCTGCCCGCCACGCCCACCACCGGCACCATGTACGACATCGCGCTGCCGCCCTCGGCCGCCAAAACGCCCTTCGACCACATTTCCTTCGACTGGAACCCCATCGGCCACGAGCCCAACGGCGTGTACTCGGTGCCGCACTTTGACGCGCACTTCTACATGCAAACCATGAGCGCGCAGCACGCCATCACGCTCGACGACCCCAAGGGCGACATTTTCCCGGCCACGGCCAAGCTGCCCACCGGCTACGCTACGCCGCCCAACGTGGTGCCCGGCCGCACCATCCCCATGATGGGCCGCCACTGGACCGACCCCGCCAGCCCCGAATATCAGCCCGGCGGCAGCTTCAGCAGCACCTTCATCTATGGCACTTACGATGGCCGCGTCACCTTCCTGGAGCCCATGTTCACGAAGGCCATGCTCACGACCAGCGTCAATTTCACGGCCCCCATCAAGCAGCCGCAAGCCTACGAGGTAAGCGGCAAATACTACCCCACCAACTACACCATTCGCTACGACGCCACGGCCAAAGAGTACGTTATTTCGCTGGGCGACATGATACTGCGCTAAAAGTATATAGAGGCCAGGAATCATAAAAAAAGTGGCTGCAACGTACGTTGCAGCCACTTTTTTGCGCGGTAGCGAATAGTTGTTAAGTCATGCAGAGTGCAGCGAAGCATCTGGCGTGGCGCAGTAACCATAGCCATCCAACTGTGCGGGCGAGATGCTTCGCTGCGCTCTGCATGACCTGACGATTTCCAGGCTAGCTGAAGCTTATTTCGTCAGTGTGAAGCTCGCCTTTTGCACGTCGCGCGAGTTGCCGCCGGTCATTACCTCAAACTCGCCGGGCTCGGCCACCCATTTCAGGTCGTCGTTATAAAATTTGAGGTCGTCGGGGTTGAGGTGGAAGGAAACCTGCCGGCTTTCGCCCGCTTTAAGCAGAATCTTCTGGAAGCTTTTCAGCTCCTGCACCGGGCGGGTGCTGCTGCCTACTAAGTCGCGCACGTAAAGCTGCACCACTTCCTCGCCGTCGCGTTGGCTGGTGTTTTGCACCGTCACGGTCACGTCGAGGCCCTGGCCGGGGGCGAGGCTGGTTTTGCTAAGGCTAGGCTTATCGTAGGTGAACGTGCTGTAGCTGAGGCCGTAGCCGAAGGGGTAAAGTGGGTCGTTGGGTACGTCGAGGTAGCGCGACTTGTACTTGTCGAGCGCCACGCCGCCGTAGGGCCGGCCGGTGCTTTTGTGGTTGTAGTAAATCGGCACCTGGCCCACCGCGCGCGGAAACGTCATGGTAATCTTGCCCGACGGGTTGTACACCCCAAACAGCACGTCGGCCACCGCGTTGCCGGCCTGCGTGCCGCCAAACCACGTTTCCAGCATGGCCGAGGCATTCTCATTCTCCCAGGGCAGCGTGAGCGGGCGGCCGTTGCAGAGCACTACCACCAGCGGCTTGCCAGTGGCTTTCAGGGCTTTGAGCAAGTCGAGCTGGCGGCCGGGCAGGCCAATGTCGGCGCGGCTGGCGGCTTCGCCGGTCATGCCCTGGCTTTCGCCCACCACGGCCACCACTACCTCGGCGGCCTGAGCGGCCCGCACGGCTTCGGCAATCTGCGCCTCAGCCGGGCGCGGGTCGATGTCAAGCTGGCCGCCGTGGGCGTTGAGGCGCTTGATAAGCTGGTCGTCTTCCGTCACGTTGGCCCCGTGGGCGTAGGTCACGCGAATGGTATTGCCGCCCACGTTCTTGATTCCCTGCAAGATGGAAACGGCCTGCTTGGCGTCGCCGGCCGCGCTCCAGTTGCCCAGCATGTCGATGGGCCGGTCGGCCAGCGGGCCAACTACCGCGATGTTGGCCGTGTTTTTCAGCGGTAGCGTCTGGTTGTCATTCTTCAGCAGCACCAGGCTGCGGCGCGTGATGTCGCGGGCCGTTTGCAAAAAGGCCGGCTGCATCAGCACCTCCTTGGCGCGGGCTTCGCTCACGCCTCGGTAGGGGTCCTGGAACAGGCCCAGGCGGTACTTGGCCTCCAGCACGCGGCGGCAGGCGGCGTCCACGTCGGCCTGCTTCACGGTGCCTTCCTTCACGTTGTTGGCGAGGTTGCGCACGAAAATTTCGCCTACCATGTCCATATCAATGCCCGCGTTCAAAGCCAGTTCCGACACTTTTTTGTCGTCGCCCAGGCCGTGCGCGCTCATTTCATTGATAGCAGTGTAGTCGGTAGCCACGAAGCCCGGAAAGCCCCACTGCCGGCGCAAGAGGTCCGTCATCAGCCACTTATTGGCCGTGGCCGGAATGCCGTTGATGTCATTAAACGACGACATTACCGAGCCCACGCCGGCCTGTACGGCGGCCTTGTAGGGCGGCAGGTATTCGTTATACATGCGCTGCCGGCTCATGTCGGTGGTGTTGTAGTCGCGCCCGGCTTCGGCCGCGCCGTACAGCGCGAAGTGCTTGAGGCAGGCCATTACGTTGTCGGGCCGGGTCATGTCGTTGGTCGGGCCCTGGTAGCCGTGCACCATCGCCTTCGCGATTTGGGAGCCCAGGTACGGGTCTTCGCCCGCGCCCTCGGCCACGCGGCCCCAGCGCGGGTCGCGCGCGATGTCCACCATCGGCGAATACACCCAGTTGATGCCGTCGGCGGCGGCTTCCTGCCCCGCCAAATGCGCCCCGCGCTCGATGGCCGGCAAGTCCCAGGTGGCCGCCAGCCCCAGCGGAATCGGCAAAATCGTGCGGTGCCCATGTATCACATCAAAGCCCAGAATGAGCGGAATGTGCAGCCGCGACTGCGACACGGCCATTTCTTGCAGCTTGCGCGCCGCCACCGGCGTAAAGGTGTTGAGTACGCCGCCCACCAGCCCTTTTTTAATCTTGGCGTCCACGTCCTGGCTCACCACCGGCCCCGTCACCGTAAAGCCGACCGACACAAGATTGAGCTGGCCGATTTTCTCCTCGGCCGTCATTTGCTGCATCAGCTTGCTGATGAACTGCTGCATCTTGGCATCGGGCGGGGGCAGGGCGGTGGCGGCAGTGGCTTGGGCCTGGGCGGCGCGGTGGCCGCCCAGGCCCAAGGCTACGAGTAGGGCCGCTTTAGTTAGCATGTTGGGGTGCTTCATGGATAAACAGAAATAGGTTAGGTGGGGAAAGGTAAGACCAAGGCCAGCTTGGAAAAGCCACTGCGAAGCGCCAAAAAGCCGTTTCTGAGGCAGCCAGGGCGCTTTTGGTGCCGCGAGCGTGTGCGGTAGCTGTCGGCGTGGCTGCGCCAACGGCCGGTATGCGCCCGTGCGGCCGGGTTGCGGTGTGCTGTAAGCGTCGGCCCGAAGAAATAACCGCTGAGTGGGGTTTTTGCGAAAAAAAGCGGGCGCGCTGAAGCGGCTGGCCGCAGTTTAGCGAGTGGCGACGGTGGCACCCGCGTCGTGCCCTTTGCCAGGGCCTGGGGCCAGGCGGTTTTGAAAAGTCAAAACGGGATTTTCCAGCAGGACAGGCGTTTGGCGGGCGTCGAAAACCTAAAGCTGCCGCGAGGGGGCGTTGAATTAAATGGCTGCCCGGCGCGTTAGCCGCTCAATTACTAGTAGTAGTTTGCTGTGAGACAATTATTTTGCCTGTGCCTGTTATTGCTGGGCGTGGCCGTGCCGGGTGGCGCTACTGCCCGGGGCACGGCGGCCCGCCGCTCGCCGCTGGCTTGTGCCTACGCCGCCGCCGAGGGGGCGCCCGTCGGCTTCGTGGGCCAGGTAGGTGCTGACTGCACCGCCACCCTGACCTGGCAAACCACCACAGAGCGCACCGGCGACGGCCCGGCCTACGAGGTGCAGGCCTCCGCCAACGGCAAAACCTGGGTGGTGCTCGGCACCGTGCCCAGCCAAACCCAGGCTGCCGGGGCCCGCTACACCTACCGCGCCGGCGCGCTGGCCGGCACCCGCTACTACCGCCTGCGCGTGGCCGGTGCCGGCGGCCCCGCCGCCTACTCGCCGGTGGTGGCCCTCACGGCCATGTGCGAGCTGGAGCCTTTGCAGCTGGTGCCCAACCCCGTGCGCGACTACGCGTTGGTGAGCGGCCTGCCGCCCGGCCGCAGCCAGCTGCTGCTGTACAACACCAGTGGCCAGCGCGTGTGGCAAACCACGGCCGAGGGCAGCGCCCGCCTCATTCTCAGTGGCTTGCCGGCGGGTTTGTATTTGCTGAAAGTAGTGGCTGCCGATGGCGCGCTCAGCAGCACCACGCGGGTAGTGAAGGAATGAGCCGGCTAGCGTCACAACTAATACAGAGGTAGGCAGTAAAAGGAAGCGGCATCGGGCTTTTGCGTAAGCTCTGCCTTACTTTCTCTTTTCGCTTATGACTCCCAAATACCTTGCCCTGCTGCCCGCGCTGGGCTGGCTCGCTGCCTGCGGCAGCGGCCCCAGCAAAGAAGAAAAGCAGACGGCCCAGGCCGACAACCCGGCCCAAACCATTACCACACCCAAGGAGGAAACTGTGCACCTGCCGGCCCCTTACGAAAGCAAGTCGGTAACCAAGCGCGTCGACATCATCGACTGGCCCGCTGGGCAAACGCCCACGGCCCCGGCCGGCTTCACGGTCAGCGAGTTTGCGGGCGGGCTGCAAAGCCCGCGCTGGGCTTACGTAGCTCCCAACGGCGACGTATTCGTATCCGAAGCGGCTACTCTGCCCAAGGGTGCCAAAAAGCAAGTGGCTGCCACGCTCAATCTCGATAAGTCGCGCTCGTTGCAACGCACCAGCGCCAACCGCATCACGCTGTTCCGCGATACCAACGGCGACGGCAAGCCCGATGTGCGCGCCGCCTTTCTGACGGGCCTCAACCAGCCCTTCGGGATGCTGGTGATGGGCGACTACTTCTACGTAGGCAATACCAACGGCCTGGTGCGCTACCCTTACAAGGCCGGCGATACCAAAATCACGGCGCCGGGCCAGAAAATTCTCGACCTGCCCGAAGGTGGCTACAACAACCACTGGACCCGCAACCTGCTGGCCAGCAAAGACGGTAAGCATATCCTCGTGACCGTGGGCTCGGGCTCGAACGTGATGGAGCACGGGGCCGAAAACGAGAAGCGCCGTGCCAACATCCTCGAAATCAACCCGGACGGCTCGGGCGAAAAAATCTTCGCCAGCGGCCTGCGCAACCCCATTGGCCTGGCCTATTACCCCGGCACCAGCACCCTGTGGACGGCCGTGAACGAGCGCGATGAGCTGGGCGACGAGCTGGTGCCCGACTACATCACGAGCGTGAAGGAAGGCGGCTTCTACGGCTGGCCCTACGCCTACTACGGCCCCAACGAAGACCCCCGCCGCAAAGGCGAGCGCCCCGACCTGGTGGCCAAGACCCTGGTGCCCGACGTGCCGATGGGCCCGCACGTAGCTGCCCTCGGCCTCACCTTCTACGACCAGAAAGCCTTCCCCGCCAAGTACCAGAACGGGGCCTTCGTGGGCGAGCACGGCTCCTGGAACCGCTCGCAGTACTCGGGCTACCAGGTGGCCTTCGTGCCCTTCAAAGACGGCAAGCCCACCGGCAAGCCCGAGCCCTTCCTCACCGGCTTTTTGGTCGGCGGCGACTCCGACAAGGCGCACGGCCGCCCGGTGGGCGTGGTCACGATGCCCGATGGCGCGCTGCTCGTAACCGACGACGCCGGCAATAAAGTGTGGCGCGTGAGCGCCGCGCAAGCCGCGGGTGGCGGGGGCAAAACCAGCCGCTAAGCGACATGTAAAACGGAGTGGCCCTCCGTTTATCGTGC
>NZ_DASTEP010000163.1:0-17975 GCF_035709525.1 Hymenobacter sp. | reverse complement strand
CTGCATGACTCGTTTTTACTACCAACAAAGCTACGCTCCATCGTGGCGGGCGGCCCATTCGGCATGCAGCGCCGCCAACCGGGGCGAGCTGTCGGTAGCCCAGTCGAGCGCCGATTCCATATCGGCAAAGTAGTGAGCCTCAAAGCGCATGGTATGCTTTACTAATTCATAAAGCGCGTCGATTGCCAGCTGATTATGCACCTGGCTACTGGAAATGACAAGCACCAAGCGGTCGAGCGGCAGGTCTACCAAGGTGGGCATCCAGTGGTCGCCCAGCCACAGCTGGTCCTCCAGCGGTAAGTTGGGGATGGTGTTCATGTCGAGCAGCAGCTGGCGCACGGCCAGCTCCCGCGCCAGCGTCAGCAGCTGCCCGGCGCTGGCGCGCAACTGGCGCGAATCGCTGCGGGGCACCCATTCCAGCCGTAGCACACTGAGTTCCTGGTCATATTGCAGGCAGATGTTAGGAAGGTAATGGAGCGGCACGGTAACTACTTGCTGAAGCGCAACCACGAAGATAATCAGACGAGCTTATTCCTGCCACTAGCGCTGGGTAGCACGCCCACAAAAAAAGGCCCAGCGAGTAGCTGAGCCTTTCTGGCAAGCCGGTGGCCCTGAGCCACCAACCCTATAAAACTAAATCTCGTCGAAAAACGACTTCTCCCCTACCGGCTCGGCCACGGCCTGCTTCATGCCGGGATGCGTGAGGGGCTGGGGCTGCTGAATATCGGGCCGGTCGGGGCCGATGGGCGTGATTTCGGGGCGGGCGGGCTCCACATAGGGCGCGGGCGGGTCGGGCACCGGCGAAGGGCTGGCCGGGTCGATGTGCGGGGCGGGCGCGATGCCGGGGTTTTCGGCCGGGGCGCTGGGCCGCTCGATGTCGGGGCCGGGGGCCTGGTTGGGGTTGCGGGGGTCGGGCTGCTGGCCCGGTTTGGGGTTGTAGCCGATGGGCTGGGCCGAGCGCTCGGCACGGGCGGGCAGGCCAAAATCGGCCCCCGCAGGGGCGCTGGGCGCGGCGGCCACGGCGGCGGCCGGCGGGGCAAAGGCGGGAATATTCGCGTTCATGGCAGGGGGGGGCGTAGGTTCGGGCGCGGCCGGTTCGGCGGGCCGCTTTACCTGTACGCTCGCCGCCCGCGAAAGGATGGCTGCCGGGCCACTTTTGGGGCGGGCGCGGGCGCGCTCGGCTTTTTCAAGCGCATCGGAAGCCAGGAGGTGCAGGTCGCGCACCAGCGTTTCGAGCTGCTGCTCCAAGCGCTGGCATTCCTGGCCCAGGCCGGCTACCTCCTTTTGCATGTCGGACACCGTTTTTTCGGCCGTCTGGTAGGCCTCGTCCACGATGGTGCGGGCGCGCTGGCGGGCTTCGGCCACGGTATTTTCGGCCTGAAACTGGGCTTCGCGGCGACGCAGGTCGGCATCGCGCTGGGCCTGCTCGGTGATGGAGTTGCCGGTGTCCTCGGCCGTTTTGAGGGTGCGGTAGAGCGAGCTTTCAACTTCACGCATTTTTTGCACGTCGTGCTGGGCGTGCTCCAGCTTGAGGCGCAGCTCGCGGTTTTCGTCGCCCAGGCGCTCCCACTGCTGCGATACCATGTTGAGGAAGGCTTGTACCTCGTCCTTGTCCACGCCCCGGAAGGCTTTCTCAAACGTCTTTTGGCGAATATCGAGGGCGGTAATTTTCATTTTTATAAGCTGTTAGCTGCGTTGATATAGAGCAAGTTTAATTCGTTGATTTTAAAACTGTCATGCTGAGCGCAGCGAAGCATCTTGCGTGCTGCACTAACTCCTAGCGTTTGATTTTACTGCACCACGCGAGATGCTTCGCTGCGCTCAACATGACGGACGCACTCGCCGCTCAAACCTAATAAACTTGCCATACGGCCAGGCTGCGGTCATCGCTGCACGAAACTAGCCGTTGCTGGCTGCCCGGCCAAACCAGCTTATTTACCGACGTGCCGTGGCCTGCCGCCCGCGCCCTGTCGAGCACGCGCAGCAAGGCCAGCGAGTCGGCATCCCAGAGTTTGATGCTTTTATCGAGCGAGCAGGTAGCCAGGTAGCGGCCATCGCCGCTGAAAGCCAGGTGGTTGATAGCATACATGTGGGCCACTACTGCATCTTGCAGCACGTAGTCGGCCGTGGCGTAGCGGCGCAGGTGCGCGTCGCGCCCGGTGGCCAGCAGGTGCGCTTCATCGGGCGAGTAGGCCATGCTGAACACCGAATTGGTGGCATCAGTAAGGGTGGTTTTTACGGCTAATGAATCGAGGTCGAGCACCCGCACCAAGTGGTCGGAGCTACCTACGACGAGCTCGCCGCGCGCGTCGCTCAAGGCCAGGCAGCGCAGGCTTTTCTCGCTGAGGCGCAGGAGGTTTTCAATTCTAAAATCGGAGCCGCGCAGCACGGCCAGCGTGCCATCGGCCAGGGCACAGTAGAGCCGCTGGCGCTCCTCGGAATACACTAGGTCGAAGATGGCGACGGGCGGCAGCGCCGTGGCAAAGGCCAGCTTTTTAGTTTGTAAGTCAATGGCCTGTACGCCCTGAAAATTCTGCCCCAGCAGCAGCAAGCCGCGCGTGGGCAGCTCGCGCAGGGCGTACACCGAGTTGTCGACCCGCGCCAGCAGTTCGCCATCCTGCTCGGGCGCGGCGGCGTTCCAGGCCACTACCATGCCATCGGCCCCGCTGGAGAAAATCTGGTCGGCGCCGGGGCGGCCGGCCAGCGCGTACACCGCGTCGCGGTGCCCGGCCAGAGTAGCGAGGTTGCGGGCGTTGGGGCGGGCGGCGGGGGCAGAAAGTGACATGGTGGGGAAGCGGCCGGGGCAAGGCGGCCCGCAAAGGTCGGGGTCGGGCGGCCGTGTGGCCGCGCCGGGGGCGCGGGCGGGCGCTATTTTCGCCGCTCGCCCGCCATTTATGCCGCTTCACTCCATCCGCCCGCTGCCCGGCGGGGCCTATCTGGGCCTCTGGCACCTGCTCGAAACGCCCGCCGAACTGTGGCCCCAACTCGCGGCCGCCGACGCCTACGCTCCCCTCCTACCTGCCCGCGCCGATGGCCCGCGCCAGGCGCAGTGGCTGGCCGGCCGCGTGCTGGTGCAACGAATGCTCGCCGCCACGGCTCTCTCCGACGTGCTTCTACCGCTCCAAAATGATGCTACCGGCCGGCCCTTCCTGGCCGGGGCCGGCCCGGTGCCTGCCGTGTCGCTGTCGCACTCGGGCGCGTGGGTAGCGGCGCTGCTGGCCCCGTCCGGTACAGCCGTGGGCGTCGATGTGGAGGTAGTGCGCGACAAGGCGCAACGCATTGCGCACAAGTTTTTAAATTATGATGAACTAACTGCTATTAAGCCGTTTATAACGCCAGACGCAACTACTGACAACGAGCTATTCAGCCTGCTCTGGAGCGCCAAGGAAACGCTCTACAAGCTAGCCGGGCAGCGCGGCCTTATCTTCCGCCAAAACCTGCTGCTCGACCTGCCGCCCGGCCCCTGGCCAGCGGCCGGCGAGCTGCCCGCCCGGCTGGCGCTGGGCAGCGCAATTTCCCGGCATTGCATTTGCTATTTCCAGCCGGCCGCCGGCTACGTCCTTACGTACTGCCACGGAGCTTCTTCGTAATCACTCGCTTTAGCGTATTTCTTTCCCGCTACTTTTTACCTCCCCATGTCGCTTCGCAAACTTCCCTTATTGCTGGCCGCCGCGCTACTGTTTGCTACCGTCACGGTAGGCATCGTGCGGGCGCAGAGTGGCACCGTAAGCGACTTTACGGTGCAAAAAACCGGGGGCGGCAGCGCCTCGCTCAGCGCCTACAGCGGCCAGAAAGCCGTGGTAGTCGTGTTTCTAAACCCCGCCTGCGCCTTCACGCGCCTCTACCAGGAGCGCCTGTCGGCCCTGAGTAGCGCCTACGGCGGCCGGGGCGTGCAGTTTTTGTTTGTCAACGTGCCCATCAACCTCGATAGCAACGAAGGCGGCGGCAACTCGCTGGCCACCTTCTCCGACGATAACGGGGCCGCCAGCGCCGCCCTCGGCGTAAGCAAGACCACCGAGGCCGTGGTGTTGCAGCCCAGCGGCGGCGGTTTTGCGGTGCGCTACCGGGGCGCTATCGATGATAACCCGCAGGTAGCCAGCGGCGTGCAGCAGCGCTACTTGCAGCAGGTGCTGGATAATGTACTGGCTGGTAAGCCGGCTGGTGTGGCCGATAAGCGGGCGGCGGGGTGCTTGATTAAGCGGTAACTACCGGGGCACCTCACCCCCCGGCCCCCTCTCCAAAAAAGAGGGGGAGCCGACCGCCAGCGAACATGATTAAAACATAAAAGGCTTTCAGCAATGCTGAAAGCCTTTTATGTTTCGTTTAAAATATCGTCAGGCTCCCCCTCTTTTTTGGAGAGGGGGCCGGGGGGTGAGGTTCCCCGAGCGAGCTTACTCCTCGTCGTCGTCTACTTTCGGCTTGTCGTCCGTCAGGATGGCCAGCAGCTGGCCTACCTCTTCCGCCTTGCCCAGCTCTTGCAGCTTCTCGAAGCTCACTTGCAGGTTGCGCATGGCGCGGCGCACGATGTCGAGGTGCGAGCAGGGCTCGTAGAACAGCTCCTGCGAGGTGATGCCGAGCTGACCCACATAGTGCTCAATATCAGCGCGGGAGAGCACCACGCCGCGGTTGTAGCAATTGATGTAGAAGCTCAGCGGCTGGTCGGCGAGCTGGTAGGTGAGCACGAACAGGTTGGGCAAATTCACGCCGAAAATTGGCAAGTCGAGGCGCTGGGCCACCAGCAGGTAGATAACGCAGAGCGAGAGCGGGTTGCCGCGCTTGGTTTCAATCACGCGCTGGAGCATGGAGTTGGCCGGCGAGTGGAAGTGCTGGGTATTGGCCGAAAACTTGTGGTTGCGGAAAATAACGTGGTTCAGCACCTGCACCTGGTCGGCGGGGTGCATCTCGGAGCGCAATAAGGTCCAGGCCTCGAAGCGCAGCTGCTCGATGGCCCGGTTAAGGGCCTGAAGGTCAGCATCGGGGTATTGGTAGGAATTGAGCAGCCACATGCCTTCGAGCAGGTCTTGCGCGCCCGAGTCGCGCCACACGCGCAGGCGCTGCTGCAAGCCCTCAAACTGGAGCTGGTGAATAAGGTCTTCGAGACGCTGCTGCTGCTGGGGGTCCAGGGTTTCTTCCCACGACTCTTCGAGGTAGGGAATAATCGTCTCGCCCAGGTTCTGGATTTCGCTCTGAATCTGGGGGGCTATTTCCGGGTCGTCGAGCAGCGAAATGAGGGCTTTTATTTCTTTGGTCGTCATCAAGCGCAAGTTTTGCAGAGGTAACAGCTTTCGCAAGTTTTTTCTTTAGAAACAACCCACGAAAGCGGCAAGTAGTGCCCCAGTGGGCAGGCTTGTTGTTGCTACGTAGTTTTCGCGCAGTGTTTCGCAGTGTCAAAGCGCAGTGCCGCGCAGTGCCGATTAAAAAATACTGCGCGACACTGCGCTTTAACACTGCGAAACACTGCGCGAAAATCGTTAGCGCAACAAATTAGTCTTAGCCATTTCCAGCAGCTCGCCGCCGCGCCCGTCCATGAGCGCCTTGAGGGCGTAGAGGCTAAAACCCTTGGCTTGGGCTACTTCGATGTGCGGGGGCATACTCAACTCCTGGCGCTTCACTACGGCGTCTACTATCACGGGGCCGTCGTGGGCGAGGGCTTCGCGCAGCGTGCTTTCGAGGTGGGCGGGGTCGCTCACGCGCAGGCCTTTGATACCGGCAGCCTCGGCCAACTGGGCAAAATCGGGGTTGTCGAGCTCGGTGCCGTATTCGAGGGTGCCGGCGGCTTTCATCTCCAGCTCCACAAAGCCGTAGGCGCTATTGTTGAAGATGATAACCTTGATGGGCACCTGCGCTTTGAGCTGGCGCAAGGTCAGCAATTCGCTCAGGAGCATGGCGAAGCCGCCATCGCCGCACATGGCTACTACCTGCCGCTCGGGGCAGGCCAGCTGAATGCCAATGGCCTGCGAGAGCGCCCCGGCCATGCTGCCGTGGATGAAGGAGCCGATGAGGCGACGGTGCCCGTTCATGCGCAGGTAGCGGGCGGCCCAGATGGTGGGCGTGCCCACGTCGCAGGTGAAAATGGCGTTGTCGGCGGCCAGCTCGTTGAGCAGGCGGGCCACGTGGGGCGGGTGCAGGCTGGTATCGCCGGGCTCGCCGGTGGCCAGCTCGGCCAGGTGGGCGTCGTCGTCGCGGTGGCGCTGCTGGGCGGTTTCGAGGTGGCTGGCGTCGGGGCGGGCGCGCAGGTGCGGTAGCAGCTGGGTCAGCGTTTCGATAACGGTGCCGTGCAAACCCACCTCTACCCTGGTGCGGCGGCCGATGTGCTCGGCGTGCTTATCGACCTGCACCACGGGGGCGTTTTCGGGGAAAAACTGGCGGTACGGAAAGTCGGTGCCCAGCATCAGTACGGCGTCGGCATCCATGAGGGCGTGGTAGCCGGCGGGCATCCCGAGCAGGCCGGTGAGGCCCACGTCGTAGGGGTTGTTGGGCTCCACGCAGTCTTTGCCGCGCAGGGCGTGCACCACGGGCGCTTGCAGGGCCTGGGCGGCTTGCAGCAGCTCGGCGTGGGCGCTGTCGCAGCCGATACCGGCCAGGATGGTCACTTTTTCGCACTCGTTTAAAAGCTTGGCCGCTTCGGCAATCTTGCTCTTGGCCGGCACGATACCGCTATTGTGGCCCAGCGCCGGGATGCACACCGCGGGGGCCTCGGCCGGGAGGTGCATGACATCGCCGGGGATGACGAGCACCGCCACGCCGCCCAGCCCCAACGATGCCTGAATGGCCCCCTCGACCATCCGCACGGCCTGCTCGGGCAGGGCAATTGCCTCGCAGTAGTGGCTGCACTCTTGAAACAGCCGCTCGGGGTGCGTTTCCTGAAAGTAGCCGGTGCCGATTTCGATGCTCGGAATCTGGGCGGCCAGGGCCAGCACCGGCATCCGGCTGCGGTGGCAATCAAACAAGCCGTTGACCAAGTGCGTATTGCCCGGCCCGCACGAGCCGGCGCACACGGCCAGGTTTCCCGTAATGTGGGCCTCGGCCCCGGCCGCAAACGCGCCCGCTTCCTCGTGCCGCACCTGGATGAACTCGATGCCCTCGCGGGCGCGCAGCACGTCGGTGAGGCCGTTGAGCGAGTCGCCGACCAGGCCGTACACGCGCTGCACCCCCGCCGCTTGCAGGGTGTCAATGATGATTTCCGCAACTGATTTTTTAGGCATAACGCTTATCGGTTTAGCCGCTCTACGCAGAAACGCCGCGCCCGGCCGTAGTGGCCAAGCGCGGCGTTTTTCCCGATTGTCATTGCGAGCATGTTGCGCATCAAGCAAGGACAAACGACTCCTACTTCTCCCCTACTTGGGCAGGCTACCCAGGGCGGCCCCGGTTAGGGTTACCTGGGCGCTGTCGGCGGCGTGGTAGCGCAGCTGCGGAATGGCGATGTTATTCAAGGTCAACTCGCTCTGGTGGCCGAGCGTGAGGTCGGCGGCGGCGATGTGGTTATCAGCGCTCACTTGCAGCCACGGGTGGCTGCCGGGGGTGGTGCCGGTGGTGGCGTGCAGGTAGGCCAGCTTGTTGCCAATAAGCTCCACGCGGCTACCACGGTCCTGGCGCAGCACCAGACTATCCTGGTTGAAGCCTTGTACCCGCACCGTTTGGCTACCGCCGTAGTGCTTGTTTATCTGCGGCTTGCCCCCAATCTCGTCAACAGCATCGGTGCTGAGCGCGGCCAGGCGCGGGCAGCTGATAATAACCGTTTCGGCCCGGCCGAAAAACTGCTGCCGCTCGGGAAAGCTGGCCGTAATTACCAGCCGCCCGCCCTGCTGCCGCAGGTGCACGTACTCGGCCGCCCGCGGGTGCAGGCGCACGCTGAAGGGGCCGGACACCAGCTTCACGCTCACGGCGTTGGAGGCGGGCACGGCTACCTCGGTGAAGTCCTTGAACGGCTGGCTCACGTAGCCGCGCAGCGGATTTTTGTAGTCGCCCTTGCGGTACTCGGTGCGCAGGGCCATGTTGTAGGCCGTGACGGAGGCCAGCAGCACGAGCACGGCCGCCAGCAGGTATTTGCTACTGTTTTTCATGGGAAGAAGCCAGGGAAACGGGCGCGCCCGGCGCCGCCTTAAAGTGTGCGTAGCGCTGGCTTAGCTCCTCAAAGCCAATGCCCAGCAGCGAAATCGTATTAAAAAAAGCGGGTAGCTCGTGCTGCAAAAACCGCTCGCGCCGCCCGGCCTGCACCCGCGCCGCCGCATTGGGGGCCACGAAGAAGCCCAGCCCGCGCTTGTTGTAAATCACCTCCTGGCTTTGCAGCAGGTCGTAGGTCCGCATCACGGTGTTGGGGTTCACTTGCAGCTCGGCGGCCAGGTCGCGCACCGACGGGATTTTGCCGTCGGGCGGCCACTGCTGGCGCAGGATATTTTCACCCACGTAGCCGGCTATCTGGAGGTAAATTGCCTCATTATCATTAAATTCCATAGAATAGTAGGTTAAAGCTGCTTTTCGGTGAGGCGGGCGTAGGCGGCCAGCCACAGCAGTGGCAGCAGGGCCAGCAGCGGCAGCAGGATAGGACGCGACTGCTCGTCGGGCAGCGACAGAGAGGGGCCGTTTTTGAGGTTGACGGAGCCCAGCGGCATCGCCATTCTAAACTCCGGCCCTATCACGCCCTTCATTACCTGGTAGTTGATGAATATCAGCACGGTAGCCGCCAGAAAAAACACAAAGGCCGTTTTGATGAACTGATACTGCCGGAAGAAGATGCTGCCGTACAGCGCTACCCCGTGCAGCACCAGGAACACGATGCCCACGGTTATGACTGCCTCAGCATCGCCAAACACGTTGAGCAGCGTATTATCGCCCCGGCTGAAACTCAGCACCAGCCAGTCGGCCAGGTAAAAATCGGCCACGAACACCGCCAGGAACACGGGCAGCGAAAACAGCCAGGCTACCAGGTACTTCTCAAATTGTGAGGCCGGCAGCGTGAGGGCCAGCGCGGCCCGGCTCCCTACTCCAAACTGCCCCAGCATCGTGCTGGTAAAAAAGCTGCCCGCTCCCATTAAGAATAAGATGAACAGCACCGCCTGCCCAACGTGGCTGATGCCGCCGCTCAGGTAAGACAAAAAGCCCATGACCACCAGCATACCGCCTAGCAGCACGGCCGCGCCCAGGGCGTAGCGGGCCAGGTTTTCGGTGGTGTGCTTGCGCAGCAAGCGCCCAAAGCGCGGAAGACTAAAGAACTGGTTCATGCTGCAAGTGAGTGAGGTAAGTAGCCAGCGCCGACGACGAGCCGGTGAGCGCGTTGAATAAAATTTCTAAATCGACCTTGCTGAAAACTTCGCCGTGATTGGGCCGGATGACCTGCTGCCCGCGCACCGAAGGCTCGGCGTAGAGCGCCTCGGGCACCGCCGCGCCCGCCGGCGCGGTGCCGAAGTGCAGGCGCTCGGCCAGGTCGTCGATGGTGGCATTGAGCACCACGCGGCGCTCGTGCAGCACCAGCACCGTGTCGATGAGGCTGTCGAGGTCGCGCACCTGGTGCGTGGAAATGATGACGCAGCGCTCTTCGCCCAGCGCCCGCGCCACGAGCTTGCGAAACTGCGCCTTGCTCGGAATGTCGAGGCCGTTGGTGGGCTCATCCAGCACCAGCAGGCCGGTATTGGTGGCTAGCGCAAAGGCAATCAGCACTTTCTTCTGCTGGCCAAAGCTGAGGGCCGTGAGCTTGGCGCTGGCCGGCACCTCCAGCTCGCGCAGGTAGTCGTGGAAGGCCGCCGCATCGAAGCGCGGGTAGAAGCCGCCGGTGCCGGCCGCCAGCTGCGTGGCCGTGATGGCGGGCACCTGCACGTCTTCGGGCAGGAAAAACAGGTCTTGCAGGGTGTCGGGGCGGCGGCGGGCGGCGGCGTGGCCGTCGAGCTCGCAGGTGCCGGATACCGGGAAGGCCAGGCCCACGATGTTTTTGAGCAGGGTCGACTTGCCCGCCCCGTTTTTGCCGAGCAGGCCGTAGATGCGGCCGCGCTGCAAGTCGAGAGTGAGGTTTTCGAGCTGGAGCGCCCGGCGGGAGTAGCCGAAGTGCAGGTTGCGGATGCGGACCATTGGCGTGGCGTTTTAGTGTATTACTAACCTAGTACACTGCAAATGTAGACGGGGTTTTGACATTGCAAGCATTCCGGCGGATTTATTTTTCTATATATCCCACCCGGCTCAGGCAGCCGGTAGCGTTCGGCCCAAAAAAAGCCACCCGACCAGCAGGTGGTCGGGTGGCTTTTTGAAGAATAAGCGCGGGTCGCTAGTCGGGCTGCGAGGGTAGCTTTTCCACCGGCTGCGCCTTGGCGTTTTTGTGGAACAGCTTGTAAGTCAGGTTCACGACCACGTTGTTTTTAGCGGCCGTGTTTTGCAGAATGAACTGCCCCTGGCTGGCCGTGTAGTTGTAGTTGGCCTGGTTCACGTAGCCGACCTGCAAAAACAGGTGCTTATTAAACTGGTAGCCCACGCCGCCATACACGCGGTTGCGCTCGAAAACCGGGCCTTTGGGATTGAGAAAAATCTCGTCATACGCCACCAGAAACACGGTGCCGGGCTCGATTTTCTGGTGGTTGAGCGGCAAAAAGGCATTGACCCGGTAGCGAAAGCGTTGCCGAAACTCGGTGCGGTCGTCGCGGAACGTAAACCAGCGCTGCTCGATGCGGTAGCGGTGCTCGATTTTGAGGCGGTGCGAATACTGGCTCAGAATCAACTGTTCCCACAGGCGCTTTTCCGAGTTGAGCGGCCCCGCGCCCAGGTCCTGGTAGTCGGACGTAGTGTAGTGCCCACCGGCCACGCCCAATGTAAAATTGGGGTCGATGTCGAAAGTAGCCCCGCCCTTTAGCTCGCGGTAGAAATAGCCGCTGAATACGTTGTTGTTGCGGGCCTGCACCTCGGCAAAGCCGCCCCAGCGGTTGGTAGCCGAGCCCGGCAGCTGCACGGTGCCCACCAGCCAGCTGCCCCAGGGCTGCACGGGGTTGAGAACCTGGGCACGAGCATGCCCAGCTGCTAAGAGCAGCGGCAGCGACAGCCCCGCGATAGTAGAAATACGCATGTGGTAAGTCGGCGGTCAAGTAACTCGCCGTTACCGCGCAAAGATACCCGGTGGCCGAGCCAACCGGGTATCTTTTTTTGCACCTGCTGTCCAGAAAAAGTGTAATATCAAGTCATGCTGAACGCAGTGAAGCATCTCTGTCGCTTCATTGAACGGACCGGATGAAGTGATAGAGATGCTTCACTGCGTTCAGCATGACCTATCCTACTCTACCCTTACGCTCAGCGATAGCTGACGCGCCATATCACGCCGGCCCCGTCGTCGGCAATGAGCAGCGCGCCGTCGGCGGCTACCGTCACGCCCACCGGGCGGCCCCACACCTGCGGGGTGGCTTTCTGGCCGGCGTTGAGGTGCCAGCCGGTTACGAAGTCTTCGTAGCCCGCGCCGCGGCCGGTGGTGGCGTCGGCGGTTTCGGGCAGGCCGGCGGCGTTCATCTTGATGCGTACCACTTTATAGCCCGAGCCTTCCGAACGATTCCAGGAGCCGCGCATGGCCACGAAGAGGTCGCCGCGCACATCGGTCGGGAACATGGTACCGTTGTAGAACGTGAGGCCCAGCGCCGCCACGTGCGAGCGAAACAGCACCTCCGGCGTGCGCGTGCTGGCTACCTGCGTGGGCACCGGGCCGGGCACGCGGGGGTCGAGGTTGGCCGGGGCGAGGTAGGCCCAGGGGTAGCCAAAGAAGCTGCCGCGCGGCACGGCGGTGGCGTAGTCGGGCACGAGGTCGTCGCCCAGCCCGTCGCGCTCGTTTACGGTCGTCCAGATTTCGCCAGCGCGGGCGGGGTTTACGCTCATACCCTGCGGGTTGCGCAGGCCGGTGGCGTAGGCCGTCTGGCCGCTGCCATCGAGGTTAAACTCCTGGATGGTAGTGCGGCGGGTGTCCTGCTCCACCGTGGCGTTTTGCGACGAGCCGATGCCCACGTACATCTTGTTATTATAGATGAGCAGCGAGCGGGCCGGGTGCTGGGTGCCGGCCGGCAGGTCGGCCAGCTTGGTGGGCGTGCCGGTGGCCTGGGTTTGGCCGCTGGCGTAGTCGTAGCGCAAAATGGCATTGGAGCACGCCACGTAGAAGTAGCTGCCGTCGAAAGCCATTCCCATGGGCTGGTTGACCACCCCGCTGGCGGCCCAGGTGCTCACCTGGTCGGCCTTGCCGTCCTGGTTGGTGTCGCGCAGCACCGAGATTTTATTTTGCGACATCTGCGCCACGAACACGTCGCCGTTGGGGGCAATGGCCGTCCAGCGCCCGCCGGGCAGGTTTTCCTGGTAGATGTTCACCGCGTAGCCCTGCGGCACTTGCAGGGTGGCCCCGGCCGGGCGGTCGGCCAGCACCTGCGGGTAGTTGGTGGCCGACTGCGTGGCGTAGGGTGCAGGCAGGCCGGCCACCGTGAGCGTAGTGGTGGTGGGCGTGAGCGTGGTAGTGGGAAAATTGCCGCTCTCGGGCTGCGTGTCGCTGTCTTTGTTGCAGGCAGCCAGGCCGAGTAGCAAGCCGCTTGCCAGGAGTACGTTCTTTTGATTCATAAAAACTTCATTTTGTGTTGAAGCCTTTACGAACACTACGCTAAGGAGTTGTACTTATCCTTTCTTCTGGCCAGCTGGCGGCTGGCCGCTTAAAATTGCATCATCACCGGCCCCGGCCCCTGCTTCGGGATTTTGTACGTTTTCAGAAAGGCTTTCACGGCGGCCGGGTCGTCGGCCATGCCCTGCAAATCGGCTTCGATTTGCTTGATTTTAGCGTCCAGCTGCGCTTTCTGCGCCTGGTAGTCGTAGTCCATCGCGGCGGGCGTGGGCGTGTAGTAGTAGGGCTTGCCAGTGAAGCCGGACAAGTCCATTTGCTCCAGGTACAGGGCCTCGTCGAGCTCGCGGGCTTGCTCTTTCAGCAGCTTGTTGTAGTATTTGAGCTGGTCTTCAGCCAGGTTTTCGAGGTGGCTCTGGTCGATGCGCTGAAGCTCTAGCTGCAAGCGCAGCAAAGTCAGCAGCTCGCCAGCCTCGTAGGCGGTGGTTACGCGCTGGAGCAGCTCGGTTTTGCGGATTTTCTCGGCTTCGTCGGGCTCGCGGTCGGGGTGCAGGTGCTTCACCAAGTCCATGTACAGCGTCCGCACGGCCTTGGTGATGTTCTTTTCCTCGGCCTGCTTTTTCTCTTCGGCGGCCTGCTGTTTGGGAGTTTTCTTGCGCTGGGCGCGGCGCTCGGCCTGCTGGCGCTCCTGCTCGGCGTACTCGGCCATTTTCTGGCCCACGTAGGCCTGAAACTTTTCGGGCGTACTCAGGTCGGCGGCGGGGTCAAACTCGATGCCGAACTGCTGGCTGAACAGCGCCTTCATCATCTCGGCGGCCTGCTTATCGAGCTCACGGTCTTCCTCTTCGGTAGGCGGCGGGCCGGCATATTTCTCAATAATAGGCTGCACCTCGGGAAAGCCCAGCCGGGGCAAGTCGGCGCAGGCGTAGCCGATGAGGTCGGCTATCTTGGCGCGCTCGCCTTTAGTGAGCTTGGCCGTGTCGTGGGCGTGGTCGAGCAGGCACACGAGCGCGGCGCGGTGGGCGTTGTGCTGGCGTTGCAGGGGCCGGTACTCGTCTTGCACACGCTGCCGCAGCCGGGTAGCCGCGTCGCGGAAGTCAGCTACCGTTTTTTCGAGCTTGGCAATACGCTTGGTGAGGCGGTTAAACTCTTTCTGAGCCTTCGACAAGGCGCTGTTATCAGCCGCGACGGTGGGGATGTGGACGAGCGGCGCGGCGAGGGCGGCAGGTTTTTTTGGCCATGAGGCAGGGCAATGGATAGGCCACAAGGTAACGCCAGCAGGCTTGGCTTCGGCGCGCCCGCGGCACGACTAGGAAAGCAAAAAGCCGCTCAGGCAGTGGCTTTTGGGGTGAAGGCAGGAATACGGTCGAAGTCGGCGGCGTGGGCGCGTTGCGCTTCTTCCAGGTCGTAGTCGTTTTGCAGGCCCAGCCAGAACTTGGGGGAGTTGCCGAAGTAGCGGGCCAGCCGCAGGGCCGTGTCGGCGGTGATGCGGCGCTTGCGCTTCAGAATCTCTGAGAGGCGGGTTTGGGGGATGCCCACGTCGTGGGCCAGGCGGTAAGCGGTGAGGTTGAGCTCGGCTAGAAATTCTTCTTGGAGTACTTCGCCGGGGTGGATGTTGGGGAGTAAGTCCATAATGAGTGCGGCCAGGCTGGGCCGCGCAGGTTAGTCACATTTACTCAGTGGTAATCAACTATTTCAACCTTGGAAGCGTAGCCATCCAACCACTGAAAAATGATTCGCCATTGGTCATTAATACGGATGCTGTAGAAGTCTTTGAGATTGCCTGCTAGTTTTTCTAGCCGGTTAGCAGGCGGAATGCGCAAGTCGCCGATAGACTGCGAGTTATTCAGCATCCGCAACTTGCGCCGACCCACTTTCTGCACTTCCAGCGGCAGCTTGGTTACCTGCTCGCCACGCCAGATTCTCTCCGTTTCTTTTGAGCCGAATGATTCAATCATACTTACGATGCGCGTTACTAACGCCAAAGATAAGTACATTGTTTAGAAACTAAGCTCGCTCAGCTTTTACGCTTTTTGTTAAGCAGCACATTAACTATCAGTCCTTCATCGAGACACCCAAAGGAGACGGTCGATTCGCTATTGCAGCATTTGTATTTCACTTCTGCCGTAACGCAACGACAAGACAAGTCTAGGAAATAGTCAATGACTACCGCTATCGCTTCCACATCATCGCATTCATGGCAGTAGCCCGTTAGCTCAAACCCCGGTGCAATACCCGACCAACTACCTTGTGTGAGATGAGCAGCTTCAGCGGAGGTAATAGCGACGCGCTGGTATTCTATTGGCTCCATTTAAAAGTATTCTCAAAAATTATCTCACACTTGAACAACGTCCATATTATACACCTTCTCAATCAGCGCATAGTTAGCGGCCCTAGTGCGCCCAAAAGTACGCTCTCCCCAACCTTTAGTCTTATGAACACGCTCGCCATCTCCGTTACCCGGCAGGCCGGGGGGTTGAATTTCAGCTTGCGTCCTTTGGTGCGGCAGTAGGTCCGGGAGGTTTTTCCGGGGGCGACGATTTTGCCCGGGCCGGGCTGGCCGGTTTGCGGCACCTCTTCGTCGAGCACGACATGTCCGCCGACTCCTATGCCAGCATCAAAATCAGTTTCCGGGCATTAGAGCAGGAAATAGCCGCAGGGCTGCAATTAGTCAAAAAAGAGTTGCCGACAGAATCGTGCCAGAGTCGTAGAAGTGGTTTGGGCTTACCCATCGTCCTCGCCGGCAGGCCAGCGGTCTTGCTTTTACGCCGTGACTGACGTTCTGCCCGAGTGCGACACATCGGTCTGCTTGCTTTACTTCTTTCACCTAATTATCTGTTTTTGACATGCTGCAATCCTCGCGTTTCCCTTTCAGCCCAGATGCCGGCCTGCTGCTAATGAGAGTCTGGTTTGGCGGGCTGATGCTGGTGCTGCACGGCAGCAGCAAGCTCCTGCATTTTGCTACCTATAAAGGCGAGTTTATTGACTTCCTGGGAATAGGGCCGACCGCCAGCTTAGCACTGGCTGTTTTTGGGGAGGTGGTGCTGGCGGGCCTGCTGGTGGTAGGGCTGTTCACGCGCTTTGCGGCCCTGGGGCTGGTGATTACGATGGCCGTCGCCTTTTTCGTCGGGCACGGGGGTGCGCTACAAGGCGAAAACAGCGGCGAGCTGGCGTTCTTGTACCTGGGCGCTTACGTGGCGCTGCTTGTCGCCGGGGCGGGGCGATTCTCCCTCGATGCCTGGCTGAACAGCCGCGCTTCTAAGCTCCCCCGCTAAGCCTCAGAAAAAAGCCAGAATCGACAGAATCGTGACAGGATTAAGCGGGTGCTTTGCCGCATCTCACACGCTCTGTCATGATTTCTGCTTCTGTTTTTCGGCTCTCTTGCCTGGGTGCGCTGTGCGGCCTGACGCTGGCAGGCTGCCAACCCTCGGCGGCCGATACCAGCGCCGCGCCGCCACCCCCACCGGCGCTGCCAGTTGTGCGCCTGGACACGGCCACGGCCGTTACCGTGCACGAGTACCCCACCACGCTGCAAGGGCGGGTGAACGTGGAAATCCGGCCCCAGGTGGCGGGCACCCTGGAGCGGGTGTACGTGGACGAAGGTGCCGCCGTGCGGGCCGGCCAGCCGCTTTTCAAAATAAACGACCAAGTGTACCGGGCGCAGCTCGGCACGGCCCTAGGGGCCGTGAAGCAGGCGCAGGCCGCCCTGACCAATGCCAAGCTGGAGGTGGACAAGTACGCCCCGCTGGTGCAAAACCGGGTCGTAGCCCCCATTCAGCTGCAAACGGCTCAGGGTAGCTACCAGGCGGCCCAGGCGGCCGTAGAGCAGGCGCAGGCCAGCGTGGCGGCGGCGCGCCTCAACGTGGGCTTTACCTTGATAAAAGCGCCGGTGAGCGGATTTGTGGGGTTGCTGCCCAAGCGGGTGGGTAGCCTAGTGAGCCCCACCGATGCGGAAAGCCTGACGCTGGTTTCCGACGTGGGCGAGGTGTACGCCTACTTCACGCTCAGCGAGAAAGACTTCATTGCCTTCAAGGCCGCCTACCCCGGCGCTACGCTGGCCGACAAGCTGCGCCGCCTGCCGCCCGTGGTGCTGGTGCTGCCCGACGGCAGTCGCTACGCCCAGCCGGGCTGGGTGAATGTGGTGTCCGGCCAGGTGGCGGCCGGCACCGGGGCCATCGGACTGCGGGCCACTTTCCCTAACCCCGGCGGGCTGCTGCGCTCGGGCAATACCGGCCGCCTGCAACTGAGCCGCCGCCATCCCGGCGCGCTGCGGGTGCCCCAGGCCGCCACCTTCGAGCTCCAGGATAAAACCTTCGTGTACGTGCTCGGCGACAGCAACCGAGTGCGCCAGACCGAGGTGCGGGTGCTGGGCCAGAGTGGCCCCGACTACCTGGTGCAGGGCGTGCGGCGCGGCCAACGCCTCGTCACCACCGGCCTCGACCAGCTGCGGGACGGGGCGCGCATTTCGCCCACCAACTAAGCGGCGACGCCTTTTTGCGATGATAAAGCAATTCATTGACCGGCCGGTGCTGGCCACGGTTATTTCCTTGATTTTGGTGCTGTTGGGGGGCGTGTCGCTCACGCGGCTGCCGCTCACGCAGTTTCCCGACATTGCCCCGCCCAGCGTGGTGGTGACGGCCGTGTACCCCGGGGCCAACGCCCAGACGGTGGCCCGCACCGTGGCCTCGGCCCTGGAGGAGGCCATCAACGGGGTGGAAAACATGACCTACCAAACCTCGTCGTCGGGCAACGACGGGTCGGTGTCGGTGACGGTGTACTTCAAGCTCGGTACCGACCCCGACCAGGCCACCGTGAACGTGCAAAACCGCGTGGCCCAGGTGACCAGCAAGCTGCCGCAGGAGGTGCTGCAAATCGGCCTCACCACCACCAAGCAGCAGAACAGCACCATCATGTACGTGGACCTCTACAGCGAGAACCCGGCCTACAACGAGGTGTTTTTGCAGAACTATGCCAAAATCAACCTGCTGCCCGAGCTGAAGCGGGTGAGCGGCGTGGGCAACGTACAGCTCTTCGGCGACAAGGACTACTCGATGCGGGTGTGGCTGAACCCGCGCCAGCTGGCGGCCTACAACCTGACGCCCACCGAGGTGATGACCGCCATCCAGGACCAGAGCCTCGACGCGGCCCCCGGCAAGTTTGGCGAGGGCAGCCAGGAGGCCTTCGAGTTCGTGGTCAACTACCCGGGCAAGTTCAGCCGCCCCGCGCAGTACGAAGACATCATCATCCGGGCCCCGGCCGACGGCTCGGTGCTGCGCCTGCGCGACGTGGCACGGGTGGAGCTGGGCTCCTACACCTACGGCGGCGACTCACGCCGCAACGGCCACCCGAGCGTCTCGTTCGGCATTATCCAAACGGCCGGCTCCAACGCCAACCGCATCCAGACCGAAATCAATAAGCT
>NZ_DASTEP010000162.1:0-28522 GCF_035709525.1 Hymenobacter sp. | reverse complement strand
CGTGCTCACCCAAGTGGGCGGCGTAGCCCTCACCCTCTGGCAGCACGGCCCGCAAGCCGCCTGGCAAGCCATCAGTGCCCACGCCCAGGGCCTGCGCGCCCAAGCCCTGGATTTCGTCCAAGCCCAAGTGCTGGGCGTGGCTGCCAAGGCCGTGCCGCTCTTCCTGGCCTCGCTGGCCGTGCCCGGCGGGGCCTTCCTGCAACTGGCCAGGGGGCTCTATAACGGGGTCATGCTCTTCGTGGAAAAGGGCCGGCAACTCGCCCAGGTGGGCCAGGCCCTCTTTGCCTCGGCCGCCGCCATCGCCGCCGGCCAGCTCGCCCCCGCCGCCACGGCCGTCGAGAACACGCTCGTCAAACTCCTGCCCGTGGCCCTCTCCTTCCTGGCCCGGCAGCTCGGCCTCGACGGTATCAGTGGGGCTATTCAGACGGGGCTCAAGAAGGTGCAGGTGCCCGTGGAGAAAGCGGTCAACAGAGTGCTTGATACCGTGGCTGACAAGGCCAACGCCCTTTAGAGCACGCTCAAGGTCGGGGCTAGTAAAGCAGTGAACAAAGGGATGACTTCTTCATCTTGTCACAGTGCCTGAGTCAACCTCGCCAAGCGTAGCGGGCGAAGCATGCGGAGAATAGGCGCTATATTCGCCGCATAGTTAGCGGAGATTAGCGTGTACATTTATCAGCAGTCAACCTGGCCAGCTTTCACCTGGCAGCCCGAGCGCCTGGAGCCACTGCTCGGGGCAGTGCGGCACCAGCAAGGGCGCGTGCTGGGCCACATGGAGGCGCTAGGCTTTTCGCTGCAAGCCGAGGCCCTGCTGCAAACCCTCACTCTGGAAGCGCTCAAATCCAGCGAAATAGAAGGTGAGCTCCTGCCCAGCGACCAAGTGCGTTCTTCCCTGGCGCGCCGCCTGGGCCTGGACGTGGCCGGCTTGGTAGCGGCCGAGCGCCGGGTGGAGGGCGTAGTCGACATGCTGCTTGATGCCACCCAGAGCTTTGCCCAACCCCTAACCGCCGAGCGCTTGGGCAGCTGGCAGGCGGCGTTGTTTCCCACCGGCCGCAGCGGCTTGCAGCGCATCCGGGTGGGGGCGTGGCGCACCGGGGCCAAAGGACCGATGCAAGTCGTTTCCGGGCCCCCCGGCCGCGAGCAGGTCCACTTTGAGGCCCCTGTGGCCGAAGCGGTTCCCGCGCAGATGGCGCAGTTTCTCACTTGGTTCAATGCCGACCTGCCCCTCGATGCGGTGCTCAAAGCCGGCATTGCCCACCTCTGGTTTGTCACGATTCACCCCTTTGAAGATGGCAACGGCCGCGTGGCCCGCGCCCTGACGGAGCTGCAACTGGCCCGCGCCGATGCCTCGGCCCAGCGCTTCTATAGCCTCTCGGCTCAGCTGCGGCTGGAGCGCACCGCTTACTATGCGCAGCTGGAAGCAGCTCAGAAAGGCACCCTCGATATTACGCCTTGGCTGGACTGGTTTTTGGCCTGCCTGAGCCGCGCCCTGCGGGCGACCGAGCACACTCTGGCCAAGGTTTTGGCGAAAGCGCGGTTTTGGGAGCAGCACGCCGCCGTGGCCTTTAATACGCGGCAGCAGCGGCTGCTAAATCAGCTGCTCGACGGCTTTGAGGGGAAGCTAACATCTTCAAAATGGGCCCTTATTGCCAAGTGCTCGCAGGATACGGCCACGCGCGACATTCAGGCGCTGCTAGACTGCGGAATCTTGGTTAAAGAAGCGGCCGGCGGGCGTAGCACGAGCTATCGTTTGGCCGATGGGACGTTGGACTAGCAATAGGCTCACGCCGAGGCATTAAGGGTAGAAAAGCGGAAAAGATGCTTTAAGCAGGAGCACCCTGAGAAGTGATGAGGAAGCTTGCTTTGCTACTGGGCGGGCCCCTGTTTCAAAACCAGCACTTGTTGTCCAGCCCGCTTCTCCAATACGAACCCTTGACTTAGGTAGATACGCTCCAGGTGCTCCTCAAACGTAGGCGCCCGTTCGCTACGCTTGCTGAACGGCCCTGGATTATCGTACATCTCCCGCACCTCCGCCAGCTGGTAAACCGTTTCGGCCGGGGCGGCCGGGGCTGGCTTACTAGTCGTTTTCCGCACGGGCTTTTCGGCTTTCGGCACGGCCACGGGCTCCTGGCTGCGGCGAAATTCTTCGAGCAGCAGCTTCCCCGTAATGCATTTGTAGATGTAGTCGGCCGGCTTGCGAATGGCAGCTTTGCGGGGGCGGCGCATCACTTCCAGCACATAGTCCAGGTAATCAGTCGGGTACTGGCCCTCGGCCAAGTGCCGGCGAATAACCTCGCAGCCTGCCTCCCCTATCCCTGCGGCGAGCAGGGCGGTGGCCCAGGCCTCGCGTTCGGGTAGCGTATTTGCCGCTACTAACGGCAATTTGGTAGCAGATGGCTCCAGCACCAGCGGGCTTGCGTTGAAATTGAAGCGAATATGCTTTACCGCTTTGCCCTCGCGCAGCAGTTCCATCTCAAAGCGTAAGTCTGTGTCGGCCAGCTCTTCCTGCGCTTTGTCCAGCACCTTTGCTTTAAAGTTGTTGAAACGGTCAGCATACTCATCGGCCCGAATACCCAGCCGAAACCGCAGGTCTTCTACCGTGAAGGTGCGCGTCCCAAACGTGCGGTATTCCGACAGCAGCCAGTAAATCTTAAAGGAATGACTGCTGCTCAGGCTTTTAAGCTCCGTCGTCAGGCTCTTCGTGAAGTTGCCCCGTTGCGTGAGCTGTAGCAGGTACGGGATAAACTCGGGGTTGACCTTGATAAAAAGCCCCCCGCGCTGCCGCATATAACGCGCCTTGGTGATAAACGAGATGTACTCGTAGTCGGGCTTGCTTACCCGCTCGCCATTCGGCCCAAGCAGCTCCACGTACAGCGTCCGATTCAGCAGTCGCTTAGCTAATCCCTTGATTTGCAAATAGGCACTTCCACCCGTTTCATCCCCCACCAGTTCCGGGGCCGGGATAAAGTACTCCTTGAACTCCTCGTCGTCGGGATGAATGCGGGCCAGAATGGCCGTAAAGGCTCGCCACTCCAACGTATTCAATACAAATGAGCTGTTTATCAGCGCATTATGTTGGCGCACCTCCGGTCGTGGCGTGATGATGGATAGCAGGTTATTCACAAAACGGCAATTTGGTAGCAGATACGGTGTTCAAGATACAAATTCCCAAATTTGGAGCTGCCACTGCCGGGCCACAAAACGGCAATTCGGTAGCAGATAACGGTGAAATGGCGGCAAATAGTTATCCACAATAACGGCAATTTGGTAGCAGATAGTTATCCACAAAACGGCAATTTGGTAGCAGATAGGCCGTTTTGAAACGGCAATTTGGTAGCAGATAACGGCAATTTGGTAGCAGATAGGCCTCGCAACAATTTTAAAATCAAGTAGTTATGAGACCCGTAAAGACTATAAGACTTATTAATAATAAAGACTAGCTAGTGTTTTTTTTGATTTTAAAAATCTGGTCGGGTGAGGAGCACTTTTGAAAACCTTTTTCAAGTTTGGCTCCGCACGCTGGGCGCGAAATTTTAATTCATATATATTGATTATTTAGTGTAAACGCAAAATCGAAATTTAGCTGCGTCTGTTCGCCTCAAATTTCTCCGCACGGGCAGCGTGCTAGGTTGGTAGGTAGGCCACTGAGTCGTTGTACAGGCAAGAAGGGTGCGGGCTGCCGACTCAATGCTGGCAGCCCGCACCGTACACCGACCGCGAAACCCCGCTAGCTTCGGCTCCACTTTCAACTTACCAGCGCAGGCATCCGATGCGTGATGTGCGCTAGGTTTGGCTTTTCACAGGTTATTTCAGCACAAGCTTAGGGGGCAGGGAAGTACCAGGCAGTAGGGCGAGCTATCTGACTCACGTACCGCCAACTCCCAGTTGCCAGCCTTCTAGGGGCATGTGCACGCTGGCGCATCAGTGCCTTTCCAACGACCTGCCATCGGGTGCCGAAACTAAGTGCGTCCTTACTCCACGCTGCTGGTGCCGGCCGTTCCAAGGCCTCTATTTGCCCCGCTGCGGCCTGCTGGCAGCCCTCAATGGCTGATAGCGGTATGATTACCCCGCTTTTAGCTAACGGCGGCCTTAGCGAGCCTCAGCGGCAGAAAGCCGTCACCCTCCGCCGCACAATGCCCGGCGGCCACCCAGGCCGCTTACTAGTCAGCCTTGCGAACCAGGCGCTTGAGCGTCTTGGCGGCTACTTTAGGCGGCAGTTCTTTCTTGGCCTCGGGCTTGTCGGCCAGATAAGCTACCAGGGCCTCGTGCAACACCTCGTGTAGCTCCATGTGCGCCCAGTACTCGTACTGTCGAAGCTCGCGGTACACTTCGGGCTTGAGCTGGTTGGTGAACACCACCCGGCTTACCGGAGTGGCTGCTGGCTCGGCGGGGGCTGGCTCAGCCGCTGGGGCCGGGGCTGTCGTCGGGGGTAGCGGCGCGCTGGGCTCTACGCCGTAGATGAGGTCATCGGCACTGGCCGCCACCCGGGGGCGCGTGCCAGTCATGGAAGGCTTAGCCATGTAAAAAATCAGGATAGGCGGGTGAGAATTTCGTCGGTGAGGCTGCGGTAGTCGGCGGCCCCGTTGGAGTTGGGGGCCCAGTCGTAGATAGCGCGCTGCATACTCTGGGCCTCGTCCAGCGAAACGTTTTCGCGAATGGTTTGCTGCATGATGAGTGCGGCCAGCGCCGGGTCAGCCTGGAGGTCGCGGGCGTACTGGTGGTGCAGGGCCTTGCGGTAGGTAGGCGAGTATTTGGTGAAAAAGATACCCCCTACCCGCAGCTGCGGATTGAAATTGCGCTTGAGGCGGGCCACCATCTCAATAAGGGCCGTCATGCCCTCACTACCAAATAAGTTGGGTTGCAGCGGAATGAATACGGCCTCGCTGGCGACCAGTGCCGACACGGTGAGCGGCCCCAGGTTGGGGGCCGTGTCCACGATAACGTACTCAAACCGGGACGCTACTTCCGCGAGCTGGTGGCGAAAAAAGAATTGATAATCGGGAGCATTACCAAAGCCCTTTTCCTGCTGGGCCATGATGCGCGCCGACCGCACCATGCTGAGGCCCGTGCTGAGCGGATAGCAAAGGGAGGCCAGCGTAGGCACGCCCTCGCCCTCGGCCAGGGCCAGGCCCAGGTGGGGGTGCTCGGTGGGCAGCCCGGCGGCGGTGCTGGCATTGGCCTGTGGGTCGGCATCGATGAAGAGAACTTGCTTGCCCAGCTCGGCCAGGCGGTGGGCAACGGACAAGGCAGAAGTGGTTTTGCCGACCCCGCCCTTGTTATTGGCGAATGTTAGGATGTGCATAAGCGGGTGAATAGAGTTCCGCACAAACATACTGCCCGTAAGCAATACGACAACACAAAAACACGGGCCATACTGCAACATGTCAATAGGCAACACATGGCCATACCCGCCATACTGCAATACGTAAGTACAATACGTACCGAAACATTGAAATACTGCAAGCACAAACTAACTGTAGTGCCACTACGGCAGCAACATTGCAATATGGATTGTACCCGGAAATGCGAGTAGCAGTGCTGGTGCGATTTCTTTAGTAGGTATAATGAGAAATACTGCAATATATATTGCAAAATTATTTAAAAAGTTTTTATTAAAGTGGTTACGATATAAAATTTTTCCCCCACTCAATTTTTAAACTCAATTCGACTAGCTGGATGAACGGCTGGTTGCAATACATAAGCACTGCAATACAGCACAGGATATTTCAGTTTTCTTTTGGTAGGGATGAAAAATACAGGTAGCACGAGTGCTGCGAAATGATAGCGACGTAAATCCGTGCAATACATAAATACGGTAATATTGCAAGCGTGGCAATAGGTAATGCAATTCATACCGCAATACGTAAATATGTATTTCTTTCTTATTATATACTTATTTATATGTTTATGTATTGCGGTATGGCTGGCACCGGGCCTACTACTGAGATATAGGTTGAGCTAGCATAGCTAACCACGATTTCACTAGGAGGGAGTAGGGAAAATGGGATGGTTTAGCCGGAACGGACAGGGTACTGAGGTAGGTGTTGAAGTAGGTCCACTTCGAATTGGTGCGGCGAGCGGTAGCCGAGCGCCGAGTGGCGGCGGCCCAGATTAAAATAGGTGTCGAGGTAGTAAGCCACACGGCGGGGCTTCTGCCAGGCTGCCCCGCCGTGTGGCAGCAACTCGGTTGCTCCAGCCCGCTTCCGCTTGTGCGTTGTCGTAGGGGTTGCCCGGCCGGGCGTAGCTGGCCAGCACCCCCGCGTCGGTGATGCACTGGCGGCAGGCCCCACTGGTGTGCTGCCTGTCCCGGTCGGCGTGGATAACCAAGCCCGGCCGGGCTGGCGCAACGTGAGCGCCTGCTCCAGCGCAGCGCGTTGCCAGCGGCCGGGCAGAGTAGGCGAGATACCTTGGGCACGGGCTACGTCAGATTGCCTGGCTCCGGCGGCTACCTGCCGAACGCACTCGGCTGTGAACGCAGGCGTATATTTCTTGCGTGGGATGGGCTGGCCGTCAGTCGGTTTCTTTTCGGGCATTGGCAGGGAAAGTTAAGACTACTCCCTGTCCGTTTCAGCTAGACCGCCTCAAGCTACCCCACTGCCACCCAGAAATGCTGTTTGCCTCAAGCAGCAGACCATCAACTGGGCCTCAACAATAAAAAGCAACCTTAAAAGGGAGCTATGGGGGAGTGGCAACTTCGCGCGAAGTAAATTGGCAATCGGATGCGATAATTCATTTCTTTACATCAAGCAGGCGGTTGTACTGGCGCAGCACGGCTTGCAGGCGGTCGGCAGGTAGTCCGTAGAGCGTGTTGCCGTTGATGCCTTCCATCGTATCGGCGGCTACCAGGGCGTTGATGATGGCTTCTTCGGTGGCCTGAGCGGTGGCTTGGTACAGCCCGTCGAGGCGCTCTTTGGGCACCGAGTGCCAGGTTTCGAGCGTGCCCTTGTCGTTGGCCAGCGGGCCCTGGGTGCTGAAGGCCAGGAAAATATCGCCCGAGCTGTTGCGCCCCAGCCCGCCGGTGCGCGCCAGCCCGATAGTGACGCGCTTGGCCAGCTGCCGGAGCTGCGAAGGCAGCATCGGCGCATTGGTCGCCACCACTACGATGATGGAGCCATCCTTTTCCTTGGAGTGCATCACGGGCAGCAAGTCCTTGATTTCCTGGCCCACGGGCACACCCGCCACCACCAGGTCTTTGCGGCCCCCGAAGTTGCACTGCGCAAACACGCCTACCGTGTAGTGAGCCGTGTCGACGCGCACCACGCGCGAAGCCGTGCCGCTACCTCCTTTAAACAGAAACATCGCCATGCCGGTGCCGCCGCCCACGTTGCCCTCGGCCACCGGGCCGCCGTGCGCGTCGGCGAGGGCCTCCCACACGTGTTGTTTCGTGACGTGCAGGCCGTTGACGTCGTTGAGCAGCCCGTCAAAGGTTTCGGCCACTACGGGCAGCCCAAACGAGAAATCGACGCCCGCGCCCCGCGAAAACTGCCGGATGCTCCACTCCCCGATGGCGTCGCGCACCACGCCCACGCTGTTGGTATTGGTAATGCCAATGGGCCCGCTGGTAGTGCCATAGTCCTCGATAGCCGGCTGGCCCGTCATCTCGCCATCGCCGTTGAAAGTAAAGCAGGCGGCGGGCACGGGCGCATCGGTGCGGCCCCTGGGCAAGATGACGGTGACGCCGGTGCGCACCGGGCCGGTGCCGGTTTTCAGCCGGCCCGTGCCTTTCACCAGCGTTTTATAGCCCACCAGCACGCCCGGTACATCGGTGATGGCATTGTGCGGGCCGGGCGTGCCCTCAAACGGCACGCCCAACTGGCGGGCGCGGGGCTTGCCGGGGCCGGTGGGCGGGGCGGCGGCCGTTAGGCACAGCGGCAGGCCCAGCACCCCCCAAAGCAGGTAGCGTTTCATAGTAGTAGTGTTAGGGAAGGTTACTAATACGGATTGTGGGAGTCTGCTAATTTCCGTCCGGTAAGCCGGATTTGGCGCTGTTGAGTATTGATTTACAAGATTTAGCGCCAGCTATACAGCTCCGGCCGCGCCTAGCGGTCAGCCCCGCGCGCCAGGTCAAACGTGCCGCCGCTAATCGTGACGGGCACGGTTTTCATGCCCGCCGCAAAATCGACGTAGCTGCCGCTGGCCGTGAACGTGCCCACCAGGCGCGCGCCGTAGGCCGTGATGGTGACGCTACCCTTCGTAAGCGTGATGTCGGGCGCGGTGCTGCCGTTGCTGATGACCGCGCCGGCAAAGAGCGGAAACGTGCCCACCTGGCCCCGGCCGGCGGCGGGCACATGCAGCAGCAGGCCCAGCGGCTTCTCGCTTTTGGCATCCAGCTCGGTGCCTGCGCCGGGGCGCTGGCTCCAGTAGCCGATGGCCGCGCCGGGCCGCTTGCCTACGTCGGGCGGGCTGGCGATACTGAAGCGTTGGTTGTGAAACTTGCCGCCGTTGACGGTGAAGGCCACCGCCGGCGCGGCCCCGTGGTAGATGGTGAGCGCCAGCGGCGTATTGGCGTAGGCGGCGAGGCTGAGCAAGCCCGCCAGGCAGGAAAGCAGAAGATTCATGGTTGGTAGTGAGTTATTGAGTGGTGTGCGAGGCTTTAAGACGAGTCATGCTGAGCGCAGCGAAGCATCTCTGCCGCTTCGTTGTATGGCCCGGATGAGCCAGTAGAGATGCTTCGCTACGCTCAGCATGACCTGGTCTTGCTACCTGATTCTTTAGTTGGAAAGCCTGCCGGCTCTCACCGCTTCACTACCCGCTGCCGTAGCACCCGGCCGTCGGTCAGGGTAGCTACCACGAGGTAGACACCAGCCGGCTCGGTGGCCAAACTCAGGCTGGTAGCGGCGGCGGGCAGCGGGCGCAGCTGCCGGCCGGTGGCATCGAGCAGCGCGAGGGCGGCCAGCGGCTGGCCAGTGAGGTTTGTGAGCTGCACCGCGTCGGTGGTAGGGGTGGGGTAGAGCTGAAGCTCGGCGGTGCGGTTGGGGCGGGGCGTGCTCAGCCCGTGGCCTGCCGCCAGTACGCCTGCTCGTCGGCGTCCTGCACCAGGAAGAGCTTGCCGTTGGGCAGCTCGGCAAAAAACTGCTCGTTGCGGAAGCCGTGGATGCTCCAGCCGAGGCCCGCGTCCTCCACGCGCCAGGCGTGGCCGAGGTTACTGGATACCAGCGTGCCGTAGCGGCTGGTAGCGCTCCCAGCCCGCGAGTTGTACCAATCGCCACAGCGCGCGAAAAACAGGCAGGTTATCTCGCTGGCCTGCACCCGCCCAATGCCCCGGATGTCGACAGCTACCGACTGCCAGCGGCTGTGCGTGTCGGCGGCCACGTACAGCCCCGGCTGGTGCTGGCCCCAGGCATTCGACACCGTAGCGTAGAGCTGCCCGTGGCGGTCGGTCGCCAATTGGTTGATGTAGCGCCCGGTGCCGAAGCCGCTGTTGTGCGGCGTCCATTTGGTGCCTTTGTCGGTAGAGTAAAACACGCCGTCGCCCACCGCGGGCTTGCCGGGCAGGTCGTCGCCGGTGCCGGCCAGCAGGGTGCCGGCGGGCGTTTCGGCCAGGGCCCGCACGGCGTAGGAGGTGGCCAGGGCCACCGAATCCCAGGTGGTGCCGGCGTCAAAGCTGCGGTAGATTTTGCCTTGCCCGCCCGCCAGCAGGTGCCCGGCGCGCGTGGCCAGCAGCCGGTACACGGGGCCGGTGCGGCACACCAGCGCCCAGGTTTTGCCTTCATCGGTGGTGCGCAGCAGGCCGCCCGGCACGGTGGTGAGCAGCGTGGCCGCGCTGGTGGCCACCAGCTCGCGCTTGGAGCCGTAGGGCGAGGTAGGCGTTTGCTGCCAGAAAGTTTGGGCCTGCGCCGACAGTGCGGGCATCAGCAAGCCAGCGGCCAGCCACAGGCCGGCGGCGGGAGGTAGCTTTTTCATGAGCTGTAAAAAATGGGAAAAGGACGGGTGGCGGGCACGGGTCAGCAGGCGGGATTGGTCTTTTTAGCCTACTGCTTATCTTGTTTAAGATGCTATTATACAGTGCGCTAATTGATGATACAAAGTTGCGCCGCTGGCCCCGCCCAGTGCTTTCGCCAAACGGAGTACACCTTTTCGCTACCGGATTTTTCGCGCCTGGCCCACCCCGGATTCAGCAGGCGGGTAGCCCAGTGCCGGGCCGCGCCGGCTGCCAACCCGGCACGACAAAAGGCCCTGCCGCGCACCGCACGCCAGGGCCTTTTGCTAGCTAAACAGGCAGGAAAGAATGGAAGGAATTGGTCAGAAAACAAGCCGCCGGCCCCGGCCTCAGGCGGCCACCAGCGAGGCGCACAGGGCCTCGGCGAAGAAGGGCTGCGGCGCGCGCCGCACCTGCGAGGGCGGCAGCCCGAAGCGGCGGCGGAAGGCCGTGGCGAAGTGCGCCGGGCTGGTGAAGCCCACCGCCTCGGCCACCTCCTGCACCGGCTGGTCGGTGAGGGCAATGAGCTGGTGGGCCACCGTGAGGCGGCGCTCGGCCACGTAGCCGAATACCGTGCTGTTAAACAGCTCCTTAAAGCCCTTCTTGAGCTTGAAGTCGTTGGTGCCAAACAGGCGGGCGATTTCCAGCAAGCTCGGCGGCTCGGCGTAGTTCTGGTCCAGAAAGTCGCGCACGGCGTGCAGCAGGTCGCGGTCGCGCGGGTTGGGGCGGGCGGCCAACTGCGCGAGCTGGTTTTGCTGTTCGATAAACAGGTCGAGGAAGCGGGCTTCCAGAAATAACTTTTTCAGCGCCCCGCTGTAGGGGCAGTTGATAATCTGCTGAATCAAAGCGCGCTGGGTGGGCGAAATGGCCGCGCCCTGCGGCAGCAGCACAAACGGCCCCGGCTGGCTCAGCTGCTGGCGGTGCACACCCAGCCACTCCTCGTTGGCCGTCACGAGGCTGGTAAAAAACTCGCGCGTCATATGAACGGTAAAGCTTGTATGCTGCTGGCCCTGAAAGGTGTAGAGGTTAGACGGCGCTTCGTCGGCCATCATATTCTGCTGGCCGTGGCCGATGGTGAGTGGGCGCAGGGCGCAGGCCTTGGAGTCGATTTGCCCGTCGAGCTGGTACATCATGGCCATCCAGGGCTTTTGCACGTCCAGTTCCAAGCGCAGCGGCTGGGGCAGTTGCCCGCTCATGGTCGTGAGCTGAAAGCCGTCGAGAAAGTAATCGGAGAAGGAGGCCGAGCCCGCGCCGCTTTGCCAGGTAGTAGCGGCGTGCAGCAGCCCCGCCTGCTGCGTGAGCGTGGTCTGGCAATTGTCGGTAAACTCGGCGGTGCGAAACTGAAAAAACGGCTCCATAACGAGAAAGGGAAGTTGGCAGTTTGTAAAGAAGCGGGCGATTGGGAGCGGCTACCAGCCGGTTTGCCCTCAAGAGCTAGCGGTCAGTGGCTTGGGGTATTGACTAAGGCAAAGGTGGCAGGTTTTAATTAGCTTGTCAATCCCACAAATATGTTAAAATACCTCGGCATCAGCCAAGCCGGTAGCAGGTGCCGGAGCCCGGCGCAACGGCCCGGCGGCAACTTATTTCACCCGGCTTTGCTCATCTTCGGCGCTGGTGCGGCGCTGGCGGGCGGCCTTCAGCTCGCGGTTACCGAAGCTGTAGGTGAAGGTGGCGCGCACCTGCCGGCTTTCCCAGCGGCTGCGGAAGGTGAGGTCGGTAGTAGCGTGCTGAATGGTGCCCTGCATCTGGGTCATGTTCAGCGCGTCGGATACGTTGAGGCGCAGGGTGGCGGCGTTGTGCCAGAGGCTTTTTTGCAAACCCAGGTTGAGCTGGCTCTGGCTGCGGCCGAGCAGCTGCCCGCTGAGGCCGGGCGAGTTGTACCAGCCCGATACTTCGGCCGTGAGCCCGTGGGGCAGCTTGAGGCGGTTATTCAGCGTGAGGTTGGCCGAGAGGCGCTGGTAGTGGAGCGGCACGCCCTGCGACGTGGCCCGGTAGGCATCCCAGAACAAGTCGGCCGTGCCGCGCACGGTCCACCAGGCGTTTACTTGCAGCGGCGCGCCCAGGCTCAGGGCCACGTTGTGCAGCACGGCCAGGTTGGCGGTGGTGCCCACCAGCACGGGGCCGCGCTGCTCGTACACTTCGGTCAGCACGTCGGTGGTGCGGTTGTAGCCGAGGGTGGCCGTGTACTCGCCGCGGTAGGTGTAGCCCAGTTGGCCGGCGTTGGTGCACTGCGGCTGCAAGTAGGGGTTGCCCTGACGGTAGCTGTAGGCATTGAGCACGTACACGAAGGGATTGAGCGTCTGGTAGCTGGGCCGGTCGATGCGGCGGCTGAACGACGCCTGCCACTCGTGGTCGGCACCGGCCGCGTAGCTGAAGGCGGCGCTGGGAAACAGGTTCAGGTACGCGCGGTCGAGCTCCTGGGCCAGCGTGAGCGAGGTGCCCACGGCGCGGGTGTGCTCCAGGCGCAGGCCAGCCTGCACTTTCCACTTCTGCCACTGCTGCTGCCCGCTTAGGTAGGCGGCGGCTATGGTTTCGCGGTACAGAAAGTGGTTAGTGCGCTGCGGGTCGGGCACGTACTCGGCCCCGTTCAGCGTGCCAAACTGCACGTCGTTGTCGGAGCTCACGTAGCTTATTTTGCCCCCGGCTTCGAGCTTGCGGCCGTGGGCCAGCGGGTGCGCGTAGTCGGCCCTGGCCGCCCAGATGCCGATGGTCGAGGGCGTTTCGTTGCGTTGCAGGCGGCCGGGCTGGGTTTCTTCGCCGGCCGCGTTCAGAAAGCGAGTGGCCATAAAATCGCGCTGCTCAATCCTTACTTGCGCGTAGTCCACGTCGGCCGTCAACTCGCGGCCCAGCGAGTCGAGCGTGTGGCGAAAATTAGCATTGGCCGTGAAACGTTGGGTGGTGCGGTTGGAGGTATTGACCAGCGGCGCCATGCGCAGCAGCTGTCCGGTTGCCCCCGTAAAGCGGTTGTCGCTGAGGCCCTGGGCGCGGCCGGCGTCGAGGTAGCCGCTGCTGAGCACGCCCACGGTGGTGCGGGCCCCGGGGCGGTAGTCGGCCCCCACCTTGTAGGTGTGGGTGGTGCCCTCGGTGATGCGCTCGTTCTGGTCGCGCAGCGTGATGAGCGAGTCGCCGGTGCCGGTGCGGCGGCTGGCGTCGGTGAAGCTCCAGCGCTTGCGGTAGTCGATATTATAGTTGCCGAAGGTATTCCAGCGGCCCGCGCGGTGGTTGAGGGCCAAGCCGGCCTGGCCCTTGGGGTAGCGGCCGTAGCCGCCGCCCAGCGTGAGGCTACCCGCCGTGCCGGCCGCGCTGGTGCGGGTACCGCGCTTGAGCTCAATGTTGATGATGCCCGCGCTGCCGGCCGCGTCGTACTTAGCCGAGGGGTTGGTTATCAATTCGATGCGCTGTACGTTGCTGCTGGGCGTGTTGCGCAGCAGGTTCACCACCTCGGTTTGCGAAAGGTAGGTTTGCTTGCCATCCAGCATCACCAGCACCCCGTCGCGGCCCTTGAGCTGGAGGCGGCTGTTTTGCTGGTCGACCACCACGCCGGGGGCTTTTTCGAGCACGTCGAGGGCCGTGCCGCCGGCCGCCACCAAGCTGTTTTCCACGTTCACCACCGTTTTGTCGGGCAGCTGCTCCACGAAGGGGCGCTCGGCCGTCACGGTCACCTCGGCCAGGCGGCGGGCGGCGGTTTTCAGCACCAGCGGCGGCACGGCGGCCGGGGCCTGCCCGGCCACCACATTCAGCGCGGCCGAGGTGGCCGACTGGTAGCCCAGCAGCTGCCCCCGCACCCGGTAGGTGCCCGGCCCCACGCCCTCGAAAGCGTAGTGCCCGGCCAGGTCGCCGGTCACGCCTTGCAGCACGCGGGCCGTGTCGGCGGCGGGCACCAGCACGAAAATGGCGAAGGGCACCGGCTGGCCGGCCGCATCCTGGGCGGTGCCGGCCAGCGTGGCCCGGCCGGGCGCCTGCGCCGTGGCCGCTTGGGAGCTGCCGAGCAGCAGCGCAGCGCCGGCCACCACCGCCAAAAAGTGGCGCGAAACGGCGCGCCGCCGGGTGCAGAAAGCAGGTGAGAAAAGCATCAGTATCGTGGGTTTTAAGACGATACAAAGGTTGGCTTTCTGCCCGGGCGCGTCAATCCCATAAACATGTGAAAAGCCGGGCTGGGGCGCGGCCGGGCATGTTAGGGCGCGGGTGCGCCGCTCTTCTGCCAGCTCAGCAAGCCAGCTCGGCGCGCAGGCCGGCGCGCACGCGCTGGGCCTGCTGCACGTGGCGCTGCTGGTGCACCACCACAAACTCCAGCGCCTCGCCCAGGCGCAGCTTCAGCAGCCGGAAAAACTCCACGGGCACGGCCTTGCGGTTGAGGTCGGCGCGGTGGGCGGCGGCCAGCAGCTCCAGCAGGCGGGCCTGGTGCTGGTCGAACTCGGCCAGCACGGCGGGGCCGAGGCGGCTACCCAGCGGGTTCATGTGCTTGAGCGTGGTTTGCTTTTTGGCGTTGGCGGGGCGCATCAGCTCCACCGATTTGCGGCCCAGCCAGGAGTAGCCGACCTCGGCCAGCGGGCCGGCAGTAGTGGCGCGGGGCGCGGCCAGCGCCTTCGTGAGCGCGGCGTGGTAGTAGCGGCTGTAGCGGTTCAGGTGCTCCAGGCACTCCAGGATGCTCCAGCTGGCCGGGGCGGGCCGCTGGTTGAGCAGCGCGGGCGGCAGCGGGGCAAATTCGGCGTGGGCGGTGGCGCGCACCTCGGCCACGGCGCGGGCCAGGGCGGTGAGGAAAGAATCGGGGTTCATGGTGGTTGGTTTTTTGACAAAGTTCTGACCACCAGCTATCCCCAAACCTTGATTTGGCGCAAGAATTAGCGCAGGCGGCTTAGCGTTTCGGGCGTCATGCGCAGGTAGGAGGCCAGGTACTTGCGCGGCACCACCTGGAAGATGTGCGGGCTGCGCTGCCGCATCCGGGCCAGGCGCTGGGCGGGGTCGGGCAGCAGCAGGTCGATTTCGTGCTCCATGCGGCCGATGAGGGCCTTCTCCAGCTCGGCGCGCCAGAAGCGGGCCAGCGCCGGGCTGTTTTCCATAAACTCCTGAAAATCGGCTCGATTAATGGCCAGCAGCTCGCTCTGCCGCAGGGCCTGAATGCCGTAGGCCGAGGGCTGCCCCGTCACAAACGACGGAAACGCGCACAGCAGCGAGTTGGCGTAGCCAAAGCCCACGCAGGTTTCCTCGCCCGGCAAAATGGGGTAGTAGATGCGCAGCAACCCCGCCCGCACCAGACACAGGCGCTGCTCCACCTCGCCTGGCAACACCAGAAATTCGCCCCGGCGTAGGTGCAGCCCCCGGTTCCAGCGGGCGGCGAGGGCCGTGGTTTCGGCCGGGCTCAGGCCGGGCACCTGGCCCAGCAGCGCCAGCAGCAGCGCAGAAGCACTTGGTTCGGGCATGGGCGCAAAGTAAGAGCGTGGGGTGCTTTCTGCCGCCCGCGCTACACCAGCCCCTCGCGCATGGCCTTAAGCACGGCCTCGGTTTTGGAGTTGACGTGCAGCTTCTCGTAGATGCTGCGGATGTGCGAGCGCACGGTTTCGATACTGATAAACAAGTCGCTGGCAATGAGCTTGTAGCTGTAGCCCGCCACCAGGCCCTTCACAATGTCCAGCTCGCGGGGCGAGAGGCGGTAGTCCTCGGCCGGGGCGGCGGGTGCCTGGAAGTGCCGCAGCACCCGGCGCGCGATGCTGGCCGTCATGGGCGAGCCGCCGCGGTGCAGGTCTACCAGCGCGGCCATTATCTCGCCGGGCGCGGTGTGCTTGAGCAGGTAGCCGCTGGCCCCGTGCCGGATGGCCCGGAATATCTTGTCGTCATCATCAAACACGGTCAGCATCAGCACCTGGGCGGCGGGGGCGGCGGCCTTCACCAGCGGCACGGCCTCGATGCCGCTGATGCCGGGCAAGTCGATGTCCATCAGCGCGATGTCGGGGCGCAGGGCGCGCACCTCCTCGCCGATGCGCTGGCAGTTGGCAAACGAGCCCACCAGCTCCAGCCCCGGCGTAGCCTGAATGAGGAAGGCCAGCCCCTCGCGCAGCTCGCGGTTGTCTTCGTAATGAATGATGCGGATGTCGGGCATGGGGGGTACAGGTGTTGGGTGTTGGGTGTTTGGTATTCAACGGCAAGCAATAAAATAATTAACTGCGTAAGGGCTAAGTTTCGGCTTGCTATCCAACACCCAACACCCAACACCCAACACCAATCAGCCCAGCGGGGCCGTGAGGGTAATGGTGGTGCCCCGGCCGGGCGCCGTGGCAATGGCCACGCGCCCGCCAATGGCCTGGGCGCGGGCCTGCAAATTGGCCAGGCCGTTGCCGGCGCGGGCGGTAGCTAGGTCGAAGCCCCGGCCGTCGTCGGCGATTTTCAAGCGCAGCTGCCGCCCCTGCACGGCCAGCGCCACGGTCAGGGTAGCGCAGTCGGCGTATTTCACGGCGTTGTTGACGCTCTCCTTGAAAATCAGGTACAAATTGCGGCGCTGCTCCAGGCTCAGAGTCAGTACCGGGAAGGGCTCGGCCACCTGCATGTCGAAGGCGATGCCCTTGGCCTCGGTCAGGCGCAGGCCAAACTCGCGCAGGCGGCTCACCACATCGGTCAGGCCGTCCTGGTTGGGCTTAATGGTCCAGATGATGTCCTGCATCGACTCGGCCAGGGCGCTGGCATTCTGGCTGATGCGCTGGAGCAGGGCCGCCGTTTGCGGGTGCGCGCCGCCCAGCTGGCCCTGGGCTACCTCGCTGAAAATGCGGATGCTGCTCAGCGTCGAGCCCATGTCGTCGTGCAGGTCTTTGGCAATGTGGTCGCGCACGCGGGCCAGCTGCCGGCGCTGCCCCTCGCGGTAGCGGTACACGCTCCAGAGCAGGGCCGCCGCCGCCAGCCCCAGCCCCAGCCGGAACCACCACGTCTGGTAGTAAGCCGGCAGCACCTGCACGGTTAGCGTCTGGCCGGCCTGGTTCCACACCCCATCGGCGTTGGCCGCCCGGATGCGCAGGGCGTAGCGGCCGGGGGCCAGGTTGGTGTAGGTGGCGGCGCGGGCGTCGGTGGTCGTCCAGCCCAGGTCAAAGCCCTCCAGGCGGTAGGCGTAGCGGTTTTTGGCGGCCTGGCTGAAGCTGAGCGCCGCAAAGCCCACGGTAAGCGTGGTTTCGCCGGGGCGCAAGGCCAGTGCCTGGCCGGGGCGCAGGTAGCGCGGCTGGTTGTTCACGCGCACCTCGGTCAGCACCACGGGCGGGGCCGGCGCGGGGCGGCGCAGCTGCGCGGGCCGGAAGTAGTTGAAGCCCCCGGTGCCGCCCAAAAACAGCTCGCCCTGGCGGTTGCGGGTAAAGACCTGGTACACCGTGATGGGCAGCAGGCCGCTGCCCTGGTCGTAGTAGCGAAAGGTGCCGGTGGCGGGGTTTAGCTCGTGCAGCGGCCCATCGGTGGCCAGCCAGATATGGCCGCGGGCATCTTCGGCCAGGTCGAAGGTCTGGTCGGTGCGCAGGCCGTTGGCGGCGGTGTAGAGGTGGCGCACGCGGCCGGTGGTGTCGGCCTCGGCCACAAAGCCGATGCCCGACAGCCACAGCCGGTTTTCGCGGTCGAGTAGCAGGGCGCTTTGCAGCATGGCTGTGAGCTTGATGGGTGCCCCCGCCGTGCGGATGGGCACCGGCACCACGCGCCGCCGGTCGGCCGCGATGCGAAACAACCCCTGGCTGGTACGCACCCACAGCCGGCCCCAGCGGTCTTCCTGCACGCCGCGCACGGTGTGGCGGGCGGCCCGCAAGGTGTCATCCGGCAGGGCAAAGGGGCGAATGCGGTCGGCCGCAGCATCGTACCAGAACAACCCCTGCTCAAACGAGCCCAGCCACAGCCGCCCCGCGTGGTCGAGGCAAAGCCGGGTGAGGCTGAGCGGGGGCAGCCCGGCCGGCAGCCGGCCCCGGGGCTGCCAGCGGCCGGTGGCCGGGTCGTAGCAAGCCAGGCCGAAGGCCGACCCGGCCAAACCCAACCAGAGGCGGCCCCGGGCATCCTGCTGCACGTAGCGCACGTGGTGGCCCAGGCCAGTGGGCAGGCGCAGCGGCGTCAGCTGCCCGCGCCGCCAGCGCCAGAGGCCGGTGGGCCGGCTCGTCACCCAGTATAGCGAGTCGTCGGCGCGGTCTTGCTGCACCAGCTGCACTTCCTCGGGGTAGCGGTGCGGGTCGGGCGTCAGCACCAGCTGGCGGCCAAAGCGCGTGGCCTGGGGGTCGAGCAAGGCCAACCCCCGGGCCGAGCCCACCCACAGCAAGCCCAGGCGCGGGTCGGCCAGCAGCGCCAGCGTGATGCTGCCGGGGTAGCTGTGCAAGTCGTCGGCGCGGGTTTCGAAGGAGCTGGTGCGCGGGCGGCCAGGCTCGTAGCGCAGCAGCCGGTCGGCGCCGCCCAGCCACCAGGCGGGCGACCCATCGGGCTGCGGCAGCGCGGCGGCGGCAAACAAGCGCACGGGCGGCACCGGCAGCGCCTCAAAGCGGTCGGCGGCCGGGGCGTACTGCCACGCGCCTTGCTCAGTCATGGCCAGCAGGCGGTGGCCATCGGCCGGCAGCAGGGCATTCACGGGCACGCCCTGCGGGTGCTGGTCGTCGCGGCCCAGGTAGTAGCGGTAGCGCCGGGTGGCCGCGTCGAAACAATACACGGCGCGCTGCAAAAACAGCCACACCCGGTCGCGGGCGTCCACCACCACGTCGGGGTAGTCGCCGGGCACGGCGTAGGGCAAGGCCACCGAGCGCAGGCGCAGCGTGCGCGGATGGATGCGGTAGAGGCGGCTGCCCGAGCAAAACCACCCCCAGCCGGCCCGGTCGAAGCTGACGCCCGACAGCAAGTGGCTGTCGGCCTGCGGGTCGCGCCGCTCGGGCACGTCCACCACCACGCCCTGCTCGCGCACGGGGTCAAAGCGCCACAGGCCCCGGGTGGTGGCCACCCACAGGTTGCCCAGCGGGTCGGTGCTGAGGCCGGCCCGCAGCACGTAGTTGCCGGGCAGGCTGTTGGCCTCGGCCGTGTGTCGGAATACTTTGAACTGCACCCCGTCGAAGCGGTTGAGGCCGTTGAAGGTGCCCACCCACAAAAAGCCGCGCGGGTCGCGGGCCAGCGCCGTTACCCCGTTGTGCGACAGCCCCTGCTCGGTAGTGTAGCGCACGAAGTAGGGCGCGGCTTCCTGCGCCCGGCCCGGCCGTGGGCCCAGCCCCACCAGCCAGCCGATGGCCACGCTCAAAAGCAGTCGCAGTGCCTTGCCGGCCACCATGTTTTTGCGGTTCAGAATGAAAACCCAAAGGTGGGCCGCCCGCTCGGCCCGGGCAAGCTGCCCGCCTCGCATAAAGATGTGAAATCGGCCCGGCCAGCAGCGCCGGCTTACTGGCCGAGCGGCAGGTTTTCAAACTGGCCGGCCAGCGTGATTTGCCACAGGCCCGTGCCCGTGGGCGTAGCCACCGGCGGGTCGGGCACGTGCGAGAAGCCGACCGCGTAGCTGCCGCTCACCAGGCGGCGCGCCGCGTCGTAGCGGCTCACCAGCACAAAGCCCGTGGTGGCCGTGGTAGCGGGCGGCACGTTGGTAAAAACCCGCTTTTGGGCAGTGCTGGCGAAGCGGGAATACGTCACGAGGCCGGGGTTGTTATCGTTATAAACCGGGTTGAGCAGCTGATACTGCCCTTCCAGGGCCACCGGCAGCCGGCGGCGGTCTACGCTGATTACCAGCGTTTCGTCGTCGTTGGTGTCGATGGCGAGCTCGAAAGCCGCCGCAGTAAGCCGGGCCTGCCCCTTCACGGGCTGGTTTAGCTGTTGCTCGGTGCGCGCCAGCGTCACGCCAATCGTGCCGAAGGTGCGGTTGTGCCGCAAACTGGCGGCCGGGGTGGGGGTCGGTTTCTGGCAGGCCGCCAGGGCCGGCAGGCCCCCAGCAGCGGCAGGCGCAAAGACGATTTTTTTATCGTAGTTGAGATGGCGGTTACAAACTGCCCCGCCACTGAAAAGGATGGCGCGCCCGGTTAGCGGCCACTCGCCAGCGCCCGGCCCGGCCCGTGGCCCGGCACCACTACCACCAGCACCCGCTGCCCGGCCTGGTCATACGCGGCCAGCTGGCTGGCCCGGTACTGCCGCCGAAACGCGGCGCGGGTGCTGGTGATGGTGCGAAACAGCGGGTAGGGCGCGCTGGCCACCGAGGCCCCTTCCGCGAAGTAGGCGGCCGGGGTGTGCCACCACTTGCCGCCCGCCGGGCAGTGCCGGCGATAGGCGGCCCGCAGCGCGGTCAGGTTGCGGACGACGTGCCCGGTGCCGGGCAGGTAGGCATGGCCGTTGGCCATTATCTGCCGCATGGCTTTGGTGCTGAGCGCCTTCGAGGCATCGGGGCGGTGCTGAAAGCGCTGCACGGCGTGCAGCAGGTAGTACAGCTTCAGCTGCTCGGGGTCGGTAGTAGCGCGCAGGTGCTCATAAGTAGCCGGCTCGTTGTCGAGCGAGGTGGCTGGCACGTCGTATTGCCGGGCCAGAAAGCGCGCGTAGCCCGCCGCACCCAGCCCGGCGATGGTGGCCGCCTCGGTGGCCCCGGTGCCGCAGTCCACGCCCTCAAACAGCACCGCCGTAGGTAGCATGCCCTCAAAGGTTTGGCGCAGCCAGGCAAACTGCGCGTGTTGCACGTCGCGCGAGTTCTCGGCCTCGAAATAGGTAACGCTGCCGCCCCCCGGCAAAAGTTGCGTGAGCACGCCCGCCGGGGCCGCCGGGGTAGTGTCGCCCACCAGCCCCGCCGCCTCGGGAGCCGTGAAGTAAGCCTGGGCCGAAGCCTGGGCACCCGAAAGCAGCAGCGCGGCGGCCAGCAGGAAAAAGGAGGTTTTTATGGTTGTAGAGCAGGAAAAGGGTGAGAAAAAGGCACTAGGAAAAGAAGAAAGAAGTAGGGCCTGGCAGGTGCAGCTAGCAAGCGGCCAGCCGCTAAAAGCGGGCGCTCGCGCCTATTTTCAGCAGGCTCATGTCGTAGCCCAGCTCGGCAAACGCGCCCACGGTGTGGGTGAAGTAGTAGCGCGCCCCCACCAGGCCGCTCAGCTCCAGCTGGCTGCCATCCGACACGGAGCCGCTGCTTTGGCTGGCCGCGTACGAGGCCAGGCGCAAGCCCAGGCCCACGCCGGCGTAGGTATCGAGCCGGGGGTTGCCGAAGCCGTAGTGGTAGGCCCCGCGCGCGCCCAAAAACACGTGCCGCCAGGCCGACTTGTCGCCGCCATACGACCAAGTGTAGGTTTTGTAGCCCACCAGGCCGCCCACGCTGATGGTGCCCGGCCCCGCTGCCGCCACGCCGCGCATGTACGAGGCGCTGAGCGCAGGCAGCGAGGTAGCGCCGCTGCCCACCACCCCGTAGCCGAGCCCGAAGCCCAGCCCCAGGTTCACGGCGTTTGAGTTTTTGCCGAAGGCGGCCGGGCTGCCGGCCGCGCGCGGGGCCGGGGCCGCTGCCGGTGCAGCAGCGGCCGGCGCGGCGGCCACGGGCCGGGCTACCGGGGCGCTCACCACCACCTGCGGGCGGGTGGCCGGGGCGGGCGTGGGCTTGGCCACGGGCCGGGCGGCGGGCTTGCGGGCAGTGGCGGCCGGGCGCTTGGCCGGGGTAGTGCCGGGCCGGGCGGCGGGGTGGGTCTGGTCCTGGGCGCGGCCGGCGAGCAGCGCGGTGGCCAGCGCGAAAACAAGTACTTTTTGCATGGGTAGAAAGAGGTAAAATGATTGTTGGAGAAAGAGTAGGGCGCCCTACAGCTTCACGAACTCGACGCGGCGGTTCTGGGCTTTGGCGCTGGCGGTGAGGCCAGGGTCGAGCGGCTTGGTTTCGCCGCAGCCGGTGGCCGTGAGGCGGTTGGCCGCGATGCCGGCCTGCACTAGGGCGGCGCGCACGGCCTCGGCCCGGGCCCGCGACAGGCGCAGGTTGGCAGCAGCCTCGCCGTCGGCGTCGGTGTGGCCCTCGATGCGGAAGCGCAGCGCCGGCTGGCTTTGCAAGAGGCTCGCCAACTGGTCGAGGGCCGGCTGCGAGGCAGGCTTGATGACCGCCTGGCCGGGGTCGAACAAAATGTCGTGGCGTACGAGGCGGCCCTCGGCGGCCAGGCAGGCGTAGAGGTCTTTGCCACCGGCGGCCAGCCGCACGTGGCGCACCAGCACGTCTTTGGTGCCGTGGTACTCGCGCACCGCGCCCAGGGTGAGGGAGGTGGGCCGGCCGGCGGCGTTGGGTAGGTTCAGCAGGCGGTGCTGGTCGAGGTATACCTTGAGGCTGCGCTGGTTGAAGGACAGCTCCAGGTGCCGCCAGCGGCCGGCCTCCACGGGCTTGGCCCCGGCCAGGGTCTGGCCCAGGTTGCGGTGCGGCATGTGCACCTGGTTCTGGCTGATTTCCAGCTCGCCCAGGTCGCCGTTGGCGGTTTGCTTGCCCTTGCGCTTGTCCCAAAACCAGAGGTGGCAGCGGTCGCGCGGCCCCAGAAACACGTCCATTTCCAGCGTGAAGGCCTCGGGTAGGTAGTCGGCTTGCTTGAACAACGGCGCGATGGCCGCGCCGTTGGCCAGCAGTAGCACGGGCTGGCCCGCGGCGGTGGCGACCTCGGCGCTGCCTTCGAGCAACTCCCAGCGCGACGGGAACTCGCCGATTTCATCGCCCGCCAGCTTGTCTTCAAACAGCACCTGCGCGCCGGGCACGAAGTCGTAGCGCGTGCTGGCCTGGCCGCTGGCGGCGGGCGCGTCGGGGCTGGCCTGGTCTTTCTCGTCGCCCTTCACGGTTTTGGTGGCCGTGCTTTCGGCCTTGTCGAGGCCCTTGCTGATGGCCTGGTCGGTGCGCTGGCTGAGGCGACTGTTTACCGCGCTTTCGAGGCGCGCGCCCAGGTTGGGCAGGCGCAGCTGGGCCTGGGCGGCCGGGACCGCGCCCAGCAGTAGCAGCGCGCCGGCCAGCAGGCCGCGGCGGGTAGTAAATGAGTAGGTGGCGAGTAGGTTCATGACAGAAAAAAAGGTAATTGCGGCAGCCCGGGGCAGGAGAAAAGTTGTGCATCAGCCCGAGGTAAAGCGCTGTGTGTTAGCTGATGCAAAATTCGGTCTGGCCCCCGCCGCCCTGCTTCCGCCAAACGGAGTACTCCTTTTCGCTGGCGGATTTTCCGGCCTTCGCCCGCCCATCCAAAAGCCCGCCCCCGGCAGGCCGGGAGCGGGCTTCGGAGCCACGGGGCGGGCGGCCAGCTCAGCGGCCACTTGTTGGCGGAAGGCAGCCGCTGCGGAGCCATGGGGCGCGCTACCTCACTCGCAGCTTCACATTGTCGAAGTCGCCGGCCAGCAAGATGGTGCAGGTAGTGCCGGCGGGCGCGGCGCGGGCCGGGTCGGGCTGGCCAGCGGCGCGCACCTCGTAGTAGCCGCTCAGCAGCTGCCGCCGCGCATCGTACCCCGTGATGGTGACGCTACCCGCGAGCTGCGCGGCTAGCTCGCCCGTGCCCAGCCCGGCCCGCGCGGCCCGCCGCCGGGCGTAGCGGTAGCGCACGCCGGCCGGGGCCAGGGGCTGCGCCAGGCTGCGCAGGGCGTAGGGCGCAGCCCAGGCGGCCGGGCCGGGCAGCCGGGCCCGGTCCAGCTCAAAGCGCAGGTCGTCGGGCCAGGCCCGGAAGCGCAGCACCAGCGCCGCGGCCGTGAGGGTGGCCTCGGCGGTAGCTTCGGGCGGCGGATGCAACTGGCTGTCGCCCAGGCCCAGGCTCGGGAAGAAGAAGTATCGCCCCAGCGAGGCCGCTGGCGCGGGGTCGGTGGCCTCGGGCGGGCCGGCATAGAGTTCAGAAACAGGCATGGCAGAGAAAGCGAGGAAAAAAGTGGGCCTGCCGCAAGGCAGCAAAAAGCCGGGGCCGCGCCGTGGCGCGGCCCCGGCTGGGGCGGGCATTCGCTATTTGTCGCGCACCAGGCGCACGGGCAGGCACTGAGGTATTGCCCCGATGGGGTAGGTAGCGATGGCGGCGTAGGTGTCGCCCACTATCTGAAAAATCTGGAAGCCCAGCGGCGTATTGTTGGCGTCTTTGGACGAGGTCCAGAGGCGGCAGTTGGAGCCGATTCCGTTGCCGATGGCGTTGGCGCTGCGGTAGTCGCCGGGCAGGGCCGTGAAGCCCGAGCTATTAGTGGCGTAGCCATCCTGCGTGGCCCACACGCTGGGGGCCATCAGCTGGCCCAGCTTGCGCTTGGAGGGCACGTCGGAGGGGTCGGTGGCGTCCCACATGTCCAGCGTCAGGCCCTGCGAGGCCAGCAGCGCCACGTAGTCCTGCCGGGTCGGGATGCGCCAGCCCGCCGGTATCGTTACCTGGTTCAAATCCATGAACTTATAGTAGGTGCCATGCTGCGGGTAGCGCGCATCGTTGAGGCCGCCGCTGCCCACGTAGTTCACCGTCATCCAGACGTGGTTGCCGATGGTGGCGGTAGGAAAGTACTGGCTGCCGATTTTGACGTAGGTGCCCGTGGCGGGCGGGTTGTCGTAGAGGCCGTTGCCCACGTTGGGGTTGGTGATGCCCGTGCCCGGCACCTGCTTGTACTTCACGGCCACGGCCGTGGCCCCGTCCAGGAGGTTGGCCGTCAGATGGTTCGGGCTGGTGGCGAAGGTCGAGGCCTGGGGCTGGCTCCAGGTCAGCTTGTACTTGGCCACGTCGGCGGCCACTATCGGCGACTCCTTGTAGCCCGCGTACTTGTTGCTGAACACGCGCACCGTGCCGCTCTGGGCATGAAACGTGAGCCGCGCCGGGGTGGCGCTGGCGTCGTATTCGAGCGTGCCCGTCATCTTGCACAGGCGCTGCTCTACGTCGGTGCCGCTGGTGTACACGTCCGAATGGTACTCTTCCGCGCCGGTGCCGTTTTTGGTAAATACCATCGTCCGAAACTCGGCAAAGCCCGGTGAGCCCTGAAACGTGCCTTGGTTCCAGTTAGTGGTAAGTGGGTTGGCGTTGTTTTCGGCGTACCAGGTGCCCACCAGCGCGTCGGGGATGGCAGTGGCGGGCGTGCTCGGCGTGCCGGGCGTGCCCGGTGTACCCGGCGTTGGGCTGGGGATGTTGTTCTGGCAGCTGCTGAAGGCGCTGGTCGAGACGGCGAGCAACGCCGCCGCCCACACAAAACGGAAAGTTTTCATTTAAAAAAAGAAAAAAGGTGAAGAGGGAAAGAGAAATGCACTGCCACGCCGCGCGGCAGCTAACTAGTTTTTAGTCAGGCAAAACTCGCCGCTAAAGGGCGTGGCCTGCTTGCTGCACTGGTCGGGGTCGTCCTGGTCGAGCAGCGCCCCCGCAAACGTGCCGCGCAGCCGCTGGCCGGGCACGTACTCGGTTATCACTACCTGGCCCTGGGTCGAGTAGTAGCCCGCCGAGGTGGGGCAGACCAGCGCCTTGTAGCTGGCGAAGACCTTGCCGCCAATTTTGTACTCTGCCTGGCTCACGCCCTCGTACTGGCTCAAGGCCTGCCGGTACGGGAAGGTGCCCGCTTGCCGGCCAAACACGTCGAGCGTGAGGTAGGCGTCGGCCGTCGAGCCCGCCGCGATGTGGAGGCTCTTAAGGGCCCCCAGCTGCCCGTCGCCGAACGATACGTCGGCATACGTGCGCGTCTGGCCATTGAAGCTGACCTTGAAGTAGTTATCGGCTAGAGCCGGGGCGGCGGTGGTGGGGGTAGGGGCGGGGCGGCCCTGGCAGGCACCGAGCAGCACCGCCAGGGCAGCGGCGGCCACGAAAGTTGGAAGAGGCAAGCGCATGGCTTTAAGAAAGAAGGCGAGTGTGATGGTGAAGTGTGTTATAAGTCAATGTATTGCGGCAAGTATTTTGCTTTCGCATAGCCACGCGGCTGCTCTGCCGCCCCGCTGCGGGCGGGTGGTAGGGCGGCCCTCGCGGGCGCTGGCGAGGGGTAGGCGTTAGCTCAACACTACCCGCTGCACGGCTTCGTAGCCCTGCGGCCCGCGCAGGCGCACCCAGTAGAGGCCGGCGGGCATCCCGGCGGTGGGCACCGTAGCTGGCGTAGCCGCCGGCAGCGCCTGCTGCCACACCACCCGGCCCAGCACGTTCAGCAGCGCTAGCTGCCAGCCGGCGCGGGGCGCGGCCTCGGGCAGCCGCACGGTAAGCTCGCCGTGGGCGGGGCTCGGAAAGACCTGCACGGCGGCCGGGCCGTGCTGGGTAGCGGCCCGGGCGGGGGCAGCGAGTAGCCAGCAGCTGGCAAGCAGGCAAAGCAAGTTTTTCATAGCGGTAGGGCTTGGGTAGCTCGCAAGGGCTTGTAAACCTGCTTGCTGCGTTTATGATGCAAAACTACCAACGGCTTTTCGCGGCGGATTTCGCCAAACGGAGTACGGCTTTTCGCTGCCGGATTATCGCGGCTAGCCCCGGCCCGGCCGCGCGAAAATCCGCCACGGAAAAGAGATGCTCCGTTTGGCGAAAGCCACCGCTTTTGGGGCCCACTACCTTTGTGATGTCAATTTAGATGGCTGATAAACAAAGCGATAAGTCTCAGCATGGCTTGCTGCCATACCTCACCTTTTTCCCTCTTTTCTCCTATGAAACGCTTGCCTCTCTGCGTGGCCCTGCTGCTGGCCGCCCGGCTGCCCGCCCTGGCCCAGCAGCTGCCTAATAAAGGCTTCGAAACCTGGACCACTACCGCCGCCGGCGACCGCGCCCATGGCTGGCTGACCACCGACGACCTGCTGCAAGCCACGCTGGGCATTCCAATTGCGACCGGTACCGTGTCTAAAACCACCGATGCCTACGCCGGCAGCTTTGCTGCCCGGGTCGAAACGAAAAACGTGGCGCCCTTCGGCGTTTTTCCGGGCTACCTGGTGCTGGGTACCAAGCTCAACCTGCGCGACGGCGGCTTTGGGGGCGTGCCGTACACCGGCCGGCCGGCGGCCTTGCAGCTGCGCTACAAGCTGAGCGGCCCGCAGGCCGCCACCGATTCGGCCACGGCCACCGTGCTGCTGACGCGCACCGTGAACGGCCAGAGCCAGCCCGTGGCTGGGGGCCAGCTGGTGCTGCCCGTGGCCGCTACCTACACCCTGGCCACGGTGCCCCTGACCTACTATGGGGCGCAAACCCCCGATTCCGTCCGCATCATCCTCAACTCGGGCCAGGCCACTACCCTCACGGCGGGCACTACCCTGCTCGTGGATGAGCTGAACCTGACCGGCACCACCACGGCCACCCGCACCGACGCCCTCGCCAACCGTCTCACGCTCTACCCCAACCCCAGCGCCGACGGCCTCTTCACCCTCGATGCCGCGCACGAGCCCACGCTGCTGGCTATACCCCTCTGCGTGAGCGACTTGTTGGGCCGCCCGGTGCTAACCCAGGCTGCCGGGCCCGCCGCCCCCAGCCGGGTGGTGGATTTGCGCGGCCAGCCGGCCGGCGTGTATACCCTGCGCCTGGCCACTGCCCAGGGGCCCATCGTGCGCCGCCTCGTCATTCAGTAGCCCGCGCCGACTAAGCAGGCATTTTCTCCATACTTCTTCAACTCACTTACCCTCAATTTTTCTGCATTTTTCTATGAAAAAGCTTCTTTTAGCTGCCGCGCTGCTAGTGGGCAGCGCTTCGGCGGCCTCGGCCCAAAGCACCGTGGTGAAAGCCAACATTTTCAGCCCGTTGGTTAAAACCGGCTCCTTTTTTGTCGAGCACGCTGTGGGCGAGCATAGCAGCTTGCAACTTGGTGGCCTGTTTACGAAGTGGAGCATCGACGACACCAGTCTATCGGGCTTCGCGCTCACGCCTGAGTACCGGCTCTACCTGTCGGCCAGCAAGCCGGCGCTGCAAGGCTTTTACGTCGGCCCGTTTCTGCGCTACCAAAACCTGAAGCTCAGCACCAGCTACGCTTCCATCGACGGCGGCGGCACGGCCGAAGCCTCGCTCAGCACCTACGGCGGCGGCGTGGTAGTGGGCCACCAGTGGCTGTTCAAGCAGCGCTTCTCGCTCGATACCTTTCTGGGCCCCAGCTACAACGGCGGCACCATCAAGCTCAAGGAAAGCAGCTCGGGGGCCGGTGCTAGCTTCGACGCGGGCGTATTCAAAGGCTTCGGCATCCGCTCGGGCGTGACGTTTGGCCTTGCCTTCTAGCGCGGCTGTCTAGTCGAAAAAAGGCCCTTGGCTCGATAAGAGCCAAGGGCCTTTTTAATGCTTTGCCTGCCATACCGGGTGCTGCCGGTAGAGCCTCAGCGGGGCCGCCCGTGGCCATGCGGGGACGCACCAGCAGCTATCGCCAGCTAGGGCGTTAAAACAAATTACTGCGCAACCTCAAAATACAACTTCAGGCGTATCACTGTAGCGGGCACGTCGCGGAAAAACAAGGGTTTAGCCTGATAGGGGCAGTGATAAACTACTTCCGGTAGTAGGCGCTCCCCGTACGCGGCCCGGTCGCTACCGCCCTGCTGTACTCGGTAATGCGCCAGCCGATAAGCCAGTTGCGCACCGTCAGCCAGTAGTTTATCTGTTGCGCAGCTGCCTGGCTGGTTTATGCATGCAGCTGCGTAATCTGTTCGGCGAGGGTCGCTTAAGTTAAACCTGTCGTGAAGTGAAAAGCGAAAGGTGGTAAGTAGTTTGCAGCATGAAGGTAGGCTTGACCGATGCGGAGCGCCAGCAGTTGCGCCAGTTGCAAAAGCAACGGCGCGATGCCGAAGGCTACGTCAAGGTCACGGTA
>NZ_DASTEP010000161.1:0-3902 GCF_035709525.1 Hymenobacter sp. | reverse complement strand
TGGGGTAACACAAGCGCTGAGCGCCAACCACTATTCTTTCTCCATGTCCGATTCCCAGCCCCTGCTTTTTTCCCTCGCCGACGGCGTCGCCACGTTGACCTTCAACCGGCCGGCCGTCTTCAACAGCGTCAACCGCGAAGTGGCCCTGGCCCTGCAAGACCGCCTGCGCCAGTGCCAGGCCGATGCCAGCGTGCGCGCCGTGGTGCTCACGGGCACGGACCGCGCCTTCTGCGCCGGCCAGGATTTGGCCGAAATAACCGGTCCCAACGCCCCCGACGTGGCCGAAATAGTGGAGAAGCTGTATAACCCCATTGTGCTGCTCATCCGCGAGCTCGACAAGCCGGTGATAGCCGCCGTAAATGGCGTAGCCGCCGGCGCGGGGGCCAACCTGGCCCTGGCCTGCGATGTAGTAGTAGCCAAAGAATCGGCCTCGTTTATTCAGGCGTTCAGTAAGATAGGTTTGGTGCCCGACAGCGGCGGTACGTACTTCCTGCCGCGCCTCGTGGGTTTGCAGCGCGCCAGCGCCCTCATGCTGCTCGGCGACAAGGTGAGCGCCGCCGACGCCGTGCAGATGGGTATGATTTACAAAAGCTTCGCCGACGACGCCTTCGACCAGGAAGTAGCCGTGCTGGCCCGCAAGCTCGCCGACCTACCCACCAAGGGCCTGGCTTACACCAAGCACCTGCTCAACCGCACCTTCGGCAATGATGTAGCCCAGCAGCTGCGCGCCGAGGGCGACTACCAGCTGCGCGCCGGCAACACCGCCGACTACCGCGAGGGCGTGGCGGCTTTCATGGAAAAGCGCCAGCCTACTTTCACGGGGATGTAGCTTGGACTTTGTAGTCCGAGCGCGAGCGCAGCTCGCATCTACGTTAGCATAAATTATCCCGACGTTCCCAAACGCGGGAGGCGAGCTGCGCTCGCGCTCGGACCACAAAGTCCAAGTACACTGAATTCAACCATGCAACAACTAACCATCGGCATCATCGGCAGCGGGGCAATGGGCGCGGGCATCGCGCAAGTGGTCGCCACCGCCGGCCACCCCGTGCGCCTGCTCGACCAAAACGCCAGCGCGCTCGAAAAAGCCACGGCCAGCATCGCCGCCAGCCTACGCAAGCTGGCCGACAAAGGCAAGCTAACCCCCGAAGCCGCCGACGCGGCCGTAGCCCGCCTGCACCCTACTACCGCGCTGGCCGATTTTGCCGATTGCGGCTTAGTCATCGAGGCCATTGTGGAAGACCTGGCGGTGAAGCAGCAGGTTTTCAAGGAAGTAGAAGCCGTGGTGCCGGCCGGGTGCTGGCTGGCCAGCAATACCTCTTCGCTCTCCATCACGGCCATTGCGGCGGCGTGCCAGCGGCCTGAGCGGTTTGTGGGCATCCACTTCTTCAATCCCGCGCCGCTCATGCAGCTGGTCGAAGTCATCCCGGCCGTGCAAACCCGCGCCGGGCTGGCTGAGGAGGTGCGGGCGCTGGTAGCCAGCTGGGGCAAGCGCCCGGTGCTGGCGCAGGATACGCCCGGCTTCATCGTGAACCGCGTGGCGCGGCCGTTCTACGGCGAGGCCATCCGCATTTTGGAAGAGGGCCTGGCCGACGCCGCCACCATCGACTGGGCGCTGACCGAGCTGGGCGGCTTCCGCATGGGGCCGTTTGCGCTGATGGATTTTATCGGCCATGACGTTAATTATCGGGTGACGGAGTCTGTCTTCACGGCCTTTTTCTACGACCCGCGCTACCGGCCATCCTTCACCCAGAAGCGGCTGTTTGAGGCCGGCTACTACGGCCGCAAAACGGGGCGCGGCTTCTACGACTACGCGCCCGGCGCGGTGCTGCCCGCGCCCACCAAAGACGCGCAGCTCGGCACCGCCATTCTGCACCGGGTGCTGGCCATGCTCATCAACGAGGCGGCCGAGGCGCTGTATTTGCGCGTGGCCGCGGCCGCGGACCTGGAACTGGCCATGACTACCGGCGTCAACTACCCCAAAGGCCTGCTAACCTGGGCCGACGAACTAGGCCCGGCGCAGGTGCTGGCTACCCTCGATGGCCTCTACCACGAGTACCACGACGACCGATACCGCGCCAGCCCGCTGCTGCGCCGGCTGGCCCGCGACCACCAGTTTTTCTTAGCCCATGAGCCTGCCCACGCCCGCTCCTAACCAGCCGGCCGAAGCCGTGAAAGACCTGATGCTGCGGCACGATACCTTCAGCCAGCTGTTGGGCTTAGAGGTCGAAGAGGTCGGCCCTGGCTACTGCCGCCTGCGCTTTGTGGTGCGGCCCGACATGCTCAATGGCTTTGGCTCGCTGCACGGCGGGGCCACGTTTGCGGCGGCCGACACGGCGTTTGCCTTCGCCTGCAACAGCCACGGCCGCCAGAGCGTGGGCCTCACCGTGACGGTCGATTACCTCGAAGCGGGCCGGCTCGGCGACCGCATCACGGTGGAAGCCCGCGAGGAAAGCCTCAAGCACAAAGTCGGCGTGTACCAGGTGCGCGTCGTCAACCAAAATGGGGTAGTGCTGGCCTTGTTCAAAGGCACGGCCTACCGCACGAGCAACGAGATTTTATAATTTTAGCGGTTAGCCGTTAGCTATTAGCTGTCAGCTTTTTCTGGCGGTTAAGGCCAGCAGCTAACAGCTGATAGCCAACAGCTAAAAAAATGACTTCAGCCTATATCATCGACGGCATCCGCACGCCCATCGGCAACTTTGGCGGCCCGCTCGCCGCCGTGCGCCCCGACGACCTTGCCGCCCACACCATCCGCGAACTGCTGCGCCGCAATGCCAGTGCTGACCCCGCCGCCGTGGCCGATGTACTACTGGGCTGCGCCAACCAGGCCGGCGAAGACAACCGCAACGTGGCCCGCATGGCGGCGCTGCTGGCCGGCCTGCCGCCCACCGTGCCCGGCGAAACGGTAAACCGCCTTTGCGCCAGTGGTTTGTCGGCGGGCATCGCGGCGGCCCGCGCCATCCAGAGCGGCGACGGCGACTTGTTCGTGGCGGGTGGGGTAGAGAGCATGACCCGCGCCCCGTTCGTGATGTCGAAGCCTTCGAAGGCCTTTGGCACCGATTCGCAGATGCACGATTCCAGCTTCGGCTGGCGCTTCATCAACCCCGCCATGCAAAGTCAGTACGGCACCGATGCGATGGGCGAAACCGCCGAAAACCTGGTCGACCAGTACGGCATCAGCCGCGCCGACCAAGACGCCTTTGCGCTGGCCTCGCAGCAGAAGGCCGCCGCCGCGCAGCAGCGCGGCCGGCTGGCGCAGGAAATCGCGCCCGTGCCCATTCCGCAGCGCAAGGGCGAGCCCGTGCTCTTTGCCGAAGACGAGTTTCTAAAGCCCGCTACCACGCTGGACGGGCTGGCCGCCTTGCGCCCCGCCTTCCGCAAAACCGGCACCGTCACGGCCGGCAATGCCTCGGGTCTCAACGACGGGGCCGCCGCCCTGTTACTGGCTTCGGAGGAAGGCATCAAGCGTCACAACCTTACGCCTAAAGCCCGCATCGTGAGCATGGGCGTGGCGGGTGTCGAGCCGCGCATCATGGGTATCGGGCCGGTGCCAGCCACGCAGCAGGCCCTCAACAAAGCCGGTCTGACGCTGAATGACATTGACATTATCGAACTGAACGAAGCCTTCGCCGCGCAGTCGCTGGCCTGCATCCGCGCGCTGGGCTTGGCCGACGACGACCCGCGCCTCAACCCCAACGGCGGAGCCATTGCGCTGGGCCACCCGCTGGGCATGAGCGGCGCGCGTCTGCTCAGCACGGCCGCTCTGGAGCTGCACGCGCAGCAGAAGCGCTACGCACTCGTGACGATGTGCATCGGGGTAGGGCAGGGCTACGCCGTGATAATTGAGCGCGTGTGAACCTCACCCCCCGGCCCCCTCTCCAAAAAAGAGGGGGAGCCGACCG
>NZ_DASTEP010000160.1:0-17258 GCF_035709525.1 Hymenobacter sp. | reverse complement strand
GAAGATTACTGCGCCACGCGAGATGCTGCGCTGCGCTCTGCATGATATTTCGTATGTCAATTATTTAAATTGATTGAAAGCCAGGCGCTTTACAGCAAAGCCTTTATCCAGCCGCCATCGACGGGAATGGACGTGCCAGTGATGTAGCTGGCGCGGGCCGAGCACAAAAAGGCCGCCAGCGCGGCAAATTCGGCGGGCTCGCCGAGGCGCTGCATGGGTATTTCGCGGGTCCAGCGGGCGGTGGCTTCTTCGGGTGAGATGCCCTCGCGCTCGGCCGTGGCCTGGGCCAGGTGCTCGACGCGGTCGGTGCGGGTGTAGCCGGGCAGGATGTTATTGACCGTAATGCCGAACGGGGCGACCTCCGTAGCCAGCGTGCGGGCCATGCCCGTGACGGCCGCGCGCAGGCTATTCGACAGCATGAGGCCCGCCACCGGCTGCTTCACGGCAATGGAGGTGACGTTGAGAATGCGGCCCCAGCCGCGCTCCTGCATGCCGGGTAGCACGGCGCGGGTTAGCTCTACTACGCTGGTCAGCAGCTGGTTGGTAGCGGCCTGCCAGGCTTCGGGGCTGTGCTGCGCGAAAGTGCCAGCGGGCGGCCCGCCCGTATTCGTGACCAAAATATCGACCCGCCCGAAGCGCTCGAACGCGGCCTGGGTGACGCGGGCTACCCCGGCCCCGGTCGATAAGTCGGCGGCCACGGCCAGCACCGGCCCGCCGTGCGCGGCTTCGATGGCGGCGGCGGTTTGCTGGAGAGCCTCCTCGCCGCGGGCGCACAGCACCAGCGAGGCACCTTCGGCGGCGAGGGCTTCGGCCACGGCGCGGCCCAGGCCTTTGCTGGCGGCGGCCACCAGCGCGATTTTTCCGGTTATGCCAAAATCCATAAGCTAGCGCGGGTTTTGGCGGAGGTAGGCGTCGCTGCCGTCGAGCCAGTCTTGGCGCGGCGGGCTGAATACGTCCACGTCGAGCGTGTCTTCGAGCGCCTCGGCTTGGTGCGGCACGTTGGACGGGATGCACAGCACCTCGCCGGCCCGCACGATGATTTCTTCGCCCGCGCCTTCGCCCACGTGGAAGCGCAGCGCGCCTTCTAAGATGTAGGTAATCTGCTCATTAATGTGCTGGTGGCGCGGCACGAGCGCGCCTTTTTTGAGGTACACGTGCGCCAGCATCATGTCCTGCCCCGTAATGAGGCGGCGGCCGATGGCATCGGAAAGCTGGTCTACCGGCATGTCGGCCCAGCGGTGGTGGGTAGCCTGGGGAGTGGGTTCCATGGGAAAAGGGTTTAGATGAGCCAAATTAGCGGCCCCCGCCCCAACCCGGCCCCGGCCGGGCATTTGCGCCGCACTTTTGCCCCGGCGCGCCGCCACACAAGCAAAAGGCCCGCCTTCGCCAACTCACTCATCCACTCATTCACTCATCCACCAATGGGCCAGATTGCACTCGAAGGACTCGAATTTTTCGCCTTTCACGGCTACTACGACGAAGAGCAGAAAATCGGCAACAAGTACGGCGTCGACCTCTACCTCACCACCGACCTGCACGCCGCCGGGGCCTCCGACAAGCTGGCCGAAACCGTGAACTATGAGATTCTCTACCGCCTCACGCTGGCCGAGATGCAGCAGCCCGCCCGCCTGCTCGAGCACCTGGCCCACCGCATCCTCGACCGCCTGATGCTGGAGTTTCCGCAGGTGCGCCGGGCGCGGGTGAGCGTGTCCAAGTTCAACCCGCCGCTGGGCGGCATCTGCCACCGCGCCCGCGTGACCCTGAGCCGCAAGCGGGCGGCGGTGTAAAACGGAGTGGTACTCCGTTTCTGCGGCCGGGCACACTCCTCTGGCTGAACAAGCGAACGTAGCCCCGGCCGCTGGGGTAGCACCGCACCGGCGCGCTAGTGAAATACTGATTGCCTGATGCAGTAAAAATTTTGTTCTTGAATATCAGGAAAATAAAAGACAAATTGGTTGTTATACGATGAATTTCGTAGTTCTTATTTGCAACTACGAAGCTTGTCGTATGACATTTGGCCTACGAAATTATTCGTATGAAACTTTTTCCGTTTCTATCATGCCCAAACCTACCGACGCCGAGCTTGAAATCCTGCACGTGCTCTGGCAGCACGGCCCCGCCACCGTGCGCCTCGTGAACGAGCAGCTCAGCAAAAGCCGCGAAGTGGGCTACACCACGACGCTCAAAATCATGCAGTTGATGCTGGATAAGGGCCTCGTGCAGCGCGACGACGAAGGCCGCAGCCACATCTACCGGGCGGCCGTGCGCGAGCAGGATACCCAGGGCCTGCTGCTTGATAAGTTCGTGGAAGCCACCTTCGGTGGCTCGGCCCTGAAGCTGGTGATGCAGGCCCTGGGCCACCGCAAAACCTCGGCCGACGAGCTGGCTCAGATTCGCCGCCTGCTCAATGACATTGAGATTCAAAACGCCAACCAACCCAATCCTAACTCCCATGACGACGCCCCAGGTGCTTAGTGAAGTAATATCGCCCGCGCTGGTGCGGGGCGTAGGATATGCCTTGCTGCACTCGCTGTGGCAGGGCGGGGCGCTGGCCCTGCTGCTGGCCGGGGCGCTGCCGCTGCTGCGTCGGCACCGCGCCGAGGTGCGCTACGCGGTGGCAGCCGGGGCCTTGGGCGCGCTGGTGCTGGCGGTGGGCTGCACGTTCAGTTTTTATTACCAAAGCCAGCCCGCTCCCGCGCAATGGGTAGCCGACCCGGCCGTGGCCCTGGCCGCCGCCCCGGTCGGGCTAGCTGCCAGCACCCCGGCTGCCGCCGAGGCCGCGCCGCTGGCTTGGCTGCAAGCTAATCGCGGCACCTTCGAAGCCTACCTGCCGCTTGTAGTAGTAGCCTGGCTGCTCGGCCTGCTGCTGATGAGCGGCCGCCTGGTGGGCGGCCTCGTGTACTCCAGCCGGCTGCGCCAAACCGGCACCCCGACCCTGGGTGCTGACTGGCAGCGGCGGCTGGCGGCGCTGGCCCAGCGGGCCGGCGTGCGGCGGCCGGTGGCCCTGCTGGAAAGCGCCCGCGTGGCGGGGCCGCTAGTGCTGGGTCACTTGCGGCCGGCCATTTTGCTGCCGCTGGGCGCGGTGGCGGGCCTGAGCCCGGCGCTGCTGGAGGCGCTGCTGGCCCACGAGCTAGCGCACATCGTGCGGCGCGACTACCTGCTCAACCTAGCCGTGTCGGTGGTGGAGGTGCTGTTTTTCTACCATCCGGCGGTGTGGTTTATGGCCAACTGCCTGCGGGCCGAGCGCGAAAACTGCTGCGACGACCAGGCTGCCGCCCTTTGCGGCGGCGACCGCCTGCGGGTGGCCCGCGCCCTGGCGGCCCTGGCCGAATTAGAGGCCACCACGGCCGCTACGCCCCGGCTGGCGCTGGCGGCGGCCGGGGCCGGCGGGCGCGGCTCGCTGCTGGCGCGGGTGCGCCGGCTGGCGCTGGGTCGGCCCCAGGCTCCCACGCTGGGCGAGGGGCTGCTGGCGCTGTTGCTGGGTGTGCTGGGCGTGGCCGGGCTGGGCACGGGCGTGGCCCTGGCGGCCCCGGCAGGCACCAAAGCCTTGCTAACCAATCTTAAGCAAGCCGTGGTGCCGGCCGATACTACGCGCAAGCCGCAAGTAGCGAGCGCCTGGCCTGGGTTGCCGGCACTGCCGGCCTTGCCAGCGCTTCCGGCCTTGCCGGCTATGCCCGCACTTCCGGCTATACCGGCGCTCCCGGCACTGCCCGCCATGCCTGATTTTGCCGAAGGGGTGCGGAGCCTGATGGGTACCGAACCCAACCGGGCAGCGCAGGGGCCGCCGCGCCGGGGGCGCGCCAGCACGGTCGTGATTGAGAAAGACAAAAAAGGCCGCGTGGTGAACCTGCTGGTAGATGGCCAGCCCGTGGACACGGGCGCGGAAAGCCAGAAGGCCCGCCGTAACAAGAAAGAGAAAGTCCGCACCGTGGAGGTGGTAACTGTGCCCGCGCCGCCGCTGCGCATCTTGCGTACCCCGGATGGGGCGTATCCTATCGAGCGCTTGGAACTACCCGAGCAACCCGAGCGCCCTGAAAACGGGTCGTTTAGCTTCAATTTTTCGGCCGACGGCCTCACCAGCAAAGCGCTGCGCGAAGCCCGGCGTGGCCTGGCCGAAGCCATGCGCAGCCCCGAGCTGAACGACGAGCAGCGCGAGGAAATGGCCAAGGAAGTGCGTCGGTTAGAAAAGGAAAGCATGAAGCTGCGGGCCTTCGGCAGCGGCAATGGCAGCAACTTTCAATTCAAGATGGATGGTAGCACTACGGCCAGCCGCCCGACTGACCCGCGCTTCCATATCGAGTACAGCAAGCGTGGTGGCCGCCTGAAATTTGACAAAACCGGCCGCCCCGGCGAAGACGAAGCCGCCCGCAATGCCGCCCAGGCCGAGCGCAATGCCGAGCAGGCCGCCCGCAATGCCGAGCGGGCCGGCCGCAATGCGGAACAAGCCGCTCGCAACGCCGAACAAGCCGGGCGCAATGCCGAATTGCTGGCAATCAATAGCCGCCGTGCCGAACTGCGCGCCCGGATGGCTGCCGACGCTGCCGAACTGCGCGCCTTGAGTGGCGCTGGCCGCGAACAGGAAGTTTACAGTGGCCCCACCACTCCCCGGCCGCCGCAGGTTCCGCAGGCACCTGCTAGCCCACGGGTTCCGCAAGGCCCCACGCCGCCCCCGCCGCCGCCTGCCGCGCCCAACACCGCCAAGCTGCGCGAGGCGCTGCGCAAGGATGGCCTGATTAAGGACGAAAAGCACTTCTCGTTTGAGCTCGACGACGAGGGCGGGCGTGTCAACGGCCAGGCCCTCACCCCGGCCCAGGTCGCTAAGTACCGCAAGCTGTTCAACCAGCCCGCTACCAAAACCAAGGGTAGCCACTCGAACTTCAGCATCACGGTAGACGAAAACTAAGTGGCCCTGTGCCCGGCTGCTCGAAGGCGGGCTGGTTATCTGATAAACAGGTAGCTAGCCCGCTTTTTTGTGCCCGGTGCCACCGGCCGCCCCGCCTTTTTTAGGAAATTTTTCTTTTCATTGTAACGAATGGATACGCCGCCGGTACTCCCTGCAAAACCTGATTCTCCCGACCCTTTCACCGCCCGTATGCCTGCCGCCGCCACCGCCGTTCGTTTCAGCGATGAAGCCCTGATGGAGCGGGTGCGCGAGGGCGAGCTCGACTGCCTCACCGGGCTGTTTGAGCGCTACCAGGGGCCGCTCTTCGGCTTCCTGGCCCGGCTGGCCAACGGCGACCGCGAGGTGGCCGAAGACCTGACCCAGAACGTGTTTGTGCGGGTGCTGCGCTACCGCGCCAGCTACCAGCCGGGCCAGCCCTTCCGGGCCTGGGTTTACCAGATGGCCCGCCACGTGTGGGCCGACCACTACCAGCGCCAGCGCCCCCGCGCCGACCTGGAAGACGTAGAAAAAACCGCTGCCCACGGCCGCGCCGCCCAGGCCCAGCGCGCCACCCACGACCAGCACGAGGCCCTGCAAGAAGCCCTGGCGCTGCTACCCGCCGCCCAGCGCGAGGTGCTGCTGCTGCACCGCTTCCAGGGTTTCGACTACGCCGAAATTGGTGAGCAACTGGGCTGCACCGCCGGCGCGGCCCGCGTAAAAGCCCACCGGGCGCTGGATGCGCTCCGCAAGATTTACCTGAGCTAAGTCATTTAACAATTAACAGTTATCATTTAACAGTATTGAATAGTAGCCGCAATTCAACAATTACGACAGTTTAACAATCTAACAATTCAAGCTATTATGCACCTGTCTCACCCTAACGCGGCCTGCGCCGAACTGCGGCCCTGGCTGCCCGAACTGGCCGACGGCCAGCCGCTGCCGCCCGAGGTTGCGCACCTGGCCGCCCACTTGGCCGGGTGCCCCGCCTGCCAAACCGAGCTGGCCGAGTTGCGCCAGCTCTTCGGCGACCTCGACGCATTGCCCGCCGAAGTGCCCCCGCTGGCGCTGCGCGACAACTTCCTGGCCATGCTGGAAGCCGAAAAGGCGAAGCTGCCCGCAGCTTCGCCCGGCCCCCTAAGCGCCCAGCGCGGCGGCCAAGAATTAATGAGCAATGAGCAAGTAGTCATGAACAGTGCTCAACAACTAAGCACTAAGCATCAGGTACCAGGCACTAACAACTGGCTCCGCATCGCGGCCAGCGTGGCGCTGGTAGCCATCGGGGCGGTGCTGGGCTTGTTGCTGCGGGGCAGCCAGCCGGCCGCTACGCTGGCGGCCACCGAGCAGCCGGCGCAGCCCTCGCTTTCGGTGCGGATGGCGGCGGCGCGGCAGCAGCCGGCCTCGGCCAGCCAGCGCTTGCAGCTGGTGAGCCAGGCCCCGGCCCTGGTCACGGAGGCCAACGACCCGGCCGTGCTCACGCTCATCCATACCCTCGACACCGACCCCAACCCCAACGTGCGGCTGGCCGCCTGCGAGGCCCTGGTGCGCCTGCGCAACGACCCCCGCGTGGGCCCCGCGCTGGTAGAAGCCCTGCCCCTGCAAACCGACCCCAACGTGCAGATTACCCTCATCGAAGCCCTCGTGACGCTGCGTGAAAAGCGCGCCGTGCGCGAACTGGAGCAGCTGACGAAAAAGCCCGAAGTGCTGCCCGCCGTGCGCCAGCAAGCCGCGAGCGGCCTGGGCCAATTGATTTAATTTTACCTGTAAAGCGGAGTGGCACTCCGCTTCATATACCCCACTATCCAACTACGGCGGCCCGGTGGGGAAGCGGAGTGCCACTCCGCTGTACAAGCTGCTGATTCTTTTCGCTTTCCATTATCATGAAAAATATTCTGCCTTTGATGTTGCTGGCCTTCGTGCTGGCCCTGCCGGCGCAGCTGCGCGCCCAGGAATACAAGATGAAATTCAACAGCCCGACCAATCGTAAAGTGGTGCTCGACATGCGCGGCAGCGACGTAACGGTGGAGGGCTACGACGGCGACGAACTCATTATCAAGGGCTCGGGCAACTTTGAGGAGTCGCCCGCCACGGCGCAGGCGCTGCGCCAGGGGTTGCGCCCGGTATACAGCGGCGGCGCGATGGATAATACCCGCCTGGGGCTGGCCGTGACGCAAACCGCCGCCAACACCATCCGCATTGCGCGCACCTCGCGCAGCGACGGGCACTACACCGTGCGAGTGCCGCGCCAAACCGACGTGGCCTTTGCCCAGGATGCCTGGGGCGGCTCGGACGACCTGACCATGCGCGACATCGCGGGCCGCATCGAGGTAAGCCTGAAATCGGGCGACCTGCGCTTGCTGAACGTGAGCGGCCCGGTAGTGGCCAATACCATCAGCGGCGACATTCAGGTGAAATTCAGCGCTACCCCAAGCCAGCCCTGCGCCGTGTCGTCGGTGAGCGGCAACGTGGACGTGAGTGTGCCCGCGTCGGCCAAAATCAGCCTTTCCATGCGCTCGATTTCGGGTGAGATTTTCACCGATTTCGACCTGAACCTGGGGGGCAGCAACGGCCTGCGGCACGTAGGCGGCCAAACGGTAGACGGTCGGGCCAACGGCGGCGGTACTGCACTGTCGCTCAAGACTATCAGCGGCGATGTCTTTTTGAGAAAAACCAAGTAGCCTGCTACGCATAAGGCTTGCGTAAGCTTGCCAGCAAGCGTCTGACACCAACGCGGGAAAGCGGAAAGGTGAGCGGCGGCGACCGGCTCCGACGGCCACGGCCGCGCCTTTTCGGGCCCGATAAAACCGACTCCTTCACCTCTCAGCTTCTGCACCCTATGTACCGCTTTCTACTCGCCGCTGCCCTGCTACTCGGTAGCCTGGCCCCGGCCCTGGCCCAGCGCCTCGTAACCCAAACTGCCACGCTGGCCGCCGGCCAGGGCGTATTTCTCGACCTCAAATATGCCCACAACATCAAGGTGCGGGCGGGGAGTAGCCTCAGCATTCAGGCCCGCGTGAGCATCAACGACAACCAGAACAACGACCTCTACAGCCTGGGCCTGGAAACCACGGCCGGCGAGCTGAGCATAGTCGAAAAGCTTGAGGAGGAAAAGCTGCGCGAAATAAACTTCATCGGCGACTGCGACGGTGGCAGCCGCAACAACGGCTCGGGCGGCCTCAACGTGGGCTACACCCGCTCGGAAAAGACGGGCGGCCTGCGCCCGACTATCAACCGCCACAAAGGCGACAAGTACAGCTACTGCGTGAAAATCGACTACGACGTGACGCTGCCCGCCGGCACGGCGCTACGCCTCAACACCATCAGCGGCAACCTCGATTTAAGCGGCCTCAGCGGCCCCGTCACGGCCAAAACCATTAGCGGCAACGTGCTGTCGGCCGGCCTCACCGGCGAACTCACGCTGCGCTCCATCAGCGGCAACGTGAAGCTGACGGGCCTCCCGGGCGGCAAGGCCGTGGATGCCACCAGCATCAGCGGCAACGTGGATGTGAGCTGGCCCGCCGCCCAGGGTGCCGACCTGCGCCTGAAAACCATTTCGGGCGAGGTCTACGCCGACCCGGCCGTGACCTTCAGCAACCTCAAGCAGCGCGTGTACGTGGGCTACGAGCTGCACGGCAGCCTGGGCAGCGGCGGCCCCCTGGTGACGCTGCACTCGGTGAGCGGCGACGTGTTCTTCAGAAAGCAGGAGTAGGCGACTCAAGTAGCGGAGTAGCCGCGAAGCGGCGGCATGTTGGTAGGCCATGTGCTGTTTTGCAAACCGGAGCCGCAAAGCGGCGGCACCCACGAAGAAATGCCGCCGCTTTGCGGCTCTCAGTAGCCGATTGGCTGTGGTGGCTACCAACATGCCGCCGCTTCGCGGCTACCTCGCAACTCAGGATAGTTACTACCAGCACAAAGTACGGTTGCGCCTAAGCTTGTGCCAAGGCAGTTGCTTTAAATAAAACCTGCGCCCCTGGCAACACCCTGGCCGCCGCCGTGTCTATAGCGGAACTTTACCTACTACTCTTCTTTTTTCTCATGTTTCTGCTGCTGCCCCGGCCGGCGCTCGTGCGCTTGCTGCTGAGCTTTCTATGTTTTTTTGGTGCCGTGGCGGCCCATGCGCAAGCCCCGGTGGCCAAGCCCGCCGCGCCCGCCGTGGCGCGCCGCCAGCTGGCGGCCACGCGTACGCCCGCCCCCATCAAGCTCGATGGTGTGCTCGATGACGCGGCCTGGAACAGCGCGCCGGTAGCCAGCGAGTTCACGCAGTTTCGGCCGAACCCGGGGCCCAGGGAGCGGCTGCCTACCCAGGTGCGCGTGCTCTACGACGACGTGGCCATGTACGTGGGAGCCAGGCTGGTAGAAACGAGCGCCGACAGCATCCGGCGCGAGCTGACCCAGCGCGACCACATCGGCAACACCGACTTTTTTGCCTTTTTCCTCGACCCCTACCGCGACCACCTCAACGGCTACGGCTTCTTCGTGATGAGCACGGGTGTGCAGGTGGACATGCGCTACTCGCCCGCCAACGGCGAGGACGCGGCCTGGAATGCCGTGTGGGACAGCCGCGTGGCCCCGCTGCCCGATGGCAAAGGCTGGAGCGTTGAAATCCGCATTCCGTACTCGGCCATCCGCTTTGCCCAGGTGCCGGTGCAAACCTGGGGCGTGCAGTTTTTTCGGCAGCGCAAGGCTGATAATCAGCAATTCACCTGGAACCCGGTGCGGCCCGAGGTCGATGGCTTCGTAAACCAATGGGGCGAGTTCACGGGGCTCGAAAACCTGCACCCGCCGTTGCGCCTTTCGCTCACGCCCTACGTGAGCGCCTACGCCAACCACTACCCGTACAATGAGCAGGGCAAGCGCAACACCAGCACCAATTTCAACGGCGGGGCCGACGTGAAATGGGGCATCAACGAGAGCTTCACGCTGGATGCCACGCTCATTCCCGATTTTGGGCAGGTGCTCAGCGATAACCAGGTGCTCAATTTGTCGCCCTTCGAGGTGCAGTACCAGGAAAACCGCGCGTTTTTCACCGAAGGCACCGAGCTGTTCAACAAGGGCGGGCTCTTTTACTCGCGGCGCGTGGGGGCGCAGCCGCTGGGCTTTGGCACGGCGGGCGGGCAGCTGGCCAAAGGCGAAACGGTGTACCAGGACCCCGGCGTAACGCGCCTGCTCAACGCCACCAAAATATCGGGCCGCACGCGCAAAGGGCTGGGCGTGGGCGTGTTCAACGCCGTGTCGGCGGCCAGTTACGCCGTAGTGCGCGACTCCACGGGCGAGCGCGAGCGCCAGGTGCTGACCCAGCCGCTCACCAACTACAACATCGTGGTGTTCGACCAAAGCCTTAAAAACAACAGCTATATCTCGCTCATCAACACCAACGTGACGCGCGCCGGCCGCACCTACGACGCCAACGTGACGGCGGGCTTGTTTCGCTTTGCCGATGCCAAAAACCAGTACGCCCTCAGCGGGCAGCTCAACTACTCGCGCCGCTACGGCAACGTGCTGAACTCGGAGGCGCGCATCGACGACCCGAGCGGCTACAAGTACTACCTCAACTACGGCAAAATATCGGGCAACTGGACCTGGAACGTCGACCACGGCATCGAGTCGGACACCTACAACCCCAATGACCTGGGCATTTTGTTCGGCAACAACAACGTGAGCCAGTCGGCCACCATCAACTACAACCAGTACAAGCAGTTCTGGAAGGTTAATAATTTTTACTCCTCGCTGGGCGTATACCAGTCGCTGCTGTTCAAGCCTTTGCTATATCAGGACTTTGGCATTTATGGCAGCGCCAACACTACGTTCACCAAAAGCTTTCTGACGGCGGGCTTCAACCTCAATATCGACCGGGCCAAAAACGACTTTTACGAGCCGCGCACCTACCCGCTGGGTAGCTACTGGGTGCGGGTGCCGGGCAGCGTCAACCTGGGCGCGTTCGTGTCGAGCGACTACCGCAAGAAATTTGCCTACGACATCAACGGCGGCCTGCGGCCCTACGCCCTCGATGCGCGCGAAGGCGTGGCCGGCCGGGCGCGCCGCTGGGGCCTGGGTTTGACCTTGAGCCCGCGCTACCGCGTGAGCGACAAGCTGAATTTTCGTTACACCTTCGACTACAACCTGCGCCTCAATCAGGTGGGCTACGTCAACGACGGCCTCAGTGCCGACGAGCCGCTCGACCGGCCGCTACTCGCCGTTATTGGGGGCGACGTGCTACTGGGCCGCCGCAACGTGAGCACGTTTACCAACACGCTGAACGCCAACTACACGTTCACCAACCGGCTGTCCTTCACCATGCGCGTGCGGCACTACGTGAGCATGGTGCGCTACTTCGATTTTGCGCGCCTCTACGCCGGGGGGCGCGAGGAAAACCTGGGCTACCAGCGCAACCACGATACCAGCTACAGCGCCTTCAATGTGGACGCGGCATTGGTGTGGTGGTTTGCGCCCGGCTCGCAGGTGAGTTTGGTGTGGAAGGACGCTACCGCGTCGTTTCTGCAAGGCAATGAGGCCACGCCGCTCTACTTCGACCACCTGAGCAATACGCTGAATACGCCACACAATAACAACGTGTCCATCAAAATTCTGTACTATCTCGATTACCTCAATTTGCGCCGGGCGCGGGGGTAGTGCTTACGCTAGCGCGTGCGCCTCACGAGACCCCTATGGGGCCGGCCCCCTCTCCGAAAAGGAGAGGGGGAGCCGACCGCAGGTTATCGCGGCGCTATACAAAAGGGCTTTCAGCATCGCTGAAAGCCCTTTTGCTTTTTTGTAAGAATTGGCATCTGGCTCCCCCTCTCCTTTTCGGAGAGGGGGCCGGCCCCATAGGGGTCTCGTGAGGCGCCCACGCCTGACGAGTCGCCGCCTTTACTTGCCCGCCACCTGCTGCGCCTGCTGCACCGCGCCGAATAGATTGGCGATGCCGCCGGTGCGCGAAAGCGTGGCGAAGTCTACCAGCGTCTTGGTGCCGGGCTTGCGCACCTGCGTGTGGTTTACCACGGCCGACTGCAAGATGCACGCCTTGAGCTGCGCGGCGGTGAGGGTAGGGTAGTAGGCCTTGAGCACGGCCGCCATGCCGGCCACCACGGGGCAGGCCATGCTGGTGCCGCTCTTGAGGTCGTAGCCGCCGCCCGGCACCGTGGAGTAGATGGCCACGCCAGGCGCGAACACGTCTACGTGCTGCGGGCCGTAGTTGGAGAAGCCGGCGGCGAGGTCGGCGGTGTTGAAGCGGCTGCTCGCGCCCACCGTGATGAGGTTCGGAATGGGCTGCCCGTCGAGGTAGACGTTGGAGGGGAAATTGTTGGGCGTGGCGTCGAGGTCGCGGCTGTCGTTGCCGGCGGCGTGCACCAGCAGCACGCCTTTTTTATCGGCGTAGCGCATGGCTTCGTCCACGGCGGCCTTCTGGGGCGAGTAGTCTTTGCCGAAGCTCATGCTGATAATCTGCGCGCCGTTGTCCACGGCGTAGCGGATGGCGTTGGCCACATCTTTGTCGCGCTCGTCGCCGTCGGGCACGGCGCGCACGCTCATTATCCGCACGGCGTCGGCTACGCCTTCCATGCCCACGCCGTTGGTGCGCACGGCCCCGATAATGCCGGCGCAGTGCGTGCCGTGGCCCGCGTCGGGGCCCTGGCTGTCGGCGTTGCCGTAGTCGCGCTGCTTGAGATTATTGGGATTGTCGCCCACCACGGCGCGGGCGTTGAAGTCGGGGTTGAGCTGGGTTTCGAGCTTGTGCTTGCTGCTCTCCACGGCGGTGCGCAGGCGCGCCAGCAGCGGCTCGGCCCCGGCCACGTTCTGGCGGTGTACCAGCGCGTAGAGTTGGGTAGCGCCCGGCACGGCGGGCTGGGCCTGGGCCGCCGTGCGCAGGGCCGCCGAGTCGAGGGCTGCGCCGCCCCCGCCCTGGCGCAGGGTTTCGGCGGTCTGGCTGAGGTCGGCGAGTAGCTTTTGCAGGCGCTGCCCGGTGGCCTCGGCCTCGGCGCGGGCCTTGAGGTGGCCAGCTTTGGCGGTTTCGTAGAGGTCGAAGCTACCCTGCTCTTTCTTGGAGAAGTCCTCGCGCTTTTTGCCCTCGTAGCGGGTGCGGCCTTGGGCGTAGATGCGGGTTTGCTCCAGGGTTTCGGTGTTCACGTTGCGGCCGTCTTTGCCGCCCAGGAAGCTCCAGCCGCGCACGTCGTCGGCGTAGCCGTTCTTGTCATCGTCCTTGCCGTTGCCGGCTATCTCGCGGGCGTTGCGCCAGAGGATGCTCTTCAAGTCGGTGTGCACCGAGTCGATGCCCGAGTCGATAACGGCCACTAGCACGGGGGTAGGGGTGCGCCCGGCCAGCAGCTCGCGGTAGGCGCGGTCGGCACTGATGCCCGGCACGCCATCGGCCTGCTGGTCGAGGTGCTGCCAGCGCTGCGCCGGCGTGAGCTGGGCCTGGGCCTGCGCCCCCAGGGCCGTGATAAAAAAGGTGCCGCCGAGGGCGGCCCGGCGCATGGCGCGCAGCGAAATAACAGAAGACAGCATAGCTGGCAGCTTGGTAAAAGCTAAAAAGAACGAAAACGCAGCCAAGATACGAGCGCGGGGCTGCGGGCTCCCGCCCGGCCGCTCCCTGGCAACGTTGCCGACAACGATTGCGCAAAGAAAACCGCCCTTGCACCGCCGCTGCCGGGCCGGCCGGGGCTTATTTGCGCAGATACTTATCCTTTTCCCACCACTATGCTCTTGTTATCTGGTTTTGGCTTGCGCCACGCACTGCTTTGTTCTACCCTGTTTACCGGCTGGGGCCTGCGCCTGGCGGCCGACGCGCCGCCCGCCGCCCGGCTGCCCGCTTTTCCGGGGGCCGAGGGCGCGGGGCGCTTTACCACGGGCGGGCGCGGCACGGCGGCGGTGCCTACCACGGTTTTGGAAGTCACCAATCTCAACGACGACAACCAGCCCGGCAGCCTGCGCTACGCGCTCACTACCAAGGCCGGGCCGCGCACCATCGTGTTTCGGGTGGCGGGCACCATTCACTTGCAGTCGCCGCTCACTATCAGCCAGCCCAATACCACCATCGCGGGCCAAACTGCGCCGGGCGGCGGTATTTGCCTGGCCGACTACCCGGTGGGCATCAAGGCCAGCAACGTAATCGTGCGCTTCGTGCGCTTTCGGATGGGCGATAAAAACCAAAACCAGGGTTTCAAAGACGGAGCGGGCGGCGACGATGCCCTGGGCGGCACCCGCAACAACCAACTGGTAGTAGACCACTGCTCGATGAGCTGGAGCACCGACGAGTGCTTTTCGGTGTACGAAGGCGACAGCACTACCCTGAGCTGGAACCTCATCGGGCCGCCGCTCAACTACTCGTATCACTTCGAAAAGGGCGACGCCGACTACGAGCGCCACGGCTACGGCGGCATCTGGGGCGGGCAGCACGCCAGCATGCACCACAATTTGTTTGTGCATTGCAACTCGCGCACGCCGCGCTTCAACGGCAGCCGCTACACCCACCCGGCGGGCTTCGAGAATTGTGATTTTCGCAACAACGTGATTTACGACTGGGGCGAAAACAACGTGTACGCCGGCGAGGGCGGCAACTACAACATCGTCAACAACTACTACAAGCCCGGCCCCAGCACCAAGCCCGCCGTGCGTGCCCGCCTCCTTAACCCCTACAAGCTCACGAAGGGTAGCAATCCGCTGCCCTACGGCAAGTTTTACCTCGCCGGCAATTACCAGGAAGCCAGCGCCGAGGTAACGGCCCACAACTGGCGCGGCGTGGATATGCACGAGGGTACCCGCGCCGACACGGCCCTGGCGCAGGCCCCGCGCCCCTTCGACCTCGGCCCCGTGGCCACCCAAACTGCCACCGAAGCCTACCAGCTGGTGCTGGCCGGGGCCGGAGCCACCCGCCCCGCCCGCGATACCCTCGACCAGCGCCTGGTGCGCGAAGTGCGCCTGCGCACGGGCCGTATTATCGACGTGCAGGGCGGCTACCCCCACGGCACGCCCTATGCGGTGTCGCAAAAGGCCTGGCCAGTGCTCAAAACTGCCCCCGCCCCCCTCGACACCGACCACGACGGGATGCCCGACGCCTGGGAAACCGCTCATAAGCTGAACCCCAAGGACGCCCGTGACCGCGCCAAGCCCGGCCCCGGCGGCTACCCCATGCTGGAGGTGTACCTGGCCGAGCGTGCGGGCGAGTAGGGGGGAGTTCTGAGCGCTGATTTAGAAAAGAAAAAGCTCAAAACCCAACACGCAACACGCAAAACTCCCCACCCGGCTTCCCCTCTTTGCTGAGGAAAGGATGCTGGGGCGTGAGGCGACCCGCCTGCTGGGCCGTGTAAGTCCCAAAATCCTGAAAAGGGCTTTCTGACCGCCAATAGGGGCTTTTTTGCAACCCCAGGTAATGTCCTTCCGGTGCGCAAGGGCGGCAAGGCGTAACAGAATGACGCCCTTGCGCTCGCCGGGGGCGTCATTCTGAGTCAGAAGGGCGTCAATGCGGAGCAGAATGACGCCCTTCCAGCCCATAAGGGCGCCCCCAGCAAACGTGGGGACACCCCCGGCAAGCGTGGGGGTGCCCCCGGCGAGCGTGGGGGTGCCCCCAGCGAGCGTGGGAACACCCCCAGTAAACGTGGGGGCGCCCCTGGCGAGCGTGGGGGCGCTCCCGGCGAGCGTGGGGGCGCCCCTGGCGAGCGTGGGGGCGCCCCCGGCGAGCGCGGGGGCGCCCCCGGCGAATGTGGGAAGTTAGGGTTGGCCCAGCAGCAGCTCGGCCGCCGCCCAGGGTGTGAGCTGGCCGGCCGCCACGGCGGCCTGCGCGCCGGGCAAGGCGCTTTGCACCCCTGGCTGGGCATAAAATCGAGCTTCGAGAGCCTGGCGCACGGCCTCGGCCAGCCACTGAAGCTGCTGCTGGGCGCGGCGGTGCTGCCAGTAGCCACTGGCCTGGGCCTGGGCGGCGTAGTCCTCCACCAGCTGCCAGGCCTCGGGCAGGCCCGCGCCGGTGAGGGCCGAGCAGGTGGCCACCGGCACAGGCCAGCCCGAGGCGCTGGGCGGAAACAAATGCAGCGCGCCCTCGTAGTCGCGGGCGGCGCGGCGAGCGGCGGCCTCGTTGCCGCCATCGGCCTTGGTAATGAGCAGGGCATCGGCCATTTCCATGATGCCGCGCTTCACGCCCTGAAGCTCGTCGCCGGCTCCGGCCAGCATCAGCAGCAAAAAGAAATCGACGAGGCCGTGCACGGCTACCTCGCTCTGGCCCACGCCCACGGTTTCGACAAAAATAACGTCGTAGCCCGCCGCTTCGCACAGCAGCAAAGCCTCGCGGGTGGCGCGGGCCACGCCCCCGAGGCTGCCTCCAGCCGGCGAGGGCCGAATGAAGGCGCGCGGGTGAGCGGCCAGGGCGGGCATCCGGGTCTTATCGCCCAAGATGCTACCCCCGCCCTGCGGCGAGCTGGGGTCGATGGCCAGCACGGCGAGCTTCTTGCCCAGCTTTTCGACCACGTGCAATCCTAGCGCCTCAATAAACGTGCTCTTGCCCACGCCCGGCACCCCCGTGATGCCCAGACGCAGGGCCCCGCCGGTGTGCGGCAGCACGGCTTGCAGGACATCTTGGGCCAGGGCGCGGTGCGCGGGCAGCGTGCTCTCGACCAGGGTGATGGCGCGGGCTAGCAGGCCGCGCTGGCCGGCGGCCAGGCCCTGGGCGTAGGCGGCGGCGGAAAGGGGAGGGGCAGGCACGGCCGCAAAATAGCGCCCCGCGCCCCAACCGGCCCCGCCCGCCGCGCCCGCCTACCCGGCTGGGGCGGGCGCGGGGCGGCCACGGGGGCGCGTCCCGCCGAGGTTGTAGGGCCGTGCGCCGAGGTTGTAACTTTGCGAAAACTCTATATTCCTTCTGCTCTTTTTATGAAGTACCTTTCCCCATTTTTGGCGGCTGCGCTGCTGGCCGCTACCCCCGCGCTGGCCCAAAACGAGCTCAGCAATTTCTCGGCTACCGGCCGGGGCGGCGTCATCAACACCTTTGCCGAGGGCTACCAGGCCGTGGGCATCAACCCGGCCAACCTGGGGCGCGACGGCGGGGCCCGCGTGGCCTTCAGCATCGGCGAGCTGGGGATGGGCGTGGGCTCGCAGTCGCTGAGCCGCACCCAGTTCCGGAAAATGATTTTTGAGAACAGCGACCAGCTCAGCGCCACCGAGCGCACCGACCTCATCAACGGCCTCACCAGCGACAATACGCTCAATTTCAACGTCGATGTTACCGCCCTGGCCCTATCGGTGCGGCTGCCGGCCGGCCTGGGTGGGCTGGCCTTCGCGGCCCGGCAGCGCCTGGGCGGCCACCTGGCCTTCAATCGCACCGGGGCCGACCTGGTGGTGAACGGCCGCAACGCGGCCATCGTGCAGCAGTACTACGATGCGGCCGGCAACCCCCGCAGCG
>NZ_DASTEP010000159.1:0-18274 GCF_035709525.1 Hymenobacter sp. | reverse complement strand
CCCCTCTCCAAAAAAGAGGGGGAGCCTGACGCCCAACAACGTCTGCCTGCGGTCGGCTCCCCCTCTTTTTTGGAGAGGGGGCCGGGGGGTGAGGTGCCCCGCGTGGGTAGCGTATTACTGTAGATTACACCGCCGTGAGCTCGGCCAGTAGCCGCTGAAGCAGCGTGGCCGGGTCGGCATCGGCGGCGTGGTCGGTGGCGTCAGGCAACTCGGTGGTGTGCGCCATGCGCGGGTCGGCGTGGTAGTGGTAGAGCTGCCAGCCGGTTTGCGCGGTGTATTCGAGAGCGGTCAGGTTTTCAACCCAGTCGCCCGAGTTGAGGTAGGTGACGGGGCCTTTTTCAGTGGCGATTTCCTTGATTTCGGGCTGGTGAATGTGGCCGCAGGCCACGTAGCGGTAGCCCCGGTCGGCGGCGATGGTCACGGCCGTGGTTTCGAAGGTGTTGATGGCCGCCACGGCGGTTTTCACCTTTTCCTTCACCATTTTCGAAAAGGCCACGCGCGGCCGGCCCAGCTTGGCCAGGCCAAAGTTGACGAGCCGGTTGAGCACGATAAGTAAGTCGTAGCCGTGCCCGCCGAGCTTGGCCAGCCAGCGCGAGTGCTGCATGGTCACGTCGAACACGTCGCCGTGAAACAGCCAGGTGCGCCCGTGCGGCAAATCGAGCACCAGCTTGTTATCGAGCTGAAAATGGCCAATTTCCAAACCGGCAAACTTGCGCAGCAGCTCATCGTGGTTGCCGGTGAGGTAGTGAATCTGGGTGCCCTTGGCGGCCAGGCCGGCCAGGTAGCGCAGCACCCGCATGTGGGCGGGCGGCCAGTAGTTTTTGGAAAACTGCCAGATGTCGAGAATGTCGCCATTGAGCACCAGCACCGCCGGCCGAATGCTCTTGAGGTAGCGCAGCAATTCTTGCGCGTGGCAGCCATAAGTGCCTAGGTGTACGTCGCTTATCACGGCTACCTGCACGCGCCGCTTGCGGGGGCGGCGGGGCTTGCCGTCGAGCGCGGGCGGCGCGGCGGCCAAGAGGTTAGGGGCTACACTCATGCCAGGCGGGGCGCAATGCGGTAGCCGGGGCGCGGCCGGGTCGCCCGGCGCGGGTGCGTGGCGGGGCCTTCGGGGGCCAGCAGCGGCCCCGGCGTGCCGGCCCGGAAGACGGAGCCCAGCCAGCCCTTGCGCGAAAAGCTGGCCACGCTCCAGAAGGTAGCCTGGCCTAGTGTGTAGAGCAGGGCGCGCCGGGCGCGGCGCAGGCCGGCGAAGAGGTTTGAAAACAGCATATCCCAACCAGGTAAAGTGGAAAAAAAGCTTGTCCCAAAGGTCTCGGCTCGATATGAAGTAGTCATTATGTGCAGGTTATGCTTGTGCGTTCGGAATGCGATTTTGCAGTATAGAATAACCGCCACCGTGGGCCGCGCCCGCGCCCAACATGGAAGCGGCCAACTGTGCGGGCCGCTTCCACGTTGGAAAAGCTACTGCGTTCTACTCCCTTATAAGATGCCCACCGCCACCCCCGCCGCGCCCCGCCCCAAAACCCGCAAAAAACACCTGCCGCCCGTGGCCGACCTCGCTGCCCACGAGCTCTACAAAGACCCCGCCCGGCAGGCCGAGTTGGCGGGCCTGCGCTACGCCACCGACCACGGCCCCGGCCTGCGCCGCGAGCCCGGCGCGGGCAAGGGTGAGTTTGAATACTTTGACACGAAAGGCCATAAAATAGCGGACGAGAAGACGCTGGCCCGCATCCACAGCTTCGTCATTCCGCCGGCCTGGACGGAGGTGTGGATTGCGCCCCAAGCCAATTTTCACCTCCAGGTAACGGGCCACGACGCGGCCGGCCGCAAGCAGTACCGCTACCACCCGGCCTGGGATGCGGCCCGCTCGCTCACCAAGTTTTCGCGCCTGCTGGCCTTCGGCCAAAAGCTAGGCGAGCTGCGCCGGCAGCTCAAAAAAGACCTCAGCCGCCCCGGCCTCGACCACGATAAGGTAGCGGCGCTGGTGCTCACGCTCATGGACCAGTCGTTCATTCGCATTGGTAATGAAGAGTATGCGAAGAAAAACAAAAGCTACGGCCTCAGCACGCTACTCGACGACCACGTAGAAATAAAAGGGGCCAACCTGCGCTTCTCCTTTGTCGGCAAGAAAGGCGTGGCCCACGACGTAACCCTGCACGACCAGAAGCTGGCGCGCCTGGTGCGCAAGTGCAAGGAGATTCCCGGCCAGCACCTGTTCCAGTTCTACGGTCCCGATGGCCATCGCCACCCCCTGGAGTCGGGCCACGTAAATGACTACCTGCACCAGCACACCGGACTGGCCTTGTCGGCCAAGGACTTCCGCACCTGGGGCGGCACCGTAAAAATGGTGAGCTGCCTCGAAGCCGTGCTGCACGACGAGCCCGAGCTGGCCCCCGAAAAGGCCATCCGCAAGGCCACGAAAGAGGTCGCCAGCAACCTCGGCAACACGCCCACGGTGTGCTCCAAGTACTACATCCACCCGCAGGTAGTCGAGCTGTTCAAATCGGGCCGGCTCATCGAGTACCTGCGCCGCCACGATGCCGACCCCAAGGACCAGGACGAGCTGTCGCCTACCGAACACCTGGTGCTCGAAATGCTGGCGGAAGTTTAGGTCATTTAACAGGTATCAATTAACATTTAACAGCTCGACTAACGTGCTATATAATAGTGCGTTAGTCGAGCTGTTAAATGTTAATTGATACCTGTTAAATGAAAATCACTCGTCTTCCAGCCGGTCGTAGTTCTTGAGCTTTTCCTTTTCGGTGCGGGGCTTGGGCACGTCGAGGTTGCCGTTGGCTTCCTGACCAAACTCGACGCGGGGCGCGTCGGCGGGCCGCACCACATCTTGGCCCGCGCCGCCGTGCAGCACCAGCCGCAGGCCGCGGCCGCTGATGTCGAAGATGTCGTTGCTACCCAGGCCTTCGAGGGTGAGGCGGCGAGTTTCTTTGGTGAAATACGTGCGCTGAAAATACAGCGAATCAGCCCCCAGCGCCCGGCTGTAGATGCGGACGGTAGTAGAGTCGCGGGTGCGGCGCACCTGAAAAAAATCGGGCTGGTCGGTGCCGGCCACGATGGGCTGGCGGGCTTTGAGCAGGTAGTATTTCTGGGCCACGGCGGGCAGCTGGTCGCGGCGGTAGCGTAGGGCATCGTACAGGCGCGGGCCTTCGAGGGCGTACACGGCGGGGGGGAGGCGGCGCACGGCGCGGGCCAGGGTCGAGTCGGGCAGGTGCTGTTGCACGTAGCGCGCCGCCGCGGCAAAGTCGCGGCGCGTGAGCTCGGGCATCCCGCGCTGGTCAACGTAGCGGCCCTGGCCGGTGAGCGCCTTCACGTCGCGAATGTGCTGTTTGAAGCTAACCAAATGGCGGACAGTAAACTTGCGGGTGCCCAGCCAGCCCACCAGCCCGTCCGAAATGCGGTAAAACGTCTGGTCGCGGTCCTTGGGCACGGGCGCGTAGCGGCGGCGGCCGGGGTGAGCGGGGTCAGGTAATTCGGCCCACTGCCACTGGCCGGCGTGGCGGTCCCAGTCGCCGATGAGCACGTCGAGCAGGCGGGCGCGCAGCAGCGCCTGCTGGTCGGGGCGGTCGGCGGGGTGGGTGTAGATGCGCTGGCGCATCTCCTCATCGTCGATAAAGGTGCGGGCCTGCGGCAACTGGGCCGAGCGCACGCGCTTGCCCTTATATTTTTCTTCGTACAAAACCAGCTTGCCGCGCAGGCGCTCGTTGGCATCGGCCACGGTGAGCGCGGTTTCAGAAAGCGGCACGTAAAAAATGCGCGGGTGCGTGTGGGGCACACCCAGCGCCTGGGCCAGCGGCGGCACTACCAGCGCGCCGTAGGGGTTGCCGGCCGAGGTTCCATCGCGCAAGGCATTGGTAATGAAGGTACCGCGCAGCCAGGCGGGCACGATGTGGGCCGGGTCTTTGTCGAGCGAGCGGATAACGTAGCTGCGGCCATCGGGCCCCTCCAGCGTGAGGCTGGTGCTCTGGAAGCCCCCGCCCAGCTTGGTGGGCGTCAGCGGCCCCGCTTGCTTATCGGCCGAGGCTAAGTTAAATACCGTTACTTGCACCGGGGCCGCCCACACGGCCCGGTGGTGCGGCCCGATAAACCAGTTGAAAAACCGGCCGTGGCGGTTGTAGTGGCGGCCCGCCACGGCCCACACGCTGTCGGGGGCGGCGGGCCGGGTAGCCGTGGCACCTGGGCCGGGCACCCGGGCGTCGGCCTGAAAAAAGTTTTTGCGGGCGCAGCCCGAAGCCAGCGTCAGCGCCAGACTACCACAAAAAAAAGAAAAAGTACCAGAGCGCAAAATAAAGACAGGATAATCCGTAGAACGGGCCGGTGGGCGGTTGCCTACTTCAACGCAGGCCAGCCGGAAAGGATAAGCTGACTCCGCCGCCCGCAACCCCCACGGCCAAGGCTGCGCTATATGGCGGGCGCAGTGGCCAGGCACGCGGCCCAGCTGGCTAAAGGAATTTATCTGGCGTGTTTATTTCATTGCCAAATTATTAGCTAACCTATTGCAGTGTACGCTACCAAATTTTATCACCGTAAAAAAAGCCGGGCCGCGCTGAGTGCCGCGTTGCTGAGTGCGGCCCTGGCTACGGGCTGCGCCGAGCCCGCCGCCCCGGCCGTCACCGAGGCGCGCCCGGTTTTTGGCCCCGATTCAACCTGGGTGCGGGTGGCGCCGGGGGCGCACTACGCCCGGCGCGGCTGGTGGTGGCAGCGGCTGTGGGGCGCGCACTACCGGCAGCTGTGGGCCACGCCGGTGTCGGCCCCGGTGCTGCGGCTGGGCACGGCGGGCCTGCTGCCGCTGCAAGTAGGCGGCAGCTTCCAAACCAACACCCTGCGCCTGCGCACTGCCGACGGCCGCATCTTCGTGCTGCGCTCGGTAGATAAAGACCTGAGCCGCAAGGTATCGGTAGGCTGCCTCGACAAGTTGATAGGCCCCGTACTGCGCGACCAGACTTGCGCCGCGCCGCCCTACGGGGCCTACGTAGCCAGCGCCCTGGCCCGGGCGGCGGGCGTGTACCATACCAATCCGCGCCTGGTGTATTTGCTGCCCGATAGCACGTTGGGCGCGTTTCGGGCGCGGTTTCAACCTGCGCTGTATTTGCTCGAAGAGCGCCCCGCCTTCGACCAAACCCACGCGCCTAATTTTGGCCGCACCCGGCACGTTACTAATTCGGGCCAGATGCTGAGCGCGGTACTGGCCCGCCCCACGGCCCGCCTCGCCGCCCGCGCCTACCTGCGCGCCCGCCTGCTCGATATGCTCATCGGCGACTGGAGCCGCCGGGCCGACCAGTGGCGCTGGGCCGCGTTTGCCGGGCCGGGCGGCACCGCGTTTCGGCCCATCCCGCGCGACCGCGACCAGGCATTTTTTCGCTTTGATGATGGCTGGCTGACGCGGGCGCTCTCGTGGGTGCGGCCGCGCTACGTCACCTTCGGCCCCCAATTGGCCCCGGTGCAGGTCGAGGCGCTCACCGTCACGGCCCGGCCGCTCGACCACACCGCGCTGGCGCTGCTGCCCGAGGCCGCCTTTCGGGCCGAGGCCGACTCACTGATGCGCCGGCTGCCCGATTCGGTGCTGGCGCAAGCCTTCGGCACCGTGCCTCCCGAGGCCCGGCCGCTGATGACCCGGCAGCTACTCGCCAGCCTGCACACCCGGCGCGCCGGGCTACTCGCCGCCGCCGCCCGCTACTACCAGGTGTTGTGCGCCGATGCCGTAGTGCTGGGTACCGATGCCGCCGAGTGCTTTGTGCTACAGGCCGATAGCCCCGGCCGTCTGCGCTTGCAAGTGTGGGCCCGCCGCCCGGCCCAGCCCGATAGCCTGCTCGGTGAGCAAGCCTACACGGTACGCCACACCCGCCGCCTGCGCGTGTACGGGCTGGGTGGCGATGACTGTTTCGAGCTGCGCGGCAACTTGGCGCCTGGTTTCGCGGTGTGGCTCGATGGCGGGGCGGGTAATAACCAATTTTTGGGACCAGCACCGGGAACGAAGGCTCCGAGTAGCCTCACCGTTTTTGGCAGCGTGCGGGATAAAGTGGAGTTATCGCCAGCCGTGCCAGTGCGCTCGGTGCCCGCTGATGATGGTAGCCGCGACGCCGATGCCTGGGTGGGCAGCTATTACCGCCTGGGCCTGGGTAGCCGCTGAAGAGTATTGTTAGTCGTCGCTTGATTTTCTAGTGCATGTGTATAGTACATAAATGAGTGTGCTAACTCAGCAAGTGTTTGATAAATAAGGTTGTCGCTGGCTAAGTAAAATAGTGCTTTTAGTTTAGCGACCGACGACTTAAGCGGCTTCTTCTGGTGCTTAAATAGGGGCTTCCCAGGTCAAAATCGCGTACTATTGAGCGTTTTTCGACGGGCTTCAATCGGACTAGTAGGAATTGAAATTGGCACCTTCATGTGGGTGCCAGGGCCGAGATACTTAGCTTCAATCGGACCAGTAGGAATTGAAATGGCCGCTGGCGTGGTCAGCAACGTGCTGTACGCCAGCTTCAATCGGACCAGTAGGAATTGAAATCGACGAAGCTGAAACTACGGGTGCTGGCTATCCGCGAGCTTCAATCGGACCAGTAGGAATTGAAATGGCGCGGGGTGAGGAAGGGGCTGTTAGGCTGCATGGGCTTCAATCGGACTAGAAAGCCAGTCGGCCAGCAAGCACCTGCAAGCGTCTGTTAGGCTGCATGGGCTTCAATCGGACCAGTAGGAATTGAAATACTGCTGGAGCAGGTCGGTGAGCAGCGGGTCGGTGGCTTCAATCGGACCAGTAGGAATTGAAATCACACAGCGTTTTGATGTGCGCGTTGCGCTTTTGCAGCTTCAATCGGACCAGTAGGAATTGAAATTATCCAAAAAAAAGCAGCTTGCCGAGCGGCTTTTCGTGCTTCAATCGGACCAGTAGGAATTGAAATACATCCAAGATGAATACAAGCTGTATGGCCGCCGTGGGCTTCAATCGGACCAGTAGGAATTGAAATACCACCTCATTGGGATGGCAAACGGGACATACCAGGGCTTCAATCGGACCAGTAGGAATTGAAATCACCGTAGCCGGCGCTGGCTGTGCAGGCCCGCCGTGGCTTCAATCGGACCAGTAGGAATTGAAATAGAGCCTCACCGCTCTTGATGGTGTCGCAAATGATGGCTTCAATCGGACCAGTAGGAATTGAAATATCGTAGAGGTAGCGCAGCACCTCCTTCAGCGTGGTGGCTTCAATCGGACCAGTAGGAATTGAAATTTTACAGGCGTAAGCCCGTCCGCCCCCTTGGCGCGGGCTTCAATCGGACCAGTGGGAATTGAAATTACACCGTCCCTTGCGCTTTGAGTACCGGCAGGACTGGCTTCAATCGGACCAGTAGGAATTGAAATTGCTTTTTGCGGAGGCGGCGTTTCATTGGTCGAGGGGCTTCAATCGGACCAGTAGGAATTGAAATGCTCCTGCGCGAGCTACTCGCCCACCTGGCGCAGCGGCTTCAATCGGACCAGTAGGAATTGAAATAGAAGCTGGCCGAGTGGGCCTCCGCCCCGCGCGTCGGCTTCAATCGGACCAGTAGGAATTGAAATAACGATAACAGCCTGAACTCGGCCTGGGGCGGCTACGCTTCAATCGGACCAGTAGGAATTGAAATGTGCCGGGCGGGCTGGGGCTGTAGGCCTGCACCGCCGCTTCAATCGGACCAGTAGGAATTGAAATTTTTGAGGCCGTGCACGCCGCGTTGGTAGCCGCGCAGCTTCAATCGGACCAGTAGGAATTGAAATTGCACGGGGCCGGCCGTAGTGCCAGCGAGCAGCAGCGCTTCAATCGGACCAGTAGGAATAAAAATAACTGCGTCGCACCCGAGAGTAATAAGCTAGTTATCAGTTCTGCATATCAGTTCGTGCTTGACAAGGTCGGTCACCAGCGCTCACCAACAATATAGCCAGTAACTCTGTAGAGGCTAGTGCCAACTGCAAAGGCGGATTGGTCGGAGGTTTTTTAAAATTCGCTCCTACGCCTGTAGGTTATATCATGCAGGCAAATGCTGCTACTGAAAGTCCGTAATCCGCACCTGCGCCTCGCAAAAGGCATATTCGGCTGGCACGTTGGATGATACGATAACGAGCCGGTCAGCCTGTTGGCGCACGCGAGCCACATGCTCCAGGTACCAGGCCGTGCCGGTGGCATCGAGGTTGGTGGTGGGCTCATCGAGCAGTAGCAGCGGGGCGGCTGCGTACAAAGCCAGCCCCAGCTTGAGGCGCTGCTTCATGCCCGACGAAAACTCGCGCACCGGCTGGTTTTTAGCCTTTTGCAAATACATGATATCGACCAGGTCAGCGACCGAAACGCCGGCTTGCAACGGCTTGAGGCGGGTGTGAAACGCCAGCAGCTCCAGCAGGGTAAAATCCTCGGGCAAATCGAGGTAGGGGGCGCAGTAGGCCAACTGGCGCGGCACCTCGGCCACGGGCAGCTCGCGGCCGGCCAGCTCGTAGCGCACCGCGCCAGCGGTGGGTAGCAATTGGCCCGCCAGGATGCTGAGCAGCGTGCTTTTGCCCGCGCCGTTGGGGCCGAGCACTGCCGTGGCGGTGCCCGGCCGGAACTCGTAACTCAGGTTCTTAAAAATCCATTGGCGGCCGTAGCGCCGGCCCAGCCCTTGGGCTTCAATCTGCATTCTCTTCGCTTTTGCGGCGGCTGGGGCCTTTGATGAGGCCGCGCTCGGCAGTGGCAGTCCGCACGAAGTCGAGCACGTAGTCGCGCTCGGCCGAGGCGGGTATTTCGGCCTCGATGCGGGCCAGCGCCTCCTGTCGGCCGCTGCCGCTGAGGTAGAGTAGGCGGTAGAGCTCGTGCATGGCCAATATTTGGGCTTCTGAAAAGCCTCGGCGGCTCATGCCCACCGAGTTGACGCCCGCGTAGGTGAGGGGCTCGCGGGCGGCCTTCACGAAGGGCGGTACGTCGGTACGCACCAGCGAGCCGCCCCCGATGAAGGCGTGCGCCCCAATCTTGGCAAACTGGTGGATGGCCGAGGTACCGCCGATAATAGCCCAGTCGCCTACCTGCACGTGGCCCGCCATCTGGGTCGAGTTCGAAATCACGCAGTGGTTGCCCACCAGGCAGTCGTGGGCAATGTGCACGTAGGCTTGCAGCAGGCAGTGGCTGCCCACCACCGTGCGGCCCTGGTCCACGGTACCGCGGTTCACAGTCACACACTCGCGCAGCACGGTGTAATCGCCTATCTCCGCAGTAGTTACCTCGCCGGCAAACTTCAAGTCCTGCGGCACACCCGCAATCACCGCGCCCGGAAAAATCTGGCAGTTGGCCCCGATGCGGGCCCCGTCCATGATGGTCACGTTGGGCCCAATCCAGGTGTTTTCGCCAATCTCCACATCGCCGTAAATGGTCGTGAACGGCTCAACGGTAACTCCCGGCGCGAGCCGGGCGGCAGGGTGGATATAGGCGAGCGGGGAAAGCATTGGGGTCAATTAACATTTAACATTTAACATTTAACAACTCTTCAATTAGCATTCGGCAGCGCTTAATGGCAGAGCCAGCGACTGTTAAATGTTAATTGATAAATGTTAAATGACTAGGCGTTGTCTTTGCGAACGATGGCGGCGCTCATTTCGGCGTCGCACACTACTTTGCCGTTCACAAAGGCCTGGCCTTTCATCTTGGCGATGCCGCGCTTGATGGGGGCCGTGAGCTGGCAGTGAAAAATCACCGTGTCGCCGGGCAGTACTTTTTTGCGGAAGCGGGCATTCTCGATGCCTAGGAAGTACTGCCAGTAATTCTCCGGGTCGGGCACCGTGTTCATTACCAGAATACCACCCGTTTGAGCCATCGCCTCAATCTGGAGCACGCCGGGCATCACCGGGTTGCCGGGGAAGTGGCCCTGGAAGAACGGCTCGTTCATGGTAATATTTTTCACTGCCGTTACCATCTGGCTATCAAGGTGAATAACCTTGTCGAGCAGCAGGAAGGGGTAGCGGTGGGGCAGCACCTGCATGATGCGGTTGATGTCCATCACCGGCTCGCGGGCGGGGTCGTACACTGGCACCGGGCTGGTTTTGTCTTCCAGCATCTTCTTTTTAATCTTCTTGGCAAACGCCACGTTGGCCGCGTGGCCGGGCCGGGCGGCCAGAATCTGGCCCTTCAGCGGGCGGCCCACCAGGGCAAGGTCGCCCACGATGTCGAGCAGCTTGTGGCGGGCGGGCTCGTTTTTGTGGCGCAAATCCACGTTGTTCAGGATGCCCTCCTTTTTTACCGAGACCTTGGGCTTGCCCAGCATGGTGGCCAGCTCGTCGAGCTCGTCTTCGCCCACGGCGCGGTCTACTACCACGATGGCGTTGCTAAGGTCGCCGCCCTTGATGAGGTTAGACTTGTACAAATATTCCAGCTCGTGCAAAAAGCAGAAAGTGCGCGACGAGGATATTTCACTCTCAAACTGATTGATATCAGTGAGCGTAGCGTGCTGCGAGCCCAGCACCGGCGAGTTGTAGTCCACCATCACCGTGAGGCGGTAGTCGCTCAGCGGTAGGGCCGCGAGCTCCACGCCGCGGGCGTTGTCCACGTAGCGGATGGTGTCGGGAATGACATAGTAGTTACGTAGCGCGTTCTGCTCCTCGAAGCCTACCGTGTGCAGGGCCTTGATAAACTCGGCCGACGAGCCATCCATGATGGGCGGCTCGGGGCCGCTCAGCTTAATGAGCACGTTATCAAGCTGCAAGCCTACTAGGGCGGCCAGCGTGTGCTCCACGGTATTCACGCGGGCGCCGTTTTGCTCGATGGTAGTGCCGCGCGAAAGGTCTACCACGTTGTCGACGTCGGCATCCACGATGGGCTCGCCGGGCAGGTCGGTGCGCTGAAACTTGTAGCCGTGGCCCACCGGCGCGGGGCAGAAGGTCATGGTGGCCTCAACGCCGGTGTGCAGGCCAATGCCCCGCACCGTCACGGGGGCTTTTACGGTGTGTTGCTTATCGTTCATTCTGTAGCCGTTAGCTGCTGGCTGTTAGCTGTTTTTAAGTGAGGGGTGCATTGCTGCATAATGGAACAGGGCTAACAGCTAAGGGCCGTTTAAAGGCCCCTGCTAGTAGCGAGCAGCTCAAATCAGCCGCAAAGCTAAAGCTTTTCCGGCGCTGGCTGGCTTTTTTCCAATACCGTAAGCCGGCGTTCCAATTCGGGCAGGCGGCGGTACACGGCCGTGGCACGCTGGTTTTCCTTGAGGCCGAAGGCGGGGTAGCCCTGCAGCACCTGGCCTTCCTGGCGCACCGATTTCTGCACGCCGCTCTGGGCGGTGATGGTAGTGCGATTAGCCAATGCGATGTGGCCCACCAGGCCCACCTGGCCGGCCAGCACGCAGTAGTCGCCCACTTTAGAGGAGCCTGAAATGCCCGTTTGGGCGGCGATAACGGTGTGGCGGCCGACTTCCACGTTGTGGGCCAATTGCACCAGGTTGTCAATCTTAGCGCCTTGGCGCACAAGGGTTGAGCCCATGGTAGCGCAATCAACGGTGGCATTGGCTCCGATGCTCACGTCGTCTTCCAGCACCACGTTGCCAATCTGCGGAATGGCCCGGTACGAGCCGTCGGGCTGCGGCGCGAAGCCAAAGCCATCGGTGCCCACCACCGCGCCCGCCTTGATGACGCAGCGCTGCCCGATGATGGTGTCAGCGTAGATTTTGGCCCCGGCGTGGATGATGGTGTTATCGCCAATGCGCACCCGGTCGCCGATGAAGGCGTGCGGAAAAACCAGCACGTTTTCGCCCAGCACGCAGTTCTCGCCGATGTACGAAAACGCGCCCCGGTAGTGCCCCGCACCGATAGTCGAGCCTTCGCCCAACACGCTGGGCTGCTCTACGCCGCGCCGCGCCGTGCGGGTGGCCTGGGCATAAAACTCGAGCAGCTTGGTAAAGGCCGAGTAAGGGTCGGCCACCCGAATAAGGGCGGCGGCTACCGGCTGGCGCAGCGGCAACTCGGGGCTGACAATCACGGCCGTAGCCTGGGTAGTGTAGAGGAAAGGCTCGTACTTGGTATTTGCCAAGAAGGCCAGCGCGCCGGGGCCTGCTTCCTCAATTTTTGCTAGGCTCGACACGGCCGCGCTTGCGTTGCCCTCCACGGTGCCGCCCACCACCTGGGCTATCTGACCAACGGTAAATTGCATAGGCCGCAAAAGTAAGCCCGCGCCCGCTACGGCGCGGCTAGCAGGTCGTGGCCGAAGTAGGTGTGCAGCCGCTGGCGCAGCAGCGCCACGAGCGCAGCGTCCTGAAACTGATAGTCGTCGGGAATGCGCAGGTTAACCAACGCTTTACCCCGCAGCTCGCCCGCAAATTTGGCGCGCAGGCGGTCGGCGTGCTTTTTCTCCATCACAAAAATGACGTCGGCCCAGCCCAGGTGCCCGGCCGCTACGCGGGTGCGGGCGCCCGGCTCGGTGCCCGCCGAGCGGGCCACTACCTCGGGGTGCCCGTCGAAGAGGCGCTCGGCAGTGAGGCTGCGCCAGCGGTTCTGGCTGCAAATGAAGAGGAGCTGGCAGGGTGGTAGTTCGGGCATAGACTAGCGCCGGCCCTGGCGGGCCAGCAGTTCCATGGTTTCGCGGTGGCGCTCGTCGGCCAGGTCGCGCTGGTAGGAGGCCACGGCCCAGATGGCGGCCGGTATCCAGCCGATGAGCGTGAGGTGCAGCACGCCGCACAAAATACCTTTCAAAACGTGGCCCCGAAATATCATCGAGATGCCGGGCAGCAGGATGGCGAATAGCATGGCAGTAGGCTAAAGTCGGCGGCGAGTGCCGCTGGTAGCGGGTATATCGCAGCTGGTGGCCCAGCGTTACACTTGGAGGAAGTCAAGCATCCAGAATATGATGCGAATCATCCGACTCGGGTAAAAACGTCCGAAACTCATTGCTTCGATTTGTTTCTACCAGCAACCGGCCGCACACGTCGCACTGGTACACTGAGCGGCTAAACTCCGCAAGGGAGTCACCACTGATTTTCCAGGGCAAGAGCGCGTCAACCACCAACTCACTGCTGCCCGGCGCAGTAAAATCGGCCAGCGACTGGCCACTTTCAATGGCCGCAACCAAGGCTTTGAGCTGCTCCAATTCCTTCTCAGCCCACTTGTCTCCATGTATTTGCGGTAGCAAATCACCCCGGTAAGATTCAAGGCTATCGTGGTTCGTCGGAATAAGGTGTCCACAGCGGCAGGTTAATCTTCCCATCGACTCAGCGCTACTACTCCACGTCCGTCACGCGCACTTTCACGCGCTTCACTTTCGTACCGTTCAGGCGCTCTTTCAGCTCCAGGGCGTATTTGCGGGGCACGGCCACGTAAGAATAGAAGTCGAACACCTCGATGCGGCCCACGTCTTCGCGGGCCAGGCCGCCGACGTTCACGATGGCCCCGACGAGGTCATGGGCGCTCACCTTGTCTTTTTTGCCGGCCGTGATGTGCAGCGTCACCGTTTCGGGGCGGGGCGGGCGGGGGGCACTGGCGGCGGGCAGGTTGGGCGGCGTGAGGCGGGCCCACTGCACCGAGTGGGCGGCGGGCCAACCCTGCACGCGGGTTTGCTCGGGCGGGATGGCGAGCAGGTGGGCGGTGCCGGCTGCGCCGGCCCGCGCCGTGCGTCCGGCCCGGTGCTGGAAGGTTTCGGCGTCGTGCGGCAAGTCATACTGGATAACCGTGTCGAGGGCGGGCACGTCGAGGCCGCGGGCGGCTACGTCGGTAGCGACTAGCGCTTGAGCTGAGTTGTTGCGCAGCTTCATCAGGGCTTTGTCGCGCTCGGGCTGGGGCAGCTTGCCGTGCAGCACCTCAGCCGCTACGCCCCGGCCGCGCAGAAACTGGGCCAGCTCCTGCACCTTCTCGCGGGTGTTGGCGAAGATGAGCGTCTGGCCGGTTTCGGGCTGCTGCAAGAGGTGGTAGAGCGCGGCGGGCTTTTGCTCTACGGCATTCAGCACGTGCCCGCGCAGCGTAAGCGACGACGGCATAACGGCCGCGCCGCCCTCGCTGGCCGCGCCCGGCACCAGGCCACCCTCGGCCGTGAGCATCCGCGGGCGGGTGAGGTAGTCGCGCACCAGGGCCATTACCTTGTCGGGCATGGTGGCCGAGAAAAGCAGTGTCTGCCGCCGCCGGGGTAGCCTACTCACGATAGTCGCCATCTCCTGCTGGAACTTCAATTCCAGGAGCTTATCGGCCTCGTCCAGTACCATAACTTTAAGCTGGTTGGGGATGATGTTGCGCTTCTCCAAGTGGTCGAGCAGGCGGCCGGGGGTAGCCACTACCACGTGGGGCGTCTGCTGGAGGGTCTGCACTTCGTCGCGCATGGCGTGGCCGCCGTAGAGGGCCGCCACCCGCAGGCCGGGGGCGTCTAGGTACTTGCCCAGGGCCTTGATGGCCTCGCGCACTTGCAGCGCCAGCTCGCGGGCGGGCACGATGATGAGGGCCTGCACGGCCTTGGCCTTGGGGTCGACCTGGGAGAGGATGGCGAGGCCGTAGGCGGCGGTTTTGCCCGAGCCGGTGGGGGCCTGGCCGGCCACGTCCTGCCCCTCCAGGGCGGGGGGCAGCACCAGCGCCTGCACGGGCGTAGGCTGGGTGAAATTCAGCTCGGCCAGCGCCTGAAGCAGCGGGGCCGGGAGGTTAAAGTCAGTAAAAGCGGCCGGAGCGGCGGGGGCTGGTTGCATCCGGCAAAGGTACGGCGCGGGGGTAGGGTAAGCTTTAGCTTGCCATGCGCGCAGCGCAAGTGCGCCTGTTACGCTCAGAAAGGTGCACTTGCGCTGCGCGCATGGCAAGCTAAAGTTTACCCTACACTACCTCCGCCACGTTCACCAATTTATACCGCACGGCCGACTTCTTGGGCCGGATGTCCAGCCCCACGTAGTGGGCATACACCTGCGTAAACGACGCCCCGAAATAGAAAATCATAGCCGAGTAAAACACGAACAGCAGCACCAGCACCAGGCTGGCCGCCGGGCCGTAGATGGGGCCTAAGTCGCGCGATACCAGCAGCAAGCCCAGTACGTGCTCGCCGGCCTCGATGAGCACGGCCGTGAGCAGCGCCCCGCGCCGCACGGCCGGCCAGGGCACCTTGGCCGCGCTGAGCGTGCGAAAGACGTAGCCGCACCACGCAGTCAGAATCAGCAAGCTCACCAGCCAGTTGAGCGCCTGCACGAGGTAGTGCGAAAAGGCCGCATCGAAGCCCGCCAGAGCGTCGCCGAAGAAGCCTAGCGCCGCATCGGCCGTGAAGGCCAGCACCGACAGCCCAGCCGTGGCCAGCAGCACGCCCGCCGAGCGCAGCCGCTCGCGCAAAGCCACCGATACCTGGCTGACCTGTCGCCGGGGCCGCACGTGCCACAACTGATTGAGCGAGTGCTGAATGACGGTGAACAGCGTAGTAGCCACGAACACCAGAAACGCAAACCCCAGCCAGGTGATAAGGCGATTGCGGCCGGCGTCGGCCACGTTGTGTACCGTTTGGGCCACCAGGCCGGCCCCGGTGGTGCCGATGAGCTCGCTGAGCTTGGTAAGTAGCATGAGGCGCGCGCCCGAGGTCGAGTACACCGAGCCCAGCAATTGCACCAGGATAATAACGATGGGCGGCAGCGCAAACGACGTGAAAAACGCCGTGGCCGCGCCCAGCCGCAGCGGGTCGTTGGCCCCGAGCTCGCGGGCGGCGCGGCGCAGCAGCAAGTACAGATTAACCCACCAGGCGCGCTGCTGGTGGGCGGCCGGCGAATTTTCGGGTAAGGAGTGGGGCATGAAGGATGTAACGCCGGAAGGGCAACATTTTATCCCGAAGGCGGTAAGGAAAAGCCGGGCGGCCGTTGGCGGCGGCCCCGGTTGCCGGGGGCGGCGGGCAGCTAACGGCTACTTTTCTGACTGGTTACGCGCATGACTATTACTTCCATTTCGGCCGGCGGGGTGCAAGCCGCCCCCGAGCCGCCGCCCCGCACCTGGGTGCAACGCCGCTTGCTCGACCCGTTTATGAGCTTGCTCAAGGCGGGGTTGTCGCCCGGCAGCCTGGCCCTCACGGCGGGGCTGGGCGTGGCGCTGGGCATCGCGCCCACGGTGGGTTTCACTACCATTATCTGCACGGCGGTGGCCTTGCGGCTGCGCCTCAATGTGGCCGCCATGCAGCTGGTGTGCCACCTGCTGAGCCCGGTGCAACTGCTGTTGCTCTTGCCGCTGCTGCGCTGGGGGGCTACTATGTTGGGCCAGGGCGAGAAGGTAGCTAATCTGACGCTCGACCAGATTCGGCACCTGATAAAAGCCGAAGGCTGGACCAGCGTGGCCGAGTTGCTGTGGCGGGCCGAGCTGGGCGCGCTGCTGCTGTGGGCGCTGGCGTCGGTGCCGCTGGTGGCGGCGCTGTATTTTGGCTTGCGGCCGGTTTTTCGGCGGGTAGTGCGTCGGCACGAGGCGGCGGAAAATGCGGAACTGGCTCCGCCCGCGCCGGTGCAACAGTAGTGGCGGGCTACGTAAGCGTTTGGCGGGCTGCCGGCTTTTCGCCGGCTGTCCGCTCGTTGTGGGCGACGAGCTTAGCAGGCGGCGAGCGGACAGCTGGCGAAAAGCCGGCAGCCCGCCCAAACGTTCATTTGGGATAAGGATGCAGCAAAAAGGCGCGTCCGGTGGCTACCGGGCGCGCCTTTTTTGCATTACACGCACAAGCTAAAGCTTATGCTACACTCGGCTACGCTACCACGTACACGGGCTGCACTTCTTCCATTTTGAAGTACGGGTTCACGCCTTCGTCCGAGTTCAGGTCGAGCAGCATGAGGTCTACGTGCTGGTACTCGCCGGTGTGGCCTTCGAGGGCGGGGCCGAGCTGGGGCAGGAACTCGGGGTTCTGGTCGGTGGTGTCGAACGCCAGCAGCAGGCGCGGGGGCTGGGCGGGGTCGTTGGCCAGCCCCATCTGGGCGAGGTAGATGGCGCGCACCGTGGGCACCGTGGCACCAAAGGCGCGCAGGCTGTCTTCGAGGCCTTCGGGCAGGTTTTCGGGCTGGCTCAGGGTTACCTGGGCATCGGGGGGCAGGCCGCCGGCCTGGGTAAGCTGGCCGCTGAGCATGGCCCCGATTTCATCGGCGGGCAGCAGCTTGCCGGCCGCCGAGAAGGGGTTCAGCACCACGTCCTGGCCCTGGGTCATCTGGAAAAACGCGTGGCCGGGGATGCGCACGTAAGTCACGGGGCCGTTGTCGACGCCGTTGTCGCTCATGCGGGCCACCGACGAGAAAATCGGAATCTTATTGTCTTGCAGCACTTGCAGCTGAATCTGCGCGCCTTCTTCCAGCGTGGCCTCGCCGGGCTCCTGGCCTTCCTGCGGGGCCAGCACCAGCAGCACTTCCTCGCCCAGCAGGGCGCGGTAGAAATCGGGGCGGGCGGCCTCGTTCACGGTGGCAATCAGCAGCAATTCTTCAAGCACGTTTTCGGGCTGGAAGGGCAGTTCCGGCATTTCGCCGGGGGCCGGCATCTCGGGCATGGGCGGCGGCATAAACTGCTGGCCCGGCGCGGGCACCGGCATGGGCGCGGGCGGGCCGGGCGCTACGTAGTTGGAGCCCTGGTAGCGGGGGCCACTCTTGGGGGCGGCGGGGGCGGCAGCGCTGCCATCGGCCGGGGCCGGGGTGGGGGTAGCGCCGGGCGCGGGAGCAGACTCGGGCTTGTTTTTGAAGATGTCGAAAAGACCCATCGGAGTAAGTAGACTTTTGGAGGATACGGCAAATGTAAGACGCGCCGCCTACCGCTCACCACAAGCGTGCAGCTGGGTTTCGGTTTCGGCGATGGTGCGCGGGCCAGCGGGGCCGGGGCGGTTGCCCCAGTGGCTTTCTATGTAGTTGAGCAGGTTGGTAATCTGGGCGGGCGAGAGGTGGCGGTGGGTGGCCGTGTCCTGCACGCCCAGCATCTGCTGGTTGTAGCGCACGCCGTTCACCACAATCGGCCCACGCAGCCCCTGCCGGATGATGCAGCCCAGCTGCTCGCGGTGCCCGGCCAGGTAGTCGGAGCCCGCCAGCGGCGGAATGAGCGTGCCCAGCCCCTGGCCCTGCTCGCCGTGGCAGCCCGCGCAATGCTGCCCGTAGAGGCGCTCGCCCTGGTGCTGCTTGTTGGTGAAGCAGCCCGGTAGCAGCGCGAGGCCGGCGGCCAGAATGGGGGCCAGCCAGCGTAGAGCAAGGTGGGGGCGGAGGAGCATAGGAAAATGAAAAATGGCGCAGCCTCACGCGGGGAACCTCACCCCCGGCCCCCTCTCCAAAAAAGAGGGGGAGCCGACCGCCAGCGGACGTAAGCCTACGCCAAAAAGGCGTCAGGCTCCCCCTCTTTTTTGGAGAGGGG
>NZ_DASTEP010000158.1:0-57353 GCF_035709525.1 Hymenobacter sp. | reverse complement strand
TCGCAAGCTGAAGCTTACGCTACACTTTTTCAATTACTTCCTTTTCGTCGCCGCTTTGGCGGCGCTCTTCCTGCATCTCTTTGGAAAGAAAGAAGTTGAGCGCCGTCCGAATAACGGCGATGGCCCCGAGCTTGCCAATCTGCTCCCAGCTCGGCGCGATGGCGGTGCTCAGAATATCGGCCCCGAGCTGAAACTCGAGGGCCAGCGCCAGGTAGCGCGCCAGCGTGAGCCGGATGGCCGTAAAATCGGCCGTGCGGCGCGCCAGCAGCGCCTTTACCAGCAACGCTCCCGCCGTGAGAATGCCGAGAAAAATGATGGTAGCGCCCACCAGCTCGACGCCCAGCTTGAGCCACTGCACGGCGGCCACCACGCCCTCCTCGGTGCGGCCAAATAGGGTAATGGGGTGCTCGGGAACGGCTTGCATAATCAGGCTACTGGCGTGAAGCGCCGCACCAGATACGCAGAGCCGCGCTGCACGGCCAGCAGCACCAGCACCAAGCCCACCGCCAGCCCAAACAAGGCCAGATTGCCCTCGCCCGTGCCCGCCCGAAACGCGAAATTCAGCGCCGTGGCCACGGCCGGCGGGTGCATGGTATTGGTCAGTATCATCACCCCGATAATGCCCACCAGCGCCAGCGCCGCGCCCAGGTAGCCCGGCCCCAGCAGCGCGTGAAACCCAAACCCCAGCACGGCCGCCGACAATTGGCTGATGAGCAGCGTGCGGGCACTGTTGGCCGGGTGCCCAGGGTCGAGGTAGATGAGAAAGCAACTACTCGCCAGCGAGGCAAAAAGCAGCTGCTGGTTGCTGAGCAGCTTGAGCAGCCACAGCAAAATCAAAACCGTGGCAGTAGGCAGCAGAGCCAGCGCCAGCTCGCGCCGCCAGCCCAGGCGCGGGCGGCCGAGCGGAGCGGCGGGAGTGGGTGCCGGAGATGTAGCGGGCATAGGCATGGGCAAATCGTAGCTTTTGCCTACATACGGCCAAACGAGATGCACACCTAAAATTCGCGCCGCTCCTGGCTACTGCATTTAGGTTAACTCCTCGCCTACTGAAGCAGCGGGCGCGGCTAATTGCGTAGCAACCTCTAACCCCAGCGCCGCGCCGCGCCGCAGCAGCAGCGCGTAGGCGGGTGCCCACTCGTTGGGCACTTCGCCGTCCAAAATGGCCTCCAAAACGGCTTCTTTCAGCTCGCCTACCTGGCGCGAGGGCTTGAGGCCGAAGGTTTCCATGATGACCTCGCCGGTGATAACGGGCTTGAAATTGCGCAGGTGGTCTTTGGCCTCGATTTCGCGCAGCTTCTCCTCCACGATGTCGAAATTGTGGAGGTAGCGGGCCTTGCGCTGGTGGTCTTTGCTGGTGATGTCGGCCCGGCACAGCAGCATGAGGCGGTCGATATCGTCGCCGGCCTCGAACAGCAAACGCCTTACGGCCGAGTCGGTTACGATGGCTTTGCTTAGCACGATGGGGCGCAGGTGCAGGCGCACCAGCTTCTGTACCATGCGCATTTCCTCGCCCAGCGGCAGCTTGAGGTCGGTGAAAATGCCGGGCACCCAACGCGCGCCCTTGTCTTCGTGGCCGTGGAAGGTCCAGCCCACTTTGGGGTCGAGGCGCTTGGTGGCGGGCTTGGCAATGTCGTGCAGGATGGCGGCCCAGCGCAGCCACAAGTCGCCGCCGGCGGCGGCCACGTTGTCGAGCACTTGCAGGGTGTGGTAGAAATTGTCTTTGTGGGCGTGCTGGCCCACTTTTTCCACGCCGTGCAGCTGCGCCATCTTGGGAAAAATGAGCTGCAACAGGCCCGTCTGAAACAGCAGCTTGAAGCCGTAGCTCGGCACCGGCGACTCCACTATCTTGTTGATTTCGATAGTAATACGCTCCTGCGACACAATCTTGATGCGCTCCTTGTTGCGCGCAATGGCGTCGTAGGTATCGGGCTCGATGTCGAAGTTGAGCTGGCTCGCGAAGCGAATGGCGCGCATCATGCGCAGCGGGTCGTCGCTGAAGGTAATATCGGGCCCAAGCGGCGTGCGAATAATCTTGGCGGCCAGGTCTTTCATGCCGTCGTAGCGGTCCACGAGCGCGCCGAAGTCTTCTTCGTTTAAGCTCAGGCCCAGCGCGTTGATGGTGAAGTCACGGCGGGCCAGGTCGTCTTCCAGTGTACCGGCTTCCACCTCGGGCTTGCGGCTGTCGGCGCGGTAGCTTTCCTTGCGCGCCCCCACAAATTCGATTTCGCCGGCCTCCTGCGTGGGCAGCATGGCCGTGCCGAAGTTCTTGAACACCGACACGCGGCCGCGGCCCGGTAGCTTGCGGCCCACGGCCTGCGCCAGCTTGATGCCGTCGCCCACCGTCACCACGTCGATGTCCTTGCTATCCCTTTGCAAGGCCAAGTCGCGCACGTAGCCGCCGATAACGTAGGCGGGCTGGCTTAGCTCGTGGGCGGCTTCGGCGATGGTGCGAAAGATGGGTAGGTCGGGCAGCGTGGGCGTAGTCATAATAGGGTAGCGCGGACTTTGTAGTTCGCGTTCATCAGGGTGTACGCTAACGAACGCGAACTACAAAGTTCGCGCTAGTTCGCCTTTGGCGCGGCACGCGGCCCCAGCGCCCAGGGTAGCCAGGCTGCTAACCAGTTGCGCAAAATCCGCCGTCGAGGTTAGCTTTTTTTGAGCTAAGTAGCTAATGACAAAAGGAATTGAAATAGCCAGAAAAAGCAGCCGCTCCGGCCCAGCTTTCCGTATACCTGGCTATTCCTTTCCTATCCCCTGATGTCTGACAAACCCCTCGCCAAGCAAACCCACAACGATGTGGTAAATACCGACAAAACCGCCGAGCTGGCCCAGCATACTACCGATGGCACCGGCCACTACCTGACCAGCAACCAGGGCCTGCGCATCAACGACGACCAGAACTCGCTGAAAGCCGGCGAGCGCGGCCCCACGCTGCTCGAAGATTTTCTCTTCCGCGAGAAAATGACGCATTTCGACCACGAGCGCATTCCCGAGCGCGTGGTGCACGCCCGCGGCGTAGCGGCGCACGGCGAGTTTGTGGCCTACGACAACGCGGCCGCGCTCTCCAAAGCACACTTCTTGCAGCCCGGCGTGAAGACGCCGGTTTTCACGCGTTTTTCGACGGTGGCCGGCTCGCGCGGAGCCAGCGACCTGTCTCGCGACGTGCGCGGCTTCGCGGTGAAGTTTTACACCCAGGAAGGCGTTTACGACCTGGTAGGCAATAACATGCCGGTGTTCTTTATTCAGGATTCGATTAAGTTTCCTGACTTCGTGCACGCCGTAAAACCCGAGCCGCACAACGAGATTCCGCAGGGTGCGTCGGCGCACGATACGTTCTACGACTTCATTTCGGCCAATCCCGAAAGCACCCACATGCTGCTGTGGGCCATGAGCGACCGCGCCCTGCCGCGCAGCCTGCGCATGATGGAGGGCTTCGGCGTGCACACCTTCCGGCTGGTCGATGCCGACGGCAAGTGGCGCTTCGTAAAGTTTCACTGGAAGCCGCTGCTCGGCACGCACTCGGTAGCCTGGGAGGAGGCGCAGCAGATTTCGGGCAAAGACCCCGACTTCCACCGCCGCGACCTGTGGGCCAACATCGAGATGGGCAACTACCCCGAGTGGGAACTGGGCGTGCAAGTGGTAGAGGCCGAGGATGAGCACAAGTTCGGCTTCGACATTCTGGACTCGACCAAGCTCATCCCGGAGGAGCTGGTGCCGGTGCAGGCCATCGGCAAAATGACCCTCAACCGCAACGTAGACAACTACTTCGCCGAAACCGAGCAGGTAGCTTTTTGCCTGAGCCACATCGTGCCGGGCATCGATTTCTCGAACGACCCGCTGCTGCAAGGCCGCCTGTTTTCGTACCTCGACACTCAGCTCAAGCGCCTGGGCGGCCCGAACTTTCACGAGATTCCGATTAACCGCTCGCTGGCCCCGGTGCGCAACAACCAGCGCGACGGCCACATGCGCCAGACCATTAACAAAGGCCAGGTAGCCTACGGCCCCAACCTCATCAACGACCAATACCCCAAGCAGGCGCCGCAGAGCGAAGGCGGCTTCAACACGGTGTACGAGCGCGTGGAAGGCCCCAAAATCCGTCGCCGCAGCAAAAGCTTTATCGATTTTTACAGCCAAGCGCGCCTGTTCTGGAACAGCCAGAGCGACGCTGAGCAGATGCATATCGTCAAGGCCCTGCGCTTCGAGCTCAGCCACGTGCAGCTGGAGTGGATTCGGGAGCGCACGCTGGTGCAGCTCTCGCAGGTAGACCCCGACCTGGCCCGCCGCGTGGCCGAAGGCCTGGGCGCGGAAGTGCCCAGCGCCGAGGGCGTGCAGCTCAACTACGGCGCCATCGGGGCCGACGACAACCCCGCCGATTTTCAGTCGGCTCCCGCCACGGCCGACGCGGGCAGCTCGCCGCACCTGAGCATCGCCGCCGACAGCCCCATCAACCAAGGCAAGGGCAGCGCCAAAACCCGCCAAATCGCCATTCTGGCTACCGACGGGGCCGATGTAGCCGCCATCGGCGAGCTGATGAAAACGCTCAACAACGCCGGTGCCCAAAGCGCCATTATCGCCACTCACCTGGGCACGCTAAAGGGTTCAGATGGCCAGGGTATCTTGATTAACTGGACGTTCCAAAGCACATCATCGGCCCTGTTCGATGCCGTGTACGTGGCCGGCGGCGCGGGCAGCGTGGCCAAGCTCAAGCAGGATGCCGACGCCGTGCGCTTCGTAAACGAGGCCTACCGCCACTGCAAGCCCATCGCGGCCGCGGCCGAAGGCGAGGAGCTGCTGCAAGCCGCCGCCTACCCCGGCGCCACCGACATTATCGGGGCCGAGGGCGTGGTAGTGGGCCAATCCGGCCAGGCCGACCAGTTGGCCGCGCAGTTTCTGCAAGCCATCGCCAAGCACCGCTTCTGGGGCCGCGAGCTGAAAGCTATGCCCGCGTAAACACCAGCTTGCTACTTGTTAATCAGCCCGGTACTGCGTCAGCGGTGCCGGGCTGATTGGTTGAAGCAGATACTGTTCGCTATAATGCGCGCTTCACTAAAATACTGTTGCTATGACTCCTAAAACCACCGCGCCACCCGAGCAGCACCTCACCAGCTCGGCTATGTTGCAGGACATTGTTATTGGCTTGTCGGATGGCCTCACGGTGCCCTTCGCGCTGGCGGCGGGCCTGAGCGGGGCGGTGCAGTCGTCGGGGCTAGTCATTACGGCGGGGCTGGCCGAAATCGTGGCGGGCTCTATCGCAATGGGGCTGGGCGGCTACCTGGCCGGCCGCACCGAGGTCGACCACTACGCCGCCGAGCTGGCCCGCGAGCACGAAGAAGTCCGCACCGTGCCCGACACCGAGCGACAGGAAGTGGAAGAGTTGCTGCGCGAGATGGGCCTTTCCGAAGCCACTGCCGCCCAGGCCACCGCCGAACTCGTGCAAGACCCCACGCAGTGGGTCAGGTTTATGATGAAATACGAGCTGGGCCTCGAAGAGCCCGACCCGCGCCAAGCCTTCAAAAGCGCCTTTACCATAGCCGGGGCCTACGCCGTGGGCGGCCTCATCCCGCTGAGCGCGTATTTTCTCACGGCCACGCCGCAACAGGGCCTGCTGTGGTCGGGCGTTATCACGCTGGCGTGCCTGCTGGTATTTGGGTTTTTCAAGAGCCGGATGACTGGGCAAGCGCCCGTGGCGGGCGCGCTCAAAATGGCGGCTACGGGCGCGGCGGCGGCGGCAGCTGCCTTTTATGTGGCGCGGCTGGTGCAGCTGTAAAACGGAGTGGCACTCCGTTTTACATGCCCTTACTCGCGCACCACTTCGAGCGCACCACCGACCCCGAGGCGCACCACCCGCGAGGGAGCCACGCGGGTTTCGTCACTTTGCCGCCAGCTAACCACGTAGTCGACACCGCGCGCGATGGCCGGGGCAACTTCGGAGAAGATGGCGGGCGTAGGCTCGCCGCTCTTATTGGCCGAGGTGCTCACTAGGCCGTGGCCCAGGCGCAATACCATTTTATGGCAAAACTCATCCTGCGTGATGCGCAAACCCACCGTACCGTCGGGCGCTACCAAATTGGGGGCCAGTAGCTTGCTAGCGGGCAGGATGTAAGTAGTCGGGCGCGTTTGGGCGGCTATCGCAGCTTCCAGCTCGGCGGGCACCTCGGTGGTGTAGCGGGCCAGCATGGCCAGGTCGGCCACCAGCACGATACTGGGCTTGCCCTCAGGGCGGCCTTTCAGCTTGTAGATTTTTTCGACGGCGCGGGGCACTTCGGCATCGCAGCCCAGGCCCCACACGGTATCGGTGGGGTAGAGAATAATTTGCTGCGCGAGCAGCACATCAACGGCAGAATCGACTTCCTGGCGGAAAAAACTAGTGGACATAAGGTAGAGTAGATTGGGCGGCCTTTTGATAGATAAATCTACCGCTAGTGAGCTGGCTCATTGGAAGTGGGCATACGTAAGGAATACACGCACAGGTAATAGCCACAAAAACTCGCTAGCATAATCAGCCCGGCGTAGCCGGGCGTATCTGCGAAATCAGTTTAATCCGTTTGAATCTGCAGTCTGGCAAAGTTCGACCAATACCCCGCCCGCACTCTTCGGATGCACGAAGCAAACCAGCTTATTATCAGCCCCGCGCTTTGGAATTTCATTCAGTAGCGTGAAGCCCTCGGCGCGCAAGCGCGCCATTTCGGCCACGATGTCATCGACCTCAAAAGCCACGTGATGGATACCTTCGGGCTTCTTTTCCAAAAATTTGGTGATGGCGCTGTCGGGGCTGGTGCCGGCCAGCAGCTCTATTTTGGAGCCGCCAACCTGGAAGAAAACCGTATCCACCGCTTCGCTGGCCACATGTTCGGTTTTGTAGGGCGCTTGGCCCAGCAGACGGGTGTAAAGGGCGGTGGCCGCGTCGAGGTCGCGCACGGCCAGGCCGAGGTGTTCGAGGTTGGTGAGCATGGGTGGGCAAAGGGGTGAAATGCAAATTTATTGGTGCTAATCGGGCACGGCGGGCGGGTGCAACATTGTTGGGTATAATTCCGCTATTTTTGCAAGCTAGAAAAACTGTTTAGGCCATAATTCTGTTTCATTCGCAGTCAACACCTGAACTACTAGCTTTAACGAGACTAATCCAGCCCAGCACCATGCTTAAGCTACCTATCTACCTGGACAACAACGCTACTACACCGCTCGACCCGCGCGTGCTGGAAGCCATGATGCCCTACCTGACCGACGTATTCGGCAACGCTGCCTCGCGCAACCACCCTTTTGGCTGGGCCGCCGAAGAAGGCGTAGACTACGCCCGCACCCAAATCGCGCAGCTTATCAACTGCGACCCCAAGGAGATTATCTTTACCAGCGGTGCCACCGAGGGCGACAACCTGGGCATTAAAGGGGTGTTTGAGATGTACAGCCAGCGCGGCAACCACATCATCACCACCACGACCGAGCACAAAGCCGTGCTCGACACGTGTAAGCACATCGAAAAGCTCGGCGGCAAGGTTACCTACCTGCCCGTGGACGACAAAGGCCTGATTAGCCTTGAAGAACTCGAAGCTGCCATGACGCCCCAGACCATTCTGGTGACCATCATGTACGGCAACAATGAGACGGGCACCATTCAGCCCATCCGCGAAATTGCCGCCATCGCCCACAAGCACGGCGCGTTGTTCATGACCGATGGCACCCAGGCCGTGGGCAAAATCCCGGTCGACGTGCTCGCCGACGGCATCGACCTGATGGCTTTCACGGCCCACAAAATGTACGGCCCCAAAGGCGTGGGCGCGCTCTACGTGCGTCGCAAAAACCCGCGCGTAAAGGTTACGGCCCAGATGGACGGCGGTGGCCACGAGCGCGGTATGCGCTCGGGCACACTCAACGTGCCCGGCATCGTGGGCTTCGGCAAGGCGTGTGAGCTGGCCCGCCTCGAAATGGCGGCCGATGCCGAGCGCCTCAGCAAACTGCGCGACAAGCTGGAGCAGGAGCTCCTGACGCTGGAAGAAAGCTATGTGAATGGCTCGGTAGAACATCGCCTGCCGCACGTGGCCAACATTAGCTTCAAATATGTGGAAGGCGAAGGCCTGATGATGGGCGTGAAAGACCTAGCCGTGTCCTCCGGCTCGGCCTGCACCAGCGCTTCGCTCGAGCCTAGCTACGTACTCAAGGCCCTGGGCCTCAGCGACGACCTGGCCCACAGCAGCCTGCGCTTCGGCCTGAGCCGCTTCACCACCGACGAGCAAATCGACTACGCCATCAACCACGTAAAAGAGGCCGTCACCAAGCTCCGCGAAATGTCGCCGCTGTGGGAGATGCACAAAGAAGGCATCGACCTCAATACCATCGAGTGGGCGGAACACTAGGGAGTTATGAGTTCTAAGTTTTGAGTTATGAGTCTATTTGGCTTCGCAACTCAAGGCTTTTAACTTATTCAACTCAAAACTTTTAACTTAAAACTCAAAACTTAACACCGTGGCTTACTCCGATAAGGTAATCGACCATTACAGCAACCCCCGCAACGTGGGCACGCTGGACAAAAGCAAGAAAACAGTAGGCACCGGCCTCGTCGGGGCCCCCGAGTGCGGCGACGTAATGCGCCTGCAAATCGAGGTGGACGAAACCACCAATACCATCACCGACGCCAAGTTCAAGACCTTCGGCTGCGGCTCGGCTATCGCTTCGTCGAGCCTGGCTACCGAGTGGCTGAAGGGCAAGACCGTGGATGAGGCCCTGGCCATCGACAACATGGAAATCGTGGAAGAGCTGGCGTTGCCGCCCGTAAAAATCCACTGCTCGGTACTGGCTGAGGATGCCATCAAAATGGCCATCAACGACTACCGCGTGAAAAACGGCCTGCCGGCTCTGGAGCTGGAAAAGTCGCACCATTAGGCTTTAGTGAGAAGGTAAAAGGTGAGGGGGTGATGAGGCAACCGGATAATCGGCCCTCGTCACCCCCTCACCTTTTACCTTTTCACCTCATTACCTTTCACTTCCTCACTTTTTTACGCTATTTAGAATCCTTCTTAGCGGTATCTTTGTTATCTCAGCGCCGCCCGCCGCACCTGCGCGCCCGGCTGCTATTCTTTCAAGTACTCCTGCCAATTAGCGATATGATAACCGTTTCGGACAAAGCCAAGGAAAAAGTAGAGCACCTGATGCGCGACGCCGAGCTCGACAGCACCTTCCGCCTGCGCGCCTCGGTGGCCGGCGGCGGCTGCTCGGGCCTGAGCTACAAGCTGGACTTTGATAATGAAACCCGCCCCATGGACCAGGAATTTGAAGATAAGGGCGTGCGCGTGGTAGTCGATATGAAGAGCTTTCTGTACCTCGCTGGCACAGAGCTTGATTTCTCGGACGGGCTGAATGGTAAGGGCTTCCAGTTTCATAACCCAAACGCCTCGCGCTCGTGTGGCTGCGGCGAGAGCTTCTCCGTCTAGGCCGCAGATTCAAACGGATTTTTAGGATTTAACGGCTACGCCGGGCTGACTGCTAGTTGGCAGAGTCCTTTTTAGCCTCTCTTTTCCTTTCGAAAAGCAACAAAAATGCCCCGTGCTTGTCGCACGGGGCATTTTTGTTATACCCGGTTTTTATTCTTTGGTGAAGCGTAGCACGTGGGTCTGGCCGTTTAGCGCTACGCGCAGCAGGTAGGTACCGGGGGGCAGCGCAGCTATGCTGAGCTTGCCCGAGGCGGGTAGCGTGGAGGTTTGCCGCACACGGCCGGTGAGGTCAAGAACCTGGGCTTGCTCGCCGGCGGCAGGTAACGTTAGCTCGTCATGGGCCGGATTAGGATAGAGCATTAGGGTAGTCGCGTCGGCGGTAGCAGCCAGCGTCACCACCGGCGAAAAGTTTTCGGTACCGTCGGTATCAACCTGGCGCAGACGGTAGTAGAGCCGGCAGGCCGGGGCCGTTTGGTCGAGGCTGGTGTAAAGATGCGCTTGGGTAGTAGTGCCCTGGGCCGCCTGCTTTTCGATGGTAGCGTAGATGGTACCGTCGAGGCTGCGCTGCACTTCAAAATAGGCACTGCGCTTTTCGGAGGCTGTGGCCCAGGCCACCTGCACCGCACCGTCGGCCTGCCGCACTGCCCCGAAGCTAGTGAGCACCACTGGCAAGGGGTTGACATCCTGGTTAGTACTAGTGCTGGCCAGCGCAAAATCAGAAAAAGTGGTGAAGGGCTGCGAAGTAATCGCACCCACCGCCCCGGTAGTAGCCGTAGCCGCCGTCGTAACATTCACGCCGCCGTTGCCAATATTCTGCCAGCCAGCGCCATTACTGTTTTTGCCCACCGTGAAGCTAGCGTCGGCGGGTTGGCTCACACCGTCGTCGGGACCGAAACTGAGGGTAACGGTGCCGCTGAAATTATTGGCTGCCGGCGTGGGCATGATAGTGTAGGAACGCACCCGCGACACGCGCGTGAGCGTGGGCAGCGCCGACGTGCCCGCCACGAAGCTGGCTGCGTTGGTGGGCATCCCCTCCTTCTGCGTAACGAGGTAGGTAGTAGCGTCCTGCGCCGTGGCGTTGAGAATTACCGGGCGGTAGCTTGCCCCGCTGCCCGTTGGAAAAACCAGGTTGCTGACCGCGCCCGCCGACGTTTGGCGCGCCAGCGGGCCGTTGACAAAGCTCGTGCTGCTAGTAGTAGCCAGGGCAGCGGCGCTGCTGAGAGTCAGCAAATTAGTGGCCGTAGTAGTGAGGTTGCCGCTGCGTAGCGCAAGCGGGCCGCCGAGGGTTAGCGGCGTAGCGAGTACTACGCCCGCCGGGTTGTTTACGGCTAGTCCTATTCCTGGCTCGAAGGAAATAAGACCACTGATAGTCTGCACTTTACTGCCACCAAACACTAACTGGCTGGTAGTCGACCCAGCCGTAGTATTTTTCAATTGTAATAAGCCTTGCACGCGCACATTGCCAGCTACGCGCAAATCATTGGTGATGGTAGGCGTAAACGTAACGCCCGGCCCAATCACTAAATCACCTTGAATGGTCAACGTGTTACCCGCTGCGGGGTAACTGGTAGAGGGCTGGTTGAGGCGATTGCGCAAAATCAGGGTTCCATAAGTACGGTTCGACACCGAAATAGCATAGGAGCTAATTGCGCTGGCTGGCAGCCGAAAATCAAACACCCCTTGTTCAGTGCCTATCGCTGCGCTTAGGTTTTCAACCAGTGCCGCATGGCTGCGGCCACTGGCATGCCGGTAGCTACCTCCGTTATAAATGAAAACAGTCGCACTGCTACCCGTAGCATCAATACCATCGCCCGAACTTGCGCCGCTGGCATTGGTAACCACGCCTTTATTATAAATAGCCAGCGCCGTAGCGCCAGCACCCGTGTTGCTGAGCGTCAAGGCGGTAGCAGCCGTATTAGTAGCCGGCACCACCACGAAGATGGAGTCGCCCGCACCCGGGTTGACGACCAGCGACCGGATGCTGACGGCCGTGCTTTGGTCGAAGCTCACGGTGTAGCCAGCGGCCACGAAGCTGTGGTCGAGTAGCACGTCATCGGCGGTGCCGGGCACGGTGCCGGTGCTCCAGTTCGGGGCATCGAACCAGCTAGTAGTGCCCGCCGCGCCGGTCCAGCGCGGCACCACGTTGGTAACCACGAAAGAAACAGCCGCCGAGCTGGTGCCGCTCGGATTAGCCACCACTACCGGGTAGCTGCCGGGCGCGGCCGTGGCCGCCGCTGGCACGAGGGCCGTCAGCGACGTAGCCGAATTATATGTCGTAGCTACGTTTTGGCCGTTAAAGCTCACCACGGCCCCGGCCGCGAAGTTGCTACCCGTTATAGTCAGCGGCAGGTTGGGGCCGCCAGCCGCTACCGTACTTGGCGACAAGCTATTGATAAATGGGTCAACGGTGTTGATAGCCTGCACCTGAAAGTTGTCGATGCGCAGCGAGCCAGTGGCCGAGGCCCCGCTAGCCACCAGCCGAAAGGTCAGGCTGCTGGGTGTGTTCAGCGTTGGGAGGCCCGATAGGTCGAAGCCGCCTTCGGTAAAAACTGCATTGCCGGGCGCGTAAGTAGAGCCGAACGTCTGAAACGCCCCTCCGCTCACGCTGTACTGCAAGGTGAGCGTAGTAGCCCCGGTGGCAGAACGGTATCCTTGCAAATAGATTTTAAACGCCGCGTATTTGGGCAACGCGGCCCCGGCAAGTGAAAACTGGAAGTAGCGGACGTTGCCGCTCGAATTATTCATACTCAGGGCCAGCCCAGCAGTATTGGCCACGAAGGCAGCGTTGCCAGTAGACGTGCCGCCATAGAAAACGATGGGGTCGCTACCTGTGGCCTCCGAAGTAATGCCAGGGGCCGTAGTTAACGGGTCCACCGGGTAGTTGGAAGTCGACGTGAGCGTGTTGAAATCGTAGTTGACGAGCGTCGTTTGTGCCCAACTCAGCAGGGGCAACCAGCAAAGTAAGGCGCATAGCCAGCTGGCCCGCTTCAGCGAGAAGTAGAGGGTAGAACGTGTAACCATGAAAGTGGGGAAGAGAAGAAAAAATGACTAGGCCGTTTTCAAAGAGTGCCGTTAGGCAAGAAGCAGGATAGGAAAACTCAGGTAGCAAAGTGGTGCGATGCCAAGACTAGCAATGCTAGCGACAAAGCTAAAAACTGCCGGTGATACTTTCAGGGCTTATCACTTAAATCTCAATCTATTTGTAGCCTTAGCCCTGTTCAATGCCGCAAGGCCAGTAGTGCGTCAGCAAACGCAAACCGCCGGCTGGTAGCAGAGCGCTACTGACTGCGTTACTTTAGTCAGCAATTGACAAACACATTACAACAAGCAAAATCCATGAGTCAAAAAATTGGTAATCAATTTCTTGACTCATGGGTTTTGCTTGTCTTTTTGAAAGCTGACCGGCAATAATTCCTGCTACTCCCAGAGCGGGTAGTGCTCTAGCTGCACTTGCTGCCCGAAAAACAGGCGCGTGCTTTCCTCAAACGAGCGCGTGAAGTCGCTGACGTAGAAGTGGTGCGCGGGCGCGGCTTCGGCGGGTGCGGCCAGCAGCTGCCGGGCGGCCAGGGCCTCGGCCACGGTGGCGGCCACCACGTCGGAGGGGTCGAGCACGGCCACCTGGCCCTGGTAGTAGGCCTCTATTTGGGGGCGGATGAGGGGGAAGTGCGTGCAGGCCAGCAGCAGCGCGTCGATGCCTTGCAGGGTGGGATGGGCGAGGTAGGCCCGGATAATTTCTTCCGACACGCGACCTTCTGAGAAGCCTTCTTCTATCATCGGGATGAGCAGCGGCGTGGCCAGGGCGTGCAGCTCCACACCCTGGTCGAGCTGGTCGATTTTTTTGCGGTAGGCGTTGGAGCCCACCGTTTGCTTGGTGCCGATGAGGCCCACCGGGCGGCCGCCGTAGTGCCGGCCGATGTGCTGGGCCACGGGGTCTATCATCCCCACTACCTGCGCTTTAGAGCCCACATACTCGCGCACCAGCTCGTAGGCGGCGGCGCTGGCCGAGTTGCAGGCAATGAGAATGAGCTTGCAGTGCTGGCGCAAGAGCACGTCGCAAATCTTAACGGAATAGGCCTGAATAGCGGCCGTACTCTTCTCGCCGTAAGGTAGGTGGGCTGTGTCGCCGAAGTACACCAGCCGCTCGTGGGGCAGGCGCTGGGCCACGGCACGGGCTACCGTGAGCCCGCCGATACCAGAGTCGAAAATGCCGATGGGCCGGGAGGCCGGGTCGGAGGTTGAGGTAGTCATAAGCTGCGGCAAAGGTCGGCAGTTGGGCGCGTCATTCGGCGTAGCGCGGACTTTCAGTCCGCATGTTCGCACTGCTATCGGTTGCGGGCTAAAGCCCGCGCTACGGCCGGGGCGCAAATCGCTCCAGTAGCACCACGGGAATGTTTTTGTACAGGATACGGTCAATTTCCTGGTAGCCTACCTTCGCCGCCAGGCGCTGCGAAGGCTCATTAGCCACGTCGATGAGGCAGACCGTGCGCGCTACCGGCAGGTGGGCGTCGCCCCAGGCCAGAGCCGCCTGCGCCGCTTCCAGGGCGTAGCCTTGGCCGTGCGTGTGCGGAGCCAGCACCCAGCCTACTTCTGGAAAGCCCTTGAGCGAAGGCGTAATGGCGCGCTGCCACTCGCCAAAGCCCACGGCCCCAATGTACTGGCCAGTAGCCTTTTCCTCGATGGCCCAGAAGCCGTAGCCGCAGATGTACCACACACCCATGTGGCGCAGCAGCTTGGTCCACACCTCTTCTTCGGGCAGCGGGTGGCCCGATAGGTATTGGTAAAACTGCGGCTCCTGAAACATGGCCACCGCCGGAGCCAAGTCGCTGGGGTAGTGGCCGCGCAGCCGCAGGCGGGCCGTTTCGAGTACCGGGATATTCATGCCGCTATATTACAGCAACGGCTGCACGGTGCGCCACACCGTGCGGGCCACTAGCTTGTGGCCTTTGGGCGTGGGGTGAATGCCGTCGGGCTGGTTGAGCTTAGCGATGCCGCCCACGTTTTCAAGCAGGAACGGAATGAGCGTGAGCTTGTTTTTGGCGGCAAGGTCGGCGTAGAGCTGCTTGAACTCGGCGGCGTAGTCGGGGCCCATGTTGGGTGGAATCTGCATCCCGGCCAGCACGATTTTGGCCTGCGGGGCCAGCTGGCGCACGGTGTCGATGATGGCTTGCAGGTTCTGGCGAGTGTCGGCCAGAGGCAGGCCGCGCAGGCCGTCGTTGCCGCCCAGCTCCAGCACGAATACGCCCACCGGCTGGCGGCTCAGCACCCACTTGAGGCGCGACTTACCGCCCGCGCTGGTTTCGCCGCTGAGGCCGGCATTGACCACGGTGTAGGGCAGTTTCAAAGAATCTATTTTGTCGCCAATCAACGCCGGATAGGCTTCGTCGGGCTCCACGCCGAGGCCAGCCGTGATGCTATCGCCGAAGAACAGAATAGCCGGCTGCTGCTTGGCGGCCGGGGCTTCGGCGGTGGCCGGCGCGGCAGTGGTGGCCTGGGTAGTGGGGGCGTCGGAGTGGCAGCCGGCGGCCAGCAAGGCCAGCAGCAGGGCGCTGCCTGGGAGGTACTTCATAAGATGAAAAGCGAAATCAGGCGAAAGTATAGGCCGCGCTCGCGCGTCCTACGTAGCCTATAACCTTTGGGGAGACGTTTTTCTTCCCGAAAGATTGTAACGCCAAGCTCCAGCTTGGCGATGCGCCCGCGCGGCGTGGCTGGCGGCATCGTCCGCAGACTGCCCTCACGACTCACCAAGCTGGAGCTTGGTGTTACCTGTTTCTATGACCAGCCTCCAAGTCGAAAACCTCACTAAAACCTACACCAGTGCTGGCCGCCAGCTCACGGTGCTGCACGAAGTCAGCTTCAGCCTCCAGCCGGCCGATACGTTTGCCATCGTGGGCCCCTCGGGCAGCGGCAAAACCACGCTGCTGGGCCTCTGCGCGGGCCTCGACCGGGCCAGCAGCGGTAGCGTGACGCTGCAAGGCATCAAGCTCGACGCGCTCAACGAAGACCAGCGGGCGGCGGTGCGCAACCAGCACGTAGGCTTCATCTTCCAGAACTTTCAGCTGCTGCCCACCCTCACGGCCCTCGAAAACGTGCAGGTGCCGCTAGAGCTGCGCGGCGAGCGCAATGTGGCGAAGGTGGCACAGGGCCTGCTGGAGCGCGTGGGCCTCGGCGAGCGCGGGCACCACTACCCCGCCCAGCTCTCAGGCGGCGAACAGCAGCGCGTGAGTCTGGCCCGCGCCTTTGCCAACCGCCCGGCCATTCTCTTCGCCGACGAGCCTACCGGCAACCTCGACCCCGACACTGGCGAAACGGTGCAAGGGCTGCTATTCGACTTAAATAAAGAAGCCGGCACCACGCTGGTGCTCGTTACCCACGACCTGGAACTGGCCGCCAAAACCCAGCGCGTAATGCGGATGAAGGGCGGCCGGGTGGTAGAAGAAACCGCCGGCGCTGGCGGCAGTCTTTAGCCGCGCAGCGGCGCGACTGCCCGCCGGGAAGTGGGGCGAGTCTCCCGACTCGCGTACCGTATAGCGCGAGTCGGGAGACTCGCCCCACTCCTCAGCCTACCGTTGCGCGCTGCGCGCTAAACGGCGGCTAGCCTTCGCAAGTATCAGCGGTGATAGTTGGAAAAATCAGCCAGTTGGCCCGTTACCGATTTCAAATTGCCTTGCATAAACACTTCTTTCTTACCGGGCATCGTGATGCCAATGCCGCACACGTGGCCGTTGGCATCGGAGGTGTCGTCGTAGATGGTGTAGGTCACGCTGCCGTTTTTGAATACCAGGCGGTGCAGGTCTTCGGCCGAGTTGGGCTTGTCGGCGGCGGGCTTGCGGTAGTTGGTGACGGTGAATTTGTCCCAGCTGCTGGCGTCGAGCGCGGGCGGGTATTGCAGCTCGGTTTGGGCGGGCGTGCCGTAGCGGTACACCAGGTATTTGTTGGCCGCGCCCACGCAGAGCGACACCGACTTGCCATTTTTCGTCGTAAACGAGAGCAGGTTGGTTTCGCCGTCGCGGCAGAGCAGGCCGGGGCCCGCGTTGGGGACGGCGCTGGTCAGGGCAAAGGGCAGGGCCAGGGCGAGCAGCCAGGAGTAAGCTTTCATCAAAAAAGGTGGTTTAACTAGCCCGGTACATAATGGGCCGGCCGCGGCCTCGCAAATCTAAGGCCAGCTTATCGCGGCTGGCGCTGGCGGCAGTCTTAGCAAGGAGCGCGGTCACTGCCCGCCGACAGACGAGGGCGGTTTAGCAGACTGCCGGAAAAGAATACAGAAACGTAATCAAACGATAAGTAGCTATGGGTTTCCATTTAATGGTGTTCAGTAAAGAAGTTGCTCCTTCAACCAAATCTGAGTTTACAACTTGGTTCGAGCAGGAAACTGATTGGAACAGCGACCTTGATTATAATGACCCTGACAATGCTGTGCCTGAATTAAGAAATTGGTTTATGGAAATAATTAAGCTATTCCCTCCAATGAATGGCTCTCTTGCATCTGAAGATGTAGACGACGACCATGTGACTGACTACAGTATTGGCCGGAACAGCGTTTATATGGCTTTTGCCTGGTCAGTGGCTGAAGATGCTTATGAAACTGTCTTAGCATTAGCTCAAAAACACGGCATAGGATTTTATAATCCGAGCTCTAACGAAGGGGAAGTAATTCGATGAATAATGCTTCTTGGCTTTTTCGCATGGCCTGGCGCGACTCGCGCCGCAGCCGCTCGCGCCTGGCGCTATTTATGTCGAGCATCGTGCTGGGCATCGCGGCGCTGGTGGGCATCAATTCGTTTGGCGACAACCTGGCGCGCAGCATCCGCGAGCAGGCGCGCGAACTGCTGGGGGCCGATTTGGTGCTGTCGTCGACCCAGCCCTTCGATGCCAAGGTAGCGCCCGCGCTGGCCAAGCTGGGCCGCACGCGCAGCGACGAGGTTTCGTTTGCCTCGCTGGTTTCGTTTCCGCGCACGCAGGGCGTGCGGCTGGCGCAGGTGCGGGCGCTGGGCGCGGGCTTCCCCTACTACGGCGCGTGGGAAACACAGCCAGCCACGGCGGCCGCGCAGTTTCGGGGCGGGCAGGCGCGGGGCGCGCTGGTCGATGACGTGCTGCTGGCGCAGTTCGACGCCCGCGTGGGCGACTCGGTGAAGGTGGGCACGCTCACGCTGCCCATCGTGGGCCGGGTGCTGGGCACGCCGGGCCAAACCGGCTTTAGCGCGGCCGTGGCCCCCAAGGTGTTCATTCCCATCGACCTGCTGCCGCGCACCAACCTCATCAAGCCCGGCAGCCGCTTGCAGTACCGCACCTACTACCAGTTTGCGCCCGGCACCGACGTGGCCGCCACCCTCAAGCCCCTCGAAGCCAAGCTGGAGCAAGCCAACATCGACTCCGAGACCGTGGCCAGCCGGCAGCAGCAAACCGGCCGCGCCTTCCGCGACCTCACCAGCTTCCTGAGCCTCGTGGCCTTTGTGGCGCTGCTGCTGGGCTGCGTGGGCGTGGCCAGCGCCGTGAACCTCTACGTGCAGGAAAAGCTGGCCGCCGTGGCCGTGCTGCGCTGCCTGGGCGCGAGCGGGCGGCAGGCGCTACTTATTTATTTGATTCAAACCTCGGGGCTGGGGCTGCTGGGGGCGATAATCGGGGCGGCGCTGGGCGCGGTGGTGCAGCTGGTGCTGCCGCAGGTGCTGGGCAGCTTTTTGCCGGTGGACGTGAGCGTGGCGGTGTCGCCGGGCGCGGTGGCCATCGGGCTCATCACGGGGCTGGCGATGGCGGTGCTGTTTGCGCTGCTGCCGCTGCTGGGCATCCGGCGGGTGTCGCCGCTGCGGGTGCTGCGGGCCTCGTTTGACGAGGACACGGCCGCGCCCGACCCGCTGCGCGGGCTGGTGCTGGCGGTAGTGCTGCTGTTCATCGTGGCCTTCGCCTACGCCCAAACCCGCGACTGGAAGCAGTCGCTGGGCTTCGCGGCCGGGCTGCTGCTGGCGCTGGGCACACTGGCCGGGCTGGGCCTGGGGCTGCGCTACCTGCTGCGCCGCTACTTCCCGGTGGGCTGGAGCTACGTGGCCCGCCAGGGTTTGGCCAATCTTTTCCGGCCCCAAAACCAAACGGTTACGCTCATCGTGTCGCTGGGGCTGGGCACGTTTTTGCTGGCGACGCTTTTTCTGACCCAGGCGCTGCTGCTGGGCCGGGTGCAGCTCTCGGCCAGCGGCCAGCAGCCCAATCTGGTGCTGTTCGACATCCAGACCGAGCAGCAGCGCGGCGTTGAGCAGCTGCTCCAGCAGCAAGGCATTCCGATTATGCAGCGCGTGCCCATCGTCACGATGCGGCTCGCGGCCATTAACCGGCGCACGGTGGGGCAGCTGCGCAAAGACACGGCCAACGGCATTCCGCGCTTTGCCCTCACCCGCGAGTACCGCGTCACGTACCGCGACACGCTCAGCGCCAGCGAGAAGCTGCTGGCCGGCACCCCGCCCCAGCCCGCCGTGGCCGGCGGCCTACCCCGCATCTCGGTCGATGCCAATTACTTCCAGCGCGTGCAGCTCAAGCTCGGCGACACGCTGACTTTCAACGTGCAGGGCGCGCCGCTGAGCGCCGTGGTGGGCGGCACCCGCGAGGTCGATTGGGCGCGGGTGCAAACCAATTTTCTGGTCGTTTTCCCCACCGGCGTGCTCGAAGCCGCGCCGCAGTTCCACGTCATCCTCACCCGCGTATCGGGCAACCAGCAGCTCGCCGCCGCCCAGCGGGCGCTGGTGCGCGACTTCCCCAACGTGTCGGCCATCGACCTGGGCCTAGTGCTGCAAACGATAGACGAGATTCTGAGCAAAATCTCGTTTGTCATTCGCTTCATGGCAGGCTTCAGCATCCTCACCGGGCTGCTGGTGCTGGCCAGCTCGGTGCTCATCAGCCGCTACCAGCGCACCCGCGAAAGCGTACTGCTACGCACCCTGGGTGCCAGCCGCCGCCAGATTCTGCGCATCACGGTGCTCGAATACGCCCTGCTGGGCACCCTGGCCGCGCTGGCCGGCGTGCTGCTGGCCGCGCTGGCCGCCTGGGCGCTGGCCTTCTGGGTCTTCGAAACGCCCTTCGTGGGTTCCAGCCTGTTGTGGCTGCCGGCCCTGGTGGCACTAGTTGCGGGCCTCACGGCGCTCATCGGCGGCCTCAACAGCCGCTCGGTGCTGAGCCAGCCGCCGCTGGCGGTGCTGCGGGCGGAGGGATAACAGCAGGAAGTATCTTTCATGCTATTATTTACCAAAACAAGAAGGATATTTTCTGTTTGACTATCTTCTTACAGAGTATACCTACACTATATTCGAAGAATGGACGAAAGAGCATTTAAGACATTGACTGATTTCTTAGGAAGAATTCCGGCTATCAAAAAACCTATCGCAACGGGTGCGGATAGCGAAGGCTTTTGGTGGATAAAGTTTTGTATTGACATCAACCATGATTTAGCATGGAGTACAGTTCAGGAACTTGGTTGTGTAGTCAATTATATTTCACTAAATGAGCGGTTACCAACTATTTTTTATCCTGTTTCGCCTGCTCCTTATTTGAATGGAGGCCCAGCCGACTTCTTATCGTGGATTATTGAGACAAAGGATAAAGATTTCAAGCCTGGAACATTGATGAAATGGTTAGAAGGACGGCTTTCTCAGCCGGTTGATGACTTGGAGCAATGGAACAATGAAGACTAGGGAAAACTAAGCCTAGGTATATTGACAATTTTGAAATAAGACCACTTTATTGATTTCTATGCCATGAGTATTAGCACCCTCATTACCATCGACCCCGATATTCTGGGCGGGCAACCAGTATTCGCCGGCACGCGAGTGCCAGTAGAGTCCTTATTTGACCATTTGGAAGCCGGCGTTTCGCTAGATGAATTTCTAGACGATTTTCCTACCGTGACCAAGGCGCAAGATATTGCGATGCTTGACCTTGCCAACAAACTAGTAACCTCGAAAAACATAGACCAGCTATATGTGGCTGCTGCTTGATGAGAACCTGTCTAAGCAGCTGAAGCAGGATTTTACTGAGCACGAGATTTTCACCGTGCGCGATAAAGGCTGGAATGGCATCAAAAACGGCGAGCTACTGAAGCTCATGCTGGCCGACGGTTTTCACGCGCTGCTTACGTTCAATAAGAACCTGCAACACCAGCAAAATTTTGAGAAGTACACGCTGACTGTTTTCGTCCTGAACGCGGAGATTAATCAGTATAAAGTATTGACCAAGCTTTCCGACAAGGTGAAAGCTTCTTTGGCGGCGGGCGATATGCTGATAGGACCGATTGTCATCAGGCAAGACTAGCGCTGCACTTAGGCTAGGCCTTCTAATAGCAGACACATTCGCGCCGGGGTTACTTTTGCGCCCATGTTGGCTTCTACCCCGCTTACCGCGCTATTCGAGAAATTCAATAACCTGCACGTGCTCATCGTGGGCGACGTCATGGTCGATGCTTACGTGTGGGGCCGCGCCAGCCGCCTTTCGCCCGAAGCGCCCGTGCCCGTCGTGAACGTGGAGCGCACCGAGCAGCGCCTCGGCGGGGCCGCCAACGTGGCCCTCAACGTGCAGGCCCTCGGGGCCACGCCGCTGCTGTGCGCCGTGGTGGGCGACGACCAGGGCGGCGACCAGCTGCTGCACCTGCTGCACCGCCACCACCTGCCCGCCGATGGCCTCATCCGCAGCGCGCACCGCCCCACCACCTTCAAGCAGCGCATTCTGGCCCAGGGCCAGCAGCTCGTGCGTATCGACTCGGAAGTCGAAACCGACCTCAACGCCGAGGAAGCCGCCCAGCTACTCGCCGCCTACGACGACCTGCTGCCCCGCGCCGACGTGGTCATTTTCGAGGACTATGACAAGGGCGTGCTCAGCGAAGGCATCATCAGCCAGTGTATTGCCCGCGCCCGCGAGCGCGGCGTGCCCACGGTGGTTGACCCCAAGAAAAAGAACTTCCTGGCTTACCGCCACTGCACGCTATTCAAGCCCAATCTGAAAGAGCTGCGCGAGGGCCTCACCCTCGAATTTGGCGCGCCCGACGTAGACCGGGCCGGCTTCGAGGCCGCCGTGGCCCGCCTGCGCGAAGTCCTCACGCCCGAAATCGTGCTGGTAACGCTGTCCGAGCACGGTGTGTTTGCGCAGCAGGGCGAGGAGAAAACCTACCTGCCGGCCCACCTGCGCACCATTTCCGACGTGTCAGGCGCAGGCGATACGGTTATCAGTATCGCGGCGTGCTGCGTGGCGTTGCGGCAGCCGGCGGCCTTCACGGCCGCGCTCGCCAACCTGGGCGGCGGGCTGGTGTGCGAGCAAGTGGGCGTGGTGCCGATAGAGAAACCGCTGCTGCTGGCTGAAGCCGAGGCGGCGGGGTTGTAACACCAAGCTCTAGCTTGGTGAGCGAGCGCAGCGAGCAGCTACGCTTGCCAACGTTCGCTTACGCCGATGCTCGCTGCGCTCGCTCGCCAAGCGGGAGCTTGGCGTTACAACAGACTGCGCACCACCCGCGCCGGGTTGCCCACGGCCAGCGAGTAGGCGGGCACGTCCTTGGTCACCACCGCGCCGGCCCCGATAACGCAGCCCTCCCCTATCGTGACGCCGGGGCACACGATGGCCCCGCCCCCCAGCCAGCAGTCGTCGCCGATGGTAATGGGCCGGGCAAATTCCAGCGTGCGGCGCACCACGGCGTCGAGCGGGTGGGTGGCGGCGTAGAGCTGCACGCCGGGGCCAAACAGCACGTTGGAGCCGATGGTGACGCGGGCACAGTCAAGCACCACGCAGTTCACGTTGAAATACACGTTGCTGCCACAGTGGATGTGGTGGCCGTAGTCGCAGTGAAAGGGCGGCTCAATCCACAGGTTTTCGCCGGCGTGGGGCACTAGCTCGGCCAGGGTGGCGCGGGCGGCGTCGCCCACCACGTAGTCCGTCACGTTGAGGCGGTGCAGCAGGCGCTTGGCGCGGGTGCGGGCGGCCACCAGCGCGGGGTCGAAAGCGGCGTAGAGCTCGCCGGCCAGCATTTTTTCTTCTTCGGTGGGCATGGGGCTACTTGCCGGCTATTTAGTTACCAGCGCCCAGAGCCACAGCGCGCCCAGCATCACTACCGGCGTCATGATGATGGCCGCCATCGCGGTGCCGATGAGCACTACCGCCTCGGAGCGGAAAAGCCGCCGAAACAGCCGCCGCCACAGCAGAAACAACCCGCCCGACACGACCAGCGACAACACCGAAAACCATACCGACCCGAACTCTACGGATACTAGTCCCATCGCGCTTAGGCTTTCTTTAAAAACTCCGTTTTCAGCACCATTGTGCTACCCCCGGCGCGGCCCTCAATCTCGGCGGGCGAGTTGGTGAGGCGGATATTTTTGACCACCGTGCCGCGCTTGAGCGTCTGCGACGAGCCGCGCACTTTGAGGTCTTTGATGAGGGTGACGGAGTCGCCTTCGGCGAGCAGGTTGCCGTTGCTGTCTTTTACATCCATGTTGCTGGTAGTGAGAAGCGGTAAGAAAAGCTATTGTTTTTTGGCCAGCACGTACTCCGCAAAGCCCAGCAAATCCCAGAAGATACTCGGCACAATGCGCCCGTACTTGAGCAGGTTGTGCGGTATTTTGAAGGGAATGAGCGCGATGGCCTGCCAGCGCCGCACCGTGCCCCCGGCCAGCACCTGGCAGCGCTGCCGCATAAACAGGTTATACAGCTCGCTGAGCGCGTAAATCCGCACGTGCGTGTCGTCGTCGAAGTAGTTGAGCGTGCCTTTCATCGAAGGCAGGGTAGTCGACTGAAAGCCTGGAAACTCCACGTAAATCAGGCCGCCCGGCCGTAGCTTTGGCAGCAGGCCTTCGAGCACGGCGTCGCCATTGCGCAAGTGCTCAATAACGTGGGCCATCATAATGAAATCGAAATGACCATCGGGAATTGCGCTGAAATTCAATTCCTCCAGGTTCATTTCGTAGAAGGCCGTCATGGCCTGAAAATCCCGCTCGTTGTTGTTGTAGTTTTTATCTAAATCGACGCCGTAGTACTCGCAGGCCGGAAACCATTTTTTGGTGTTGGATGCCGAATGGTTTCCGGCCCCGATGTCCAGTAGCCGAAACGGTTTGTTTGCGTAGTAGCGCTCGATAAATCTAAATTTTGCGGGGATTGCCAGCTTACGAAACAAACTCATTTTTAAAAGCTCTTAAACGCTACGTTTTTTCCTAGCCCTGCCACGCCTTCACCGTCTCCACGAATACCTTCACGTTGTCGGGGTTGGTATCGGGGTACACGCCGTGGCCGAGGTTGGCGATGTGCGGGCCGCCCGCAAACTCGCGCAGCATGGCCTCAGTGGCGGCTTTTACTTGGGCGGGCGTGCCGTAGAGGGCGCAGGGGTCGAGGTTGCCTTGCAGCGTTTTGCCGGGGGCCTGCTGGCGCACCTGCTGCGGCGACTGGTTCCAGTCGAGGCCGATGGTGCGGGCGGGCGAGTGGGCAAAGTCCTCCACGGCCCACCACGCGCCCTTGGCAAACACCGTGACGGGCACCAGCGGCGCGAGCGCCGCGCTGATGCGGTTGATGTAGCGCGTCGAGAACTCGGCGTAGTGCGCGGGCGGCAAAATGCCAGCCCACGAGTCGAAAATCTGCACAATGTCGGCCCCGGCCGCCACCTGCGCTTGCAGGTAGGCGATGGTCGTCACCGTGATTTTCTCTAGCAGCTGGTGCGCCAGGGCGGGCTCTTGGTACAGCATCCGGCGGGCTTTGCTGAAGGTTTTGGAGCCGTGGCCCTCTACCATGTACGCCAAAATGGTCCAGGGCGCGCCGGCGAAGCCGATGAGCGGCACGCGGCCGGCCAGCTCTTTTTTGGTGATGCGCAGGGCTTCGAGCACGTAGCCGAGGTGCTCGTGCGGGTCGGCCACGCGCAGCTTGTCCACGTCGGCGGCGGTTTTCACTACTTCCGGAAAGAGCGGGCCGCGGGCCTCTACCATCTCGTAGGTGAGGCCCATAGCCTCGGGCACCACCAGGATGTCGGAGAAAATAATAGCCGCGTCCACGTCGAGCGCATCGACGGGCTGAATGGTGACTTCGGCCGCCAGGGCCGGCGTTTCAACCAGCTCTTTAAAGCCGGAAAGGCGGCCGCGCAACGCACGGTATTGGGGCAGGATGCGGCCGGCCTGGCGCATGAGCCACACGGGCGTGCGCTCGGTGGTTTCGCCTTGGGCGGCGCGGAGGAGGATATCGTTTTGTAGCATAGAGTGGCCGCAAAAGTACGGCCGCCCCGCCGCCTACCGGCTAAGGCCCGGAAACAACGCCCCAATAGCCGAAGCCAGAAAGTTGACCCCGATGGCCAGCGTAATAAAGCCCATGATGCGGGCCAGCGCCGCCATGCCCGGCCGCCCCAGCAGCCGCGTGAGCCGCAGCGACGACAGCAGCACCAAAAAGCTGGCCGCCGCCACCAGCCCGAAGCCCAGAATCGTCATCGCCTGGTCGAAGTGCGTGGGGCGGATGAGGCCGATGCAAATGGCCATCGAGCCCGGCCCCGAGAGCATGGGCATGGCCAGCGGCGTAAAGCTGATGTCGTCTTTGTGGGTGCTTTCTTCGAGGGTATCGGGGCCCACGCGGTCGCGGTTGGCACCGGGCGTGAGCAGGTCGAAGGCCGAGCGCATCAGCAAAATACCGCCCGCAATGCGCAGGTGCTGAATGCTGATGCCGAAGAAGTTAAGAATGTACTGCCCGCCCAAGTAGGCCACGCTCAAAATCGCTACCATGTAGAGGCAGGCGCGCAGGGCCGTTTGGCGGCGGGCGGCGGGCGTGTCGTGGCTGGTGAGGGTCAGAAAGACCGGCATCGCCCCGAAGGGATTGACCACCGAAAAGATGGTCGTGAAGGTGGCAATCAGGACTTCCATGCCGCAAAGGTAGGGCCGGCACCAGCGCCGCCGCCTCCCGCACAACGCGCCCTGAAGCTGCTCCGTTAGTAGCTGTGTTTACCCCCTGCTCTTCCCTGTTTTTTCCCACTCTACCTTTGCCTGCGTGTCTGGTTTTTATTTGTTTTGCCGCGGCCTGGGGCTGCTTTTAGCCGCAACGGGGCTAGTGGCTACCTTACTGCCGCTGCTGCGCCAAACGGCGTGGTGGATACGGGTGTGCGACTTTCCGCGCCTGCAACTAGTAGCCGGGCTGCTACTGAGCTTGCCGCTGCTGCAAGCGCCCGGCCTGGCGCTGCCCTGGGTGCCGGCACACCTGCTCACGGGGCTGGTGCTGGCAGCCGTGGCCTACCAGCTCACGCGCATCTGGCCCTACACGCCGTTGCACGCCAAGCAGGTGCACGATGCCGAGCGCCCGGCCGAGGACCACGACAACCACATCAGCCTGCTGGTTACCAACGTATTGATGTACAACCGCGATGCCTCGCGCTGCCTGGGTGTCATTCGGCAGTACAATCCCGACATCGTGCTGGCCGTCGAAACCGACGACTGGTGGCTGAGCCAGCTGGCGCTGCTGGGCGCGGCCTACCCGCACACCTGCCACGCCCCGCTGCCCAATACCTACGGGATGCTGGTTTTTTCGCGGCTGCCGCTGCGCGAAAAGGAAATTCAATTTATTCTCGACCCCGGCATTCCGTCGTTTCACGGGCGGGTCGAGCTGCCGAGCGGCGTATCGGTAGCGCTGCACTTTGTGCACCCCAAGCCGCCCGCACCTCAAGAGTCGAAAACCAGTACCCGCCGCGACGCCGAGCTGCTGCTGGTGGGCCGCGCCATTCAGCACCACGACGGGCCCACCATCGTGGCTGGCGACCTCAATGATGTGGCGTGGTCGCATACCTCCGAGCTGTTTCGGCGCTTGGCGCGGCTGCTCGACCCGCGCGTGGGCCGGGGCCTATTACCGACCTTCCACGCCGACCACAAGCTGCTGCGCTGGCCCCTCGACCACGTGTTTCACTCGGCGCACTTCCGCTTGCAGCACCTGGAGCGGCTGCCGCACATTGGCTCCGACCACTACCCTATCTACATCCGCCTCAGCTACGAGCCCCAGGGCTGGCAGGCCCAGGAAGATGAGCTCGAAGCGCCCGACGCCGAAGACCGGCTCGAGGCCAGCGAGAAAATTCAGGAAGCGGCTACCGAGGAGCTTTCTTCCTAACGCTCCCCGCGTGCTCCGACCAATAAAAAACCCGGCCCGCCGAATAATTCGGCCAGCCGGGCAAGCAGAAGGTGGGGGATATTGTAACTGCTATTTAAACCTAGTTCGCTAGATGGAGGGCGCTGACGGGCAGGGCCTCGGCCTGGGCTGCGCCCTGCGGATAAGCCAGCGCGGTGCGGCTTGCGGGGCTGCTGAGTGCGCCTTTGGGGGCGCGCAGCAAGGGGCGCACCTGCAACGTGATGCGCTGCCGGTATGGGTCGCCAAAGCCCAGGGCAAAGTTGCGCAGGGCGGGCATGGCGTCGTCGCCGAGGTATTTATAGGTGTTGAACTCGAACGCCACGGGCACGCGCACCGAGTCGCCGGCCGGCAGTTGCAACGCGGTTACGAGGCGGCTTCTGCCCAGCGGGCGGCCATCCACGAGCACGGTGTAGTCGAAGCCAGCAAGGGTAGCTTTGGTTGCGTTGGGGTTGTAGGCGCGCACCTGCACCCGCACGCGCAGCGGCAACTGCTGGTTGACATAACCTGCGATGACTTGGTTGCGGCGAGGCAAATCCATGTCGGCCGGAGTGCGCAGGGGCAGCACATCGAGGCCGTTGAGCGAAACTTCTTCCACGGCTTCTACCCGAAACCGGGGCGTGCGCTGGACCACCGGCTCGCGGCCGGTTTCGCGCAGGGTGCAGCTGGCAGTGGTGGCCAGCAAGCCCACCAGCAGGGGCGCGGTGCAGGATAAAAACCGGGTAGCCTTTTTCATGGAAAAAGCCCGCGCCTCTTGATGCTCAGCGCTAAGCCGATGCAAACCAACAAGGCAGCCGGTGCCCCTACCGGCCCATTTAGCCAAACCGCTGGCCAGGCCCGCCGAACGACATTTCTAGCGAGCTAAAAAACGGCTACCGGGTGGCGTCCAGTGCCAGGGCGGGCGGGGCTATCTGGCTGGCGCGGCTCACGCGGCCCCGCCCGGTGCGCAGCAGGGGGCGCACTTGCAGCGTGATGCGGTGGCGGCGCACATCGCCAAAGCCCAGGGCAAAGTTGCGCAGGGCGGGCATGGCGTCGTCGCCGAGGTATTTATAGGTGTTGAACTCGAACGCCACGGGCACGCGCACCGAGTCGCCGGCCGGTAGCTCCAGGTCGGTTTGCTGGTGGTTTTTGCCCAGCGGGCGGCCATCCACGAGCACGGTGTAATCGAACCCAGACAGCGCAACGGGCTCCAGGCCAGGATTGTAAGCATTGAGCTGCACGCGGGCGCGCAAGGGCAGCTGCTTGTTGACGTAGCCCGCGATAATCTGGTTGCGGCGGGGCAAATCCATGTCGGCCGGGGTGCGCAGCGGTAGCACGTCGAGGCCGTTGAGCGAAACTTCTTCCACGGCGCGCACCCGAAACTCGGGTCCCCGGCTGGGGCCGCCTTCCCTGCTGGTTTCGCGCCGGGTGCAACTCACAACTAGTACCAGCGCCAGCAGACTAGCAGCGCGCAGCAGGGTAGGAAAATACTTCATCGAAAAGACTTACGTAGTCAACCAGCCAGCAGGTTTGACCTTTTACCACAACGGTGCGTTGCTGGTGCTATTACTTTATCCAGCCAGCAAAGTTAAAGCTCAGCCGTATCACCCAAGCGGAGGACTATTTGTTCAACTTAAAATTCAACTTGTTGCACAGGAAAAATCATGCCACATCAACGCAAAAAGGCCGGAAGCTTACGCCCCCGGCCTTCTCAACCAATCAAAGCAAATCCGAATCAAAACTCAGTCAGCTTGGCGCAGCCAAGCGCATCTGCGAAATCTGTTTAATCAGTTTGAATCTGCGGTCTATTTGCCGTCTACTTCTTCGTAATCCACGTCGGTAACGTGGTCGCCGGCCGGCTGGCCCTGCTGGCCACCCTGCCCTTGCGCACCGCCGAAGCCCTCGGCGCCGGGCTGGCCGCCCTGGGCCCCAGCCGCCGCGTACATTTCCTGCGAAGCCGTTTCCCAGGCTTTGTTCAGCGCGGCCACGCCGGCGTCGATGCCGTTGATGTCCTTGCTTTCGTGGGCCTTTTTGAGGTCGGCCAGCGCCGTTTCAACGGCCGTTTTGTTGCCATCGCTCAGCTTGTCGCCAAACTCCTTGAGCTGCTTCTCGGTCTGGAAAATCAGCGAGTCAGCCTGGTTGATTTTGGTGATGCGCTCGGTTTCGGCTTTGTCGGCGTCGGCGTTGGCGGCGGCTTCGCTGCGCATGCGCTCGATGTCGGCATCGCTGAGACCCGAGCTGGCTTCGATGCGGATTTTCTGCTCTTTACCGGTGCCTTTGTCTTTGGCCGTTACGTTGAGGATGCCGTTGGCGTCGATGTCAAACGTAACCTCAATCTGCGGCACGCCGCGGGGTGCGGGCGGAATGCTGTCGAGGTGAAACTTGCCGATGGTGCGGTTTTGGCTGGCCAGCGGGCGCTCGCCTTGCAGCACGTGGATTTCTACCGAAGGCTGCGAGTCCGAAGCCGTAGAGAAGGTTTCCGATTTCTTGGTCGGGATGGTGGTGTTCGACTCGATGAGCTTGGTCATCACGCCACCCATCGTTTCGATGCCCAGGCTCAGCGGGGTTACGTCGAGCAGCAGCACGTCTTTCACCTCGCCGGTGAGCACGCCGCCCTGAATGGCCGCGCCAATGGCTACTACCTCGTCGGGGTTCACGCCTTTCGAAGGCTTCTTGCCGAAGAATTTCTCTACCTCTTCCTGGATGCGCGGGATACGGGTCGAGCCACCTACCAGGATTACTTCGTCGATTTGCGAAGCGCTCAGGCCGGCGTCTTGCAGCGCCTTTTTGCAGGGCTCCATCGAGCGGCGCACAAGCTCGTCGCTCAGCTGCTCAAACTTCGAGCGGCTCAGCTTCACTACCAGGTGCTTGGGGCCGCTGGCAGTAGCCGTGATATAGGGCAGGTTGATTTCGGTTTCGCTGCTGCTCGAAAGCTCGATTTTGGCTTTCTCGGCGGCTTCTTTCAGGCGCTGGAGGGCCAGCGGGTCTTTGCGCAGGTCGAGGCCTTCGTTGTCACTGGCAAACTGGTCGGCCAGGAAGTTGATGATAACTTGGTCGAAGTCGTCGCCACCGAGGTGCGTGTCGCCGTTGGTGCTCAGTACTTCGAACACGCCGTCGCCGAGTTCCAAAATCGAAATGTCGAACGTGCCGCCGCCAAGGTCATACACCGCGATTTTCTGGTCGCTGTGCTTTTTGTCCATGCCGTAGGCCAGGGCCGCAGCGGTAGGCTCGTTGATAATGCGCTTCACGTCGAGGCCCGCGATGGCCCCGGCCTCTTTGGTAGCCTGGCGCTGGGCATCGTTGAAGTAAGCGGGCACCGTGATAACGGCTTCGGTTACGCTGGTACCGAGGTAGTCCTCAGCGGTTTGCTTCATTTTCTGAAGCACCATGGCCGAGATTTCCTGGGGCGTGTAATTGCGGTCGCCGATTTTCACGGCTACCGTGTTGTTGGGGCCGGGCACTACGTCGTAGGCCACGTATTTCTGCTCCTGGGTCACCTCATTGAAGTGGCGGCCCATGAAGCGCTTGATGCTGGCAATGGTGTTGGTGGGGTTGGTAACGGCCTGGCGCTTAGCCGGGTCGCCTACCTTGCGCTCGCCCTTGCCACCGTCGAGAAACGCGACGATAGAAGGGGTAGTGCGACGGCCTTCGGAGTTGGGGATTACAACCGGCTCGTTGCCTTCCATTACGGCGACGCACGAGTTGGTGGTGCCCAAGTCTATACCGATGATTTTGCCCATGATAGGTAAGGTGCTGAGATTTAAAGTGAAGTGATGTCGGGGTTAGAAAAGCAGCTACGAAGCCGCTGGCGGCCTTGTTACAAGCCGCGTACCAGCCCGTTATTTCTGCCACAATGGCGGGGCGGCAGGCGCTTTTCTGCCAGGGCGGCAAGCTCCGCGCGATAAGACGAGCTATATTCTGCCTTCTTAGCAGGCACGGCCTGGCACCAGAAGAGTCCTGGCAGCAACCGTTCAGGTTTTACAACCTTTATTTACGCCGCCAATCACCTCCCCACCCCCTTACATTTCAGCTTATTATGAAAGCCCTACTCCTGGCCGCGCTGGCGGCCCTCACGCTCACTACCGCCTGCAAAAAGGAGGAAGAATCCCCCACGGTGGCCCCCATGCAGGTAACGGGCACGTTTAGCGGTGCCAACGAGGTACCCGCCGTGACGACCAGTGCCACCGGCAACGTGAGCGCCACCTAAAGAACACGAAGACGCTGAACTACACCGTAACCTACTCGGGCCTTACGCCCACGGCCGGCCACTTCCACCTGGGCGCGCCCGGTGTGGCGGGGCCGGTCGTCATCACGTTTCCCTACGTAGCCTACTCACCCATCACGGGCTCGACGCTACTCACGCCAACTCAGGAGACTGCCCTGCTGGCCGGCAATATGTACGCTAACCTGCACACGGCTGCCAATACCGGCGGCGAGATTCGCGCCAACCTGGTAGCCAAGTAAGCGCAACCATTACCACTACTTACTGAGCCGGCCGCTACCCAGCGGCCGGCTCTCTGCATTTTGTGCGATACCCCATACGCTTTAGTAGAATAATGCAAAATTATAGCAAAACCTTATAACGCATCAAGTTGCTATTGCTTAATACCTTTGCAGCGGCTTAATCACTACCAATTACTGCTCTTTAACCTTATTTTACTTATGAAGAAAGCTCTTCTTTCCGCCCTCGCTGGCCTGGTGCTGCTGAGCGCCTGCAAAAAAGACGACGAAAGCGTGCCGACCATGCAGGTTTCGGGTACCCTGAGCGGTAGCAACGAAGTGCCCGCCGTAACGGCCTCGGGCTCGGGCTCGGTTACGGGCACCTACACGCCCAGCACCAAAGTGCTGAACTACACTATCACCTACACCGGCCTCACGGGTGCGCCCACCGGTGCCCACCTACACTACGGCAACCCCAAGCACACTACGGCCGCGCCCACGGTGCCCTTCTCGGGCATACCTACCACCACCAGCGGCAGCTTTGGCGGCACCGTGACGCTGAACGCCATGCAGGCCGACTCGCTGATGGCGGGCCGCATTTATGCCAACATCCACACCTCGGCCAACAGCGGCGGCGAGCTGCGCGCCAATTTGACTGTTAAGTAAATAGCCTAACCTTTCGCTTTATCATGCCGAGCCCGTCGCTACTACAGCGGCGGGCTCGTTTTGCGTGGGGGCGGCCGGTTGGGCGGCAACTTTCGGGGTGCGGCCTGCATCTTTGACGCTGGTATTATTTCCTCCTTTGCTTTTTTCATGAGAAACGCTTTGCTCGCCGCGCTGCCGGGCTGCCTGCTGCTCGCCGTGTCGGCCACGGCTCAGGCCCAGGCTCCTACCCCACCCGCCGCCCCGGCCCCCGGCCCCTACCGCGCCTCGGCCACTAAAATCAACGACCTGGTGCACACCAAGCTGGCCGTGCGCTTCGACTACGCCAAGCGCTACCTCTACGGCCAAGAATGGGTGACGCTGAAGCCCCACGCCTACGCCACCGACTCGCTGCGCCTCGATGCCCAGGGCATGGATATCAAGACGGTAGCCCTAATGAACGGCAGCACCCAGCAGCCGCTCAAGTACGACTACTCCGACCAGGAAAACCTGCGCATCAACCTCGGCAAACTTTTCAAGCCGGGCGAGCAGTACATCGTCTACATCGAGTACACGGCCAAGCCCGACGAGCTGAAAACCAAAGGCTCGGCTGCCATCACCGATGCCAAGGGCTTGTATTTCATCAACCCCGACAGCACAGTGAAGGGCAAGCCGGTGCAAATCTGGACGCAGGGCGAGTCGCAAAGCTCGTCGGCCTGGTTTCCGACCATCGACCGGCCCAACCAGAAGACGACCGAGGAAATTGCCATGACCGTGCCGGCCAAGTACGTGACCCTCAGCAATGGCAAGCTGGTGAGCCAGACGCCCGCCGGCCCCGGCCTGCGCACCGACACCTGGAAAATGGATGAGCCGCACGCGCCCTACCTGTTTATGATGGCCGTGGGCGACTTCAAAATCTACAAGGACAGCTGGCGCGGCAAAGAGGTTAATTACTACCTCGAACCCAAGTACGCGCCCTTCGCCAAGCAGATTTTTGGCAACACGCCCGACATGATGGAGTTTTATTCCAAGCGCTTGGGCGTCGAGTTTCCGTGGAATAAGTATTCGCAAATCGTGGCCCGCGACTACGTGAGCGGCGCGATGGAAAACACCACCGCCACGCTGCACGGTGAGCAGGTGCAAATGACTGACAAGGAGCTGGTAGACCGCGAGTACAGCAGCGAATCGGTGATTGCGCACGAGCTGTTTCACCAGTGGTTTGGCGACTACGTGACGGCCGAATCGTGGTCGAACCTGACGGTAAACGAGTCGATGGCCGACTTCTCGGAGGGCCTCTATGCCGAGTATAAATACGGCCAGGACGCCGCCGACGCCCACAACTACACCTACATGCGGCGCTACCTCGGTAGCAAGCGCGACGCCAGCAAGCACCTGGTGCGCTTTCACTACGACAGCCAGGAGGACATGTTTGACCTCGTGACGTACCAGAAGGGCGGGGCCATCGTGCAGATGCTACGCACCTACCTCGGCGACGACGTGTTCTTCGCGGGCTTGCAGAAGTACTTGCAGGACAACAAATTTGGCAATGGCGAAGCCCACCAGATGCGCCTGGCGATGGAGGCCGTGTCGGGCAAAGACCTGAACTGGTTTTACAACCAGTGGTACTACGGCGCGGGCCACCCCGTCGTAACCATCGACTACGCCTGGGACGCGGCCGCCAAAAAGCAGAGCGTAACCGTGAAGCAGACGCAGGAGGGCAAACCGTTTGAGCTGCCGTTTACCATTGATTACTACGTGAATGGCAAGGCCGTACACCAGCAAGTAACGATGACGGAGGCCACCCAAACCTTCACCATGCCGCTGGCCGCCAAACCCACGCTGGTGAACGTGGACGCCGACAAAACCCTGCTCTGGAAGAAAACCGACAACAAGCCGCTAGCCGAGTTTGCGTACCAGTACAAGTCGGCCCCGCGCTTTGTGGACCGTGCCGAGGCGCTGGAAGCGGCGCTGGCCAAGCAAACTACCGATGCCGCCGCCCGCGCCCTCGTGGTGTCGGCGCTGAGCGACAAGTTTTACCAGCTGCGCGTGGCCGCCGCCGAAGGCCTGAAAATGGATAACAAGGACGTGGCCAAAGCCGCCGCGCCCGTGCTCCGCAAGCTGGCTACCACCGAGAAAGAGCCGCACGTGCTGGCCGCCGTGCTCGGCGCGCTCGGCGACCTCAAGGACAAGAAAGACGAGAAGCTCGTGACCCAGGAGTTGGCCAACAACCCCTCGCTGACGGTGCAGGGCGCGGCCCTGCGCGCCCTCGGCGACCTCAACCCCACCGAGGCGCTGACCCGCGCCAAAGCCTACGAAGTAGACGCGCCGGCTGCCCTCGGCGCGGCCATGATGAGCGTGTACGCCCAGCAGGGCGGCTCGGCGCAGTGGGCGTACATCCGCGACCGCTACGACGCGGCCAACGGCCAGGCTAAATACCGCTACATCGCGCCGATGACTCAGATGCTGGGCCGCCTCGACGACGCTAAGGCCTTCTCGGAAGCTACTACGCGCCTGCAACAGCTGGCCATGGTGCCGCAACTCAAAGCCTATGGCATTGATAAAGCGATGGTAGGGGCCATCCAAAAAGGTGCCGAAGCCCAAAAAGGCAAGCCCAACGCCGCCCAAAACCAGGCCGCGGCCGACGCGGCGATTAAAGCAATTCAGGCTGCTAAATAAGCAGTACCGTGGGCCCTGCTGGTCCGCGCGTGTCATGCGTTGAAAAGGCGCGAACTCTCCGGGGTTCGCGCCTTTTTTTTCTAAAATCGGTGTAGAGACGCATCCTTGCGTCTCAACGTCGTTGAGCTCGCCGAACGTGAGACGCAAAGATGCGTCTCTACAACCGACTGTATTTCAAATAAAATGACTACCTGCCCCGAAAAAGATAATACGCTACGTTGAACCATCGCGCCGGGTTGCACGTCGGGTTTATATGCGCAAGACCACTCCGCTGGTGCTGGCCGCCCTGCTTGCGGGCCGCCTCACCCCCGCCCTGGCCCAGAACACGCCCGACGAAAACAACCCCAATTTCGACGCGCCCTTCGTGCAGCACGTGCGCCCCGACCGCCCCGGCCAAACCATCACGGCGGGCGTGCTGCGGGCCGGCGAGTTTCAGCTTGAAACCGGCCTGCAACGCTACTCGCCGCGCGTGGGCGCGGGCCTCAGCAGCAGCACGGCCACGCTGCGCATCGGCTTCTTCAATAGCATGGAGTTTCGGGTGACGCAGCCCTACGTGTACGGCGCGCCGGCCGGCCGCGTGCTGGGTGGCGAAACGCCCACGCTCCGCCCCGATTCGGTGGGCTGGGCACCCCTCACGGTGGGCACCAAGCTGATGCTGACACCCGACCGCGCCAGCCGCTTTCAGGCTTCGTTGCTGGTAGAGGCCGCCCTGCCCCACACCGGCAGCGCGGGCTTGCGCCTCGGCTCGTGGGCCCCCGGTGCCCGCCTGCTGTTGAGCCAGCAGCTGGGTCGCCGTGCCGCGCTGGAAGGCAACTTCGGCTTCACCCAATACGGCATGACGGCGGCCGACATCTCGCGCGGGCAGTACTTGGGCTCGCTGGCCCTCACCGCGCCCATCTCCGATAATGCCGGCTACTTCGTGGAAGGCTACGGCCGCGGCCGCGAGCAGCTGACTTCCGGGGCCAACGCCGGCCTCTACTATCGCCCCTGGACCGGCCTGCGCTTCGATGCCACGGTAGGCCGCGTGCTCGGCGGCCTGGGCGCGGGTGCTACCACGGTGGGCGTAGGGCTGGCGCTGCGGCTGGGCGGCAATACGCATTAACCTATTTACTAGTTGATTGCGGGCTACAGAACGGGCGGGCTGCCGGCTTCTCGCCGGCTGTCCGCTCTTCGTCAATATAGCTCAATAGCTCACCAAGCAAAGAGCAGACAGCCGGCGAAAAGCCGGCAGCCCGCAGCACTAGCATACCAGTTGCATACTTTCCACGCCGGCTGCCGTACTTAATGGCCGTTGGGCGGGGAATTTTCCGGCCGGCGCTTTCCTATGCTTCGTTTTGCTGCCACGTTCGCCGCCGGGCTCGGGCTGTGCTGCCTGGGCTGCCAGACCACCAGCCCCGCTACTACCAGCGCGCCTACTACCGAGGCGCGGCCGCCCGCGCCGGGCGCTTCGCTTTTTGAAACCCGCTGGGTACTGCGCCAGGTGGGCACCCAGGCCGTGAAGGTGCCCGAGGGCGGCCAGGAGCCCTACCTGCTGCTACGCCGCACGGGCGCGGCCGAAGGCCAGGGCAGCTGCAACCGCTTCCGCAGCAGCGCCGTTACCGATAGCGCCAGCCACCTGGTTTTCACGCCCTTGATGAGCACGCGCATGTCCTGCCCCGCGATTGACACCGAGCAAGCCTTTACACAGGCATTGGCCGCCGCGCACTCCTTCCGCATCAGCGGCGACACGCTGCGGCTCTACGCCGCCACCGAGCTCGACGCCACGCCGCTGGCCCGGCTGGAGGCGGTGTATTTGCATTGAGTTGTACCGTAGTGCGGACTTTCAGTTCGCGCCACGCAACTACCTTTTAAAACACAAGTGATTGTGTAGCAGCCCCAGCGGGGCGACCCGTCGGTAGTATCGGTAAGTTATAATCGACCAAAGCCCCAGCGGGGCGACCCATCTATTGGTTGGGTCGCCCCGCTGGGGCTTTATCATGTTTAGCGAGCGCTTTCTACCGATGGGACGCCCCTACGGGGCTATCGCATACCTCACTCCGTTCGTGCTACTTCGCCCACGTCAGGCGCTCACGGGTGCTTTGCAGGCGCTGTGCCAGCACGTCCAGCCCAGGGTTATGCACGCTGCCGAGGTGCGTAGTGGCAAACTCCTTGTGCGGCACGTAGCTGCCATTGTCTACGGCCTGCCCCACCTGCTTATACGCATCGCGGAAGGGCACGCCGCTTTGGATTAGCTGATTGATATTCTCGACCGAGAATATCGCATCGTACTTTGATTGGTCGATAACGCCGGGCACCACTTGCAAGGCCGGCACAGCAAAGAGCAGAATATCCAGAATATCGGCAAACTGCACCATCGGCCGGAACAGAATTTCCTTGAGAATCTGGAAGTCGCGGTGGTAACCGCTGGGCAGGTTGTTGATGGTCAGGATAATATCGGTGGGTAGCGCTTGCAGGCGGTTGCAGTGCGCGCGCACCAGCTCGAACACGTCGGGGTTTTTCTTGTGCGGCATGATGCTGGAGCCCGTCGTAAACTCCTTGGGCAGCAGCACGAAGCCCAGGTCCTGGCTGTTATATAGCACCAGGTCATACGCTAGTTTGCTGAGCGTGCCGGCCACGCCGGCGATGGCGAAAGCCAGCGTTTTTTCGGTTTTACCGCGCAGCATTTGCGCCCCCACGGCGCTCACGGCCACGTGGGCAAAACCCATGTCGCGCGTCGTTTGCTCGCGGTCGATGCCGAAGCTGCTGCCGAAGCCCGCGCCCGAGCCCAGCGGGTTGTGGTCGGCCACGGCGTGCGCGGCTTCCAGCAGATTGAGGTCGAGCAACAAATGCTCGGCATACGCCCCAAACCACAGCCCGAAGCTACTCGGCATGGCCGCCTGAAAGTGCGTGTAGCCGGGCAGCAAATCGTTTTTATACTTCTCGCCCTGCTGCAACAGCAGCTCGGCCAGCTCCAGAATTTTCGCTCCGATTTTCTCGCAGTAGTCCTTGATGAACAGCTGAATGGCCGTCAGCACCTGGTCGTTGCGCGAGCGCGCCACGTGGATTTTCTTGCCTGCGTCGCCGAACTTTTCGGTCAGGTAGTACTCAATCTTAGAGTGGACATCCTCAAAATCTTTGTCAATCTGAAACGTGTCGTTTTCGACCTGCGCCAGCAGTTCGTCCAATCCTTGCAGCAGCTGGCTTTCCTCCTCCCGCGAAATCAGGCCGATGCTGGCCAGCATCCGGGCCTGCGCCTGAGAGGCCCGCATGTCGAAGGGGGCCAGGTACATGTCCAGCTCACGGTCTTGGCCGACGGTGAATTTCTCGATTTTATCGTTGACCGAAAAGCCTTTTTCCCAGATTTTCATACTCGTGACGCCAAGCTCCAGCTTGGCGAATCGTTGTTAGCGCCTGAGGCTTGCTCTCACGGCGGCACCAAGCTGGAGCTTGGTGTTACAATTCAAAATCAGTCAGCAATTCGATGTAATCGGCAATGCCGCCGCGAATTTCGCTGAGCAAAATGTACTCATCCGGCGCGTGCGAGCGGGCACTGTCGCCCGGCCCCATTTTCAGCGTCGGGAAGCGCATCAGCGCCTGGTCGGAGAGCGTGGGCGAGCCGTAGGTGGCCTTGCCCATCGCCACCGCTTTCTGCACCAGCGGGTGCGTGAGCGGCAGGCCCGACGACTGCAAATGCGTGGAGCGCGGCGTGATTTCGGCCTGCACGTTCGCCCGAATTATGTCTAGAATTTCCTCGTTCGAGTAGCACTCCGTGGGGCGCACGTCCACCACGTAGCGGCACTCGTCGGGTACCACGTTGTGCTGCGTACCGGCTTGGATTTGCGTCACCGTCATCTTCACCGGGCCGAGCATTTCCGATACCTTGGGGAATTGATAAGCGCGCAGCCAGTTAATGTCGTCGAGCGCTTTATAGAGCGCGTTATCGCCCTCATTGCGAGCCGCGTGGCCGGTGCGACCGCGCGCTACACCGTCGAGCACGAGCAAGCCTTTCTCGGCCACGGCAGCATTCATACCGGTGGGCTCGCCCACGATGCCGAGGTCGATTTTGCCCAGCGCGGGCAGGATGCTTTTGACGCCGTTTGCGCCCGAAATTTCCTCTTCGGCCGTGATGGCGCAGACGAGATTAAACGCCGTGGGCCGATTGTAGAAGTAGCGGAACGTGGCCAACAAACTCACCGCCGACGCGCCCGCGTCGTTGCTACCCAGGCCGGTGAGGCGGTCGCCTTCCAGCGTCGCGGCGAAGGGCGGGTACGTCCAACTCGGGCCGGGCTTCACGGTGTCGTGGTGTGAGTTGAGCAGAATGGTAGGCTTAGCGTCGTCCCAATCTGGTTTTCCAACAATCAAGTTATTGCCTTTGCGACTGAAAGCCCCAAAATGCTTGCTCAAAAAGTTTTCCAGGATATACGCTGTTTCCTGCTCTTCTCGCGAAAACGATTGTGCTTTGATTAACTGCTTTAGCAGGTCAATAGCATCATCGGCCAGCTCTTCTAATTCAGACATAGTACCGTGCGCAGCTCAGAATTGATGTTAAGCGCGTGGCCGATTACGACCTGGCGCACGCCCTGGTGCAGCGCCGCAAACGCATTTTCGAGCTTGGGTAGCATCCCGTCGGCGATGATGCCCTGCGCCTTTAACGTTTCGTAGTGCGCCGCGTCGATTTCGGGGATTACAGAATTGTCATCATTTACGTCGCGCAGCACGCCGTTTTTCTCGAAGCAGTAGTGCAGCGTCACGTCGGCCACCGGGGCGAGCGCCACGGCCACGGCCGAAGCGATGGTGTCGGCGTTGGTGTTGAGCAGCTGCCCCTGCCCGTCGTGGATGATGGGGCACAGCACGGGCGTAATGCCGGCTTGCAGCAAGCGCAAGATTAAATCTTTGTTAACGCTGGCCGCCGTGAGGTCGCCCACGAAGCCAAAATCCACGTCCTTCACCGGCCGCTTCGTACCCCGGATTACGTTGCCATCGGCCCCACTCAAGCCCAGCGCATTCACGCCGAGGCGCTGCAAAGTGGCGACTACCTCTTTGTTGGTTTTGCCGGCGTAAAACATCACCACGATGTCGAGCGTGGCGGCGTCGGTCACGCGGCGGCCGTTGACCATCGTGGGCGTCAGACCTAGCTCGCGCATCATGGCGCTGGCCCCTTTGCCGCCGCCGTGGACTAGTATTTTGGGGCCGGGTGCCTGGGCCAGTAAGCCCAGAAAACGAGCTAGTTCGGCCGCGTCGTCGATGATGCCGCCGCCGATTTTATAGACTGTTACCGCGAGGTTATGCATACCTAATTCACTCGTAGCCATTGCCTGGCTTCCGAAAAAAACACCTGCAACTATTGCAAGCAAAAGTAGGAACTTTTACCTTTGCGGCATCATTATGGCCCTTGGTTTGCTAGCACACTTGCTGGCCCACGGCCGCACTTCGCAATGACTTACCTGGTTCGCACCACCCTTTTGCTTTCCACTACGGCCCGCCTGGGTTCGGGAAGCGTGCGTAGGCTGGTGTGTGCCTTGCTGCGACGACCCTAGCCGGCTTCAACTGCCGGATGCTGACGCATAAGTCAGCCTTTTTGCGGGCTATTCGTATCTGATGCAGATAGAGAGCCCGCCCGCTTAACCGATAGATTTCGGGTTTTCTGCCGCTAACCCGCCGTATTGCGGGGGCCGGTTAACTACGTCTCTTCCTTTAAGTTACCCCCATTTTAAGTATCATGACAATTCGGGTTGCAACGGCAGCGGATACGCACTACGCGGATTTGCTGTGCCAGTGGTACATCGAGTCGGCCAAGCAGCGGGGCACGGGCATCGCTAAGCGCGACCCGGAATATGTGCGCGAGAAAATGCGCCAGGGCAATGCCGTCATCGCTTTCGTGGAAGGCGAGCTGGCCGGCTTTTGCTACATCGAAACCTTCGAAGGCGGTAAGTTTTTGGCCAATTCGGGCCTCGTGGTGAACACCGAGTTGCGCAAGCACGGCCTGGGCCGCGCCATCAAGCGTGAGGTGTTTCGCTTGTCGCGCACCAAGTATCCGGCGGCCAAGATTTTCGGCATCACCACCAGCCTGGCGGTGATGAAAATCAACTCTGACCTGGGCTACGAGCCGGTTACGTTCTCGGAACTGACGACCAGCGAGGACTTTTGGAAGGGCTGCAAGAGTTGCAAAAACTTCGGTATCCTGATGGAAAATGAGCGCAAGATGTGCCTCTGTACGGGAATGCTGTTCGACAAGCTCGACGCGCCCTTGCCTGAGAATGAGATGCCGGAAGAAATGCGGCTGCCCGTGGTGCCGTAGCCACAGTTGCGCGGACTTTGTAGTCCGCGATGCATTGCAACGATTATCCAACTAACTTTTAGCGCCAGCCATTCGCTGCGCTCATTCGCGGACTACAAAGTCCGCGCAACACCTTTAGTAATGAAGAAAAAGGCAATTGTAGCGTACAGCGGCGGCCTCGACACGTCGTACTGCGTGGTGAACCTCTCGCGGGAGCACGACCTCGAAATTCATACCGTTATCGTGAATTCGGGCGGTTTTTCGGACGAAGAACTACAGTCCATTGAAAAGCGCGCCTACGAGTTGGGCTCGGTGAAGCACGAGGTAATCGATATTACCGAGCGCTACTACCACGACTGCCTGCGCTACCTGCTGTTTGGCAACGTGTTGAAGAACGACACTTACCCGCTGAGCGTGAGCGCCGAGCGCATGTTTCAGGCGCTTGCCATTGCCGAATACGCCAAGCGCGAAAATGCCGAGTACATCGTGCACGGCAGCACCGGCGCCGGCAACGACCAAGTGCGCTTCGACGTGGCCTTCGCCGTAATCGCGCCCACGGTTGAAATCATCACGCCTATCCGTGACCAGAAGCTATCGCGCCAGCAGGAAATCGACTACCTGCAAAGCCAGGGCTTCGAGATGAGCTGGGAAAAGGCCAAATACTCCATTAACCGCGGCATCTGGGGCACCAGCGTGGGCGGCGTCGAAACGCTGACCTCGCGCCAAGCGCTACCCGAGAGCGCCTACCCCACCCAGCTTTCCAAAACCGAGCCCAGCCAACTGGAAATCACCTTTGAGAAAGGCGAGCCAGTAGCGCTGAACGGCGAGAAGATGGACGCCGTGGCCCTCATCCAAAAGCTCAACGAACTGGGCGGAGCCTACGCTATCGGCCGCGACACGCACGTGGGCGACACGATTCTGGGCATCAAGGGCCGCGTAGGCTTCGAGGCCCCGGCGGCGCTATTGCTCATCAAGGCGCACCACCTACTGGAAAAGCACACGCTCTCACGCTGGCAGCAGCTTAATAAGGAGTCGATTGCCACCTGGTACGGCACGCTGCTGCACGAGGCGCAATACCTCGACCCGGTGATGCGCGACTTTGAGGCCTTTTTGGCTTCGTCGCAGGAGCGCGTGACGGGCACGGTGTTCGTGGAGCTGCGGCCTTACCACTTTGAGCTGCTCGGCATCGAGTCGAAATACGACATGATGCAGTCGAAGGTGGCGACCTATGGCGAGGAGAACAACGCCTGGGATTCGCGCGATGCGCGTGGGTTTATCAAGATTTTCGGCAATCAGCTGAAGATTCACGCTTCGCTGGAGGACTAGCGGGGCGGGGCGCCTCACCCCTAGCCCCTCTCCGAAAAGGAGAGGGGGACTAGTTTCTAGTTTTAGTTTTTAGTATCAAAGAAATTTATGCAAATCACTAGGCCTAAAATTCTCGGAACACTAAAGATTAATAGAATGATGGCAGGTAACCTCGCCGTTATGAATGACATTAAAAATGCGCCGAATAAGCTCATTGTTACTGTTAATTCATATGAGCATGGCGAAGAGCTTATTGCTAAGCTTAAAGCTGCTCGACCTGGTGAGGTAATTACTATTTAATAAAATATTTCTCGTCGTATCCCGGGCTAGCATTGAAACTAGCCATCTGGCTCCCCCTCTCCTTTTCGGAGAGGGGGCCGGGGGGTGAGGCGCTTACGTTAGCCATGCCTCTCCCTTCCTCCGTCACTGTTCACGCGCCCGCCACCATTGCCAACGTCGGCTGCGGCTTCGACGTGCTGGGCCTCTGCTTAACAGCCCCTTACGATACGATAACGCTGCGCCGCCGCGAGCAGGCGGGCCTCACCATCACGCACCTCGACGACTACAACCTGCCCACTGACCCCTACCACAACGTGGCCGGCGCGGCCCTGCTAGCCCTACTGCGCGAGGTGCCCGAGACCCTGGGCTTTGAGGTCGAAATCACGAAGGGCATCCGGCCGGGCAGCGGCATTGGCAGCAGCGCGGCTAGCGCGGCGGGCGCGGTGGTGGCGGCCAATGCGCTGCTGGGAAATCGGTTTGACAACAAGCAGCTCATCGACATGGCCATGCACGGCGAGGCGGTGGCGTCGGGCGTGCGCCACGCCGACAACATTGCACCGGCCATTTGCGGGGGCTTCACGCTGGTGCGGGCCGTGCAACCGGTGCTCGATGTGGTGGCCCTACCCGCCCCGGCGCTGTGGGTGGCGGTGGTGCACCCGCAGTTTGAGGTGAAAACCAAGGAGGCCCGCGCCGTGCTGCCGACCCAGGTGCCGCTGTCGCTGGCCGTGCGCCAGTGGGCCAATGTGGGCGGCCTGGTCGCCGGCTTTCTGACCCAGGATTTGGAGTTAATCGGCCGCGCCCTGGACGATTACATCGTGGAGCCGGCCCGCGCCGCTCTCCTCCCCGGCCTCGCCGATGCCAGGCAGCGGGCGCTGGCGGCCGGGGCGCTGGGCGGCGGCATTTCGGGCTCAGGGCCGTCGATTTTTATGCTCAATAAAGACGAGGCCACGGCCTACGCCGCCGCAGAGGCCATGGGGGCGGTGTACCGAAAAATGGGCATTGCTTTTCACCTGCATGTGGGGCCGATTGCGACGCAAGGGGCGCGGGTAATTCATTCTTAGCTGTTAGCTTTTGGCTGCTAGCTACTAGCTACCGCCCGTTTGAAAGCTAACAGCTAGCAGCCAAAAGCTAACAGCTAAAAAATGCAGTACTACAGTCTCAATCACCAGTCGCCGCCCGTCGATTTTCGCGCCGCCACCATTGCCGGGCAAGCGCCCGATGGCGGCTTGTACTTCCCCGAAAGCATTCCGCAGTTTTCGGACGAGTTTCTAAAAAACCTACCCAACCTCGCGCCGGCCGACATTGCCTACCAGGTAATGCAGCCCTACGTGGGCGACACCATCCCGGCGGCCGAGCTACGCCGCATCTGCGCCGAAACGGTGGATTTCCCGTTTCCGCTAGTGCCCGTGACCGAGCGGATAAGTGCGCTGGAGCTGTTTCACGGGCCGACGCTGGCGTTTAAGGACGTGGGGGCGCGCTTTATGAGCCGCTGCCTGGGGTATTTTTCGCAGGGTGAAACCGCGCCCGTGACGGTGCTGGTGGCCACTTCCGGCGATACGGGCGGGGCGGTGGCGCACGGCTTTTTGGGCGTGCCGGGCGTGGAGGTAGTCATTCTCTACCCCTCGGGCAAGGTGAGCCCGTTGCAGGAATTGCAGCTCACCACGCTGGGCCAGAACATCACGGCGCTCGAAGTGCAGGGCAACTTCGATGATTGCCAGGCTTTGGTAAAGCAGGCCTTTAAAGACGAGAGCCTGACCAGCCGCCGCACGCTCACCTCGGCCAACAGCATCAACGTGGCGCGGTGGCTGCCGCAGCAGCTCTACTACCTGTTTGCCCTGCAACAGTGGCGCGGGGCCGCGCCGCCCGTCATTTCGGTGCCCAGCGGCAACTTTGGCAACCTCTGCGCCGGGCTGCTGGCCCACGCCTCGGGGCTGCCGGTGGGCCATTTCCTCGCGGCCTGCAACGCCAACGACGCGGGCGCGGAGTATTTGCGCACGGCCATTTTCGCGCCTAAAACGGCGGTGGCCACCATCTCTAATGCGATGGACGTGGGCCACCCGAGCAACTTCGTTCGCATCCTGGAGCTCTTCAAGCACGAGCACGCCACCATCAGCCAGCTGCTGAGCGGCTACTCGGTGAGCGACGCCGACACCAGCGCCACCATCCGGCGCGTGGACGCCGAGCGCGGGTATTTGCTCGACCCGCACGGGGCGGTGGCGTTTTTTGCGCTGGAAAAGTACATGGCCGATAACCCGGCCGCAGCGGGCTTTTTGCTGGCCACGGCCCACCCGGTCAAGTTTCCCGAAGTAGTTGAGCCGCTCATAGGCCGCCCGGTGGAGCTGCCGGCCGCGCTACATTATCTATTGGCAAAGCCTAAGCACAGCGTGCCGCTGGCCCCGAGCTACGAGGCGCTACGGGCGTGGCTGCTGGCGTAGCGCCAAGCTCCGGCTTGGCGCTACTGCAACCTTCGTAGCCGTAAACCAGTTGCCGCACTATGCTTTTGCCTTCTCTCAAGCCCACACACGCCCTGGCGGCGCTACTAGCGCTAGCCGCCTGCCGCCCCGACCAAATCAAGCACTTACCGGGTACCAAGCAAATAGCCGAAGAAACCGCCAACTGGGAGGTCAAGCACATAACGCCCAACGACTTGCTGCACGCTACGCGCTGGGCCGGCGACTCGCTCACCGCCTACGCCGACACGCTGCTGCGCCGCACGCTGGCCCGCGAGCTGGCCAAAGGCGGGCTCGCCAACGCGGCTAATTTTTGCCGCCCCCAAACCTACCCCGCCACCGACTCGATGGCCCGCAAGTGGCACCTGCGCCCGCGCCGCGTGGAGTGGCGGCCGGCGGGCAGCGGCGCTACGGCCGCCATCACGGCCGCTGGCTTGCAGCCCGACACCGTGCGCCTCATCGGCCGGCCGGCCGCCGACACGTTTTATTATCAGCGGCCCATCGTGCTGCGCAATAGCCTGTGTTTGCGCTGCCACGGCCAGCCGGGGCGCGACCTCACGGCCGCCGAGGCCCAGCTGCTGCAAGCGCAGCACCCACAGTTGCAAGCCGTGGGGCGGCAGCGCGGGCAGGTGCTGGGCGCGTGGCAGCTGACGCTGGAGCGCGACGGGGTGGCCGAGTTTTACACCCTGAAAACGCGCAAGAAGTGGAAGGAGCACAAGATGCCCAAGCTATTTTAACCCCCTACTAATGAGCCAGCAACAACCCATTATCATCATCGGCGCGGGCATGGCCGGGCTGGCGTGCGCCAACTGGCTGCACCGCGCCGGCCGCCCCGTGCTGGTGCTCGATGCCGCCGACGCCGTGGGCGGCCGCGTGCGCACCGACATCACGCCCGAGGGCTTCCGGCTCGACCGGGGCTTTCAGATACTGCTCACCGACTACCCCGAGGCGCGGCGCATGTTCGACTACGGCGCGCTGGATTTGAAGAAATACCAGTCGGGCGCGGTGGTGCAACTGCCCGACGGGCGCGAAACCACCCTCGAAAACCCCTTGCAGCAGCCGCTGGCCGCGTTTTCGGCGCTGGCCTCGCCCATCGGCACGCTCAAGGATAAGCTACTGATTGCCAGGCTAGCGACCGAGCTGCAAGGTCAAGCCCCGGAGACGCTACTGGCGCAACCCGCCGAAACCACGCTGGCCTACCTGCGGCGCTACGGCTGGAGCGAGCAGATTATCACTAATTTCTTCCGCCCGTTTTTCGGCGGCGTGTACCTCGACCGAGAGTTGAGCACGGCCAGTAATTTCTTCCAATTTGTTTTTCAGCAGTTTATTAAGGGCGATGCCGCCGTGCCGGCCCTTGGTATGCAGCAGCTACCCGAGCAGATAGCCGCGCGGCTGCCCGCTGGCAGCATCAGGCTGAACACGCCCGTGGCGGCCGTGCTCGACGCCGGCCGCACCGTGCGCCTGGCCTCCGGCGAAACGCTGGCCGCCGCCGCTACCGTGGTGGCTACCGACGGCCCGGCCGCCGCTCGCTTGCTCGGGGCCGAGGCGGCTACTACGGCCAATTTGGCGGCGCGGCCCACTACCTGCACCTATTTTGCCACGCCCGGCGCGGCACCCAGCCACGGCCATAAGCTGCTGCACCTCAACGCCCAACCCGAGGCCTTTGCGCACAATGTCGCTTTCCCGGCCGAGGTGAGCGCGGCGGTGGCCCCGGCCGGGCAGGGGCTGATATCGGTGAGCACGCACGGCGCGCACAGCCTCACCGACGACGCCCTGACGGAGCGCCTGCGCCCCGAGCTGGCAGCGTGGTTTGGGCCGGCGGTGGCGCAGTGGTGGCATCTGCGCACCTACCGCATTGCGCAGGCGCTGCCGGTGTATGGGCCGGGCCAGCCGGTGCAGCAGCCGCTGCAAGTGGGCGACGCCCTATTTCGCTGCGGCGACTGGGTAGCGTACCCGTCGCTGAACGCGGCGCTGGGCACCGGCCGCCAGGTAGCCGAGTTGCTGCTAGGCAAATAGCTGATTAGCAGGCTAAACGCCAAGGCCCGGCGAGGTAGCCTAGCAGCTACTTCGCCGGGGCGATGGGGCACTGGCGCACGGCGCTGAATACTTACTCTGCTTTCTTGCGCGACGGCTTGGCAACGTCTTTCGAGCCCTTCTGCTTGGAGTTGGGGTGGCTGTTGATGTAGCCACCGCCGGCCTTTTGGTAGGCCAGCGTGAGCAGCTGCGACTTGCGGGCGCTCCAGGTGCCGGGCTCGCCACCTTTGGCAGCGGCGCGGATTTCATTTTTCAGACGCTCGCGCATGGCGGGGTCCGAGTACGTATTTTCGAGGGTGCGACGACGGGCGGCGGGGCGGGTCTTGGTCCGTTTTCGGGTAGGAGTGCTACTGGCGTCGTCGGCAGGAATTATAGTCTTCATCAGGGGAGGCCATGTTAGTAGGACAGCAAAGCAACACAAAAAAAACAATACGGTTGCACCCAATTGAATTTTATTTTCAGCTTGTTCAACATTAGTAGTCAATTCATTAAACAAATAACTTCACCCGGCAGCCACCTTTCACAACCTATTGCACCTGCCATAACTGCCAGCCGCTAACCCGCGTATGGCGCGCAATAGCTGTACTTATTACCTCCTTTATCACCTTATGCAAAAAAAATTACTTTACCGCCTGCTGCTGGGGCTACTGGCCCTTGGTCTTTTGCGGCCGGCCCAGGCCCAGAAGGTAGGCGTTGTGCTCAGCGGCGGCGGGGCCAAGGGCCTGGCCCACGTGGGCGTGCTCAAGCAGCTGGAAGCCAACCGCATCCCCATCGACTACATCATCGGCACCAGCATGGGGGCCATTATCGGGGCCATGTATTCGGCGGGCTACTCGCCCCGCGAGATTGAGCAGATTGTGCTCTCGGAGGAATTTCAGTACTGGGCTTCGGGCAAGCAGCTGCAAGACAAGACCTTCAACTACCTCACGGCCGAGCCCGACCCCTCGGCCCTGCGCCTGGGCGTGGCCCTCGACTCCTCGTTTCGGGCACGGGTATCACCCAAGCTCGTGAATGACCTGAACCTGAACCTGGCGCTGGCCCGGCTGCTGGCCCCGGCCGGGGCCATCGCGGGCGGCGATTTCAACCGCCTCTTTGTGCCCTTCCGGTGCATGGCGGCCGAGGTGTTTACGCGCACCGAGGTCACGCAGAAGGCGGGCAACCTGGCCGACGCGGTGCGCAATTCCATGACGTTTCCGCTGGCGTTCCGGCCCATCCGCAACCCCGACGGGCGCTACCTCTTCGACGGAGCGGTATTCAATAATTTTCCGGTCGATGTCATGCGCCGCGAGTTCAATCCCGATATCATTATCGGGGTGAACGTAGGCGACGTGGCCTTTCAGAAATACCCGTACAAAAAGGCTGACGAGCTGATGACCAGCACGCTGGCCTTTCTGGGCACCAGCGTGGCCGATACCGTCACCATTGCCCAAAAGGGCATCTACATCCAGCCCAACTTGCAGGGCCTGGGGGCGGCCGACTTCGACAAGGTGCGCCAGCTAATCGGGCAGGGCGACACGGCCACGCAGCGCAAAATGGCGCTCATTCGGCAGCGCATCGGGCGGCGCGTCGATACGCTGGATTTGCAGCGGCGGCGGCTGGCGTTTCAGCAGGCCGCGCCCACGCCGCGCTTTGTGCAGGTGCGGGTGCAGGGCCTGCGCCAAGACCAGAACGCCTACGCCGAGAGCTTTTTTCGGCGCGATGGCAAAACCTACAACCTCGGCGACCTGGAGGAAGGCTACTACCGCCTGGCGGCCGACGACTACTTCCGCAACATTTACCCGCGCATTCGCTACGACGCGGCGCAGCAGGGCTACGTGTTCACGGTGGATGCCCAGCAAAACAACAACGTGGCGGCCGAGGTAGGCTTCGCGCTCAGCTCGCGGCCCATTGATAACCTGTACGTTGGCCTCGAATACCGCTACCTGCGCAGCCTGCTCTACACCGTGGAGGCCAACGTGAGCCTGGGCCGCTTCTACAACGGCGCGCAGGGCAGCTTCCGGGTGAATGTGCCGGGGCGGGTGCCGTTTTTCATTCAGCCCCAGATTACATACAACCAGTGGGACTACCAGAACACGGGCGGCGTGCTAGGGCGCGACGTGCTGAACACGCAGGTGCGGCAGCAGGACACCAAAATCGGCGGCCAAATCGGGATTTCGCCCCGCTACCGCGCCCGCGTAGTGCTCGATTTGGGCGCGTTTTATAACCTGGACAACTACTCTAACACGTCGGAGATAAACTCGGCCGACCTGCTGGCGCGCACCTCCTTCAAGGGCGGCACGGCGGCCATTCGCTTTGCCCGCAACTCGCTCAACCGCAAGCAGTACGCCACCAACGGCCGGCGCTACGTGCTGAGCTTGCGCGGCGTGGTGGGCACCGAGGCCTACACGCCCGGCACTACCTCGCTGCTGCGCGATGCGGCCAGCCGCCACCACCAGTGGCTGCAGCTGCGGGCGGCCTACGAGCGCTTCGTGCCCCTCAAAAAAGACAAGCAGGCCTGGGGCTACTTTGGCGAGCTGGTGCTGAGCGGGCAGGGCCAGTTTTTCAACTACCGCTCGTCGCTCACGAGCGCGCCGGTGTTCGCGCCGCTCGTCGATTCGCGCACGCTCTTTCTCGACCACTACCGCGCGCCGCGCTACGCGGCCGTGGGCTTGCGCTACACGCAGCAGGTATTTGGCAGCTTCGAGTGGCGCTCAGAAATTTATACCCATCTGAATTTTAACCCCCTGCGCGAAGAAAACCAGCTGGCCGCCATCACGGCCAAGCTCAGCCGGCCCTACCTCACGGGCTCGACGGGGCTCATCTTTACCACACCCGTGGGGCCGCTGGCCGTGCACGCTACCTACTACGACGACCCGCAGCACCGCTTCGCGGTGTACGGGCACCTGGGGTACATTTTGTTTCGGAGCCGGGCGCTGGAGTAGCGGTGAATGAGCGCGCGAGGCAATCGCATCCGAGCGGCACGGCTGAACAGATACGATTGCCTTACTCGCGCTGCCAAACACTTTCTTTACACCTCATTCATTCACCAATGGATACTACCGGCCAGCCCTCCTCATTATAGTCTACCTTACTCAGCAGCAGCACGCGGCGCGAGTAGCTCTGCTCGTCGTTGATGGCGTTGAAGGTGGGCTGCTGGCGGTCGATGGCGTGGTAGAGCAGCCAGTCCTGGCCGTGGGCGTCGGTGATGAGGCTGTTGTGGCCGGGGGCCTGCCAGCGGGCGGTTTCGGTAAGGATGGTGCCGGCCGTGCCAGTGGCCTGGGCCAGCGTTTGGTAGGGGCCGGTGGCGTGGCGGGCGCGGGCCACCAGCACGGCGTAGCGGGCATCGGGGCCGCAGCAGTTGTCGCCCGAGTAAAAGAGGTAGTACCAGCCCCGGCGGTAGTGCACCCAGCTACCCTCGATGAGGTGGCCGTAGGGCGCGGGGTCGCCGGCCTGCCGGGTTTCGACGATGATTTTTGCCTCCGAGCCTTCGGCAAAGCCCAGCCCGTCGGCTGCCAGCTCGCGCACCCGCAGCGGCCCGAAGCCCGAGCCCCAAAAGAGCCACGGCCGCCCGTCGGCGGGGTCCACGAAGCGCATGGGGTCGATGTTTTCGAAGCCGGGGCCGCCGGCCAGCAGCGGCTGCCCGCTGTCGCGGAAGGGGCCTTCGGGGCGCTCGGCCACGGCCACGCCCAGACACAGGCCGGCGGTGGGGTCGTTGGGCTGCGCCGAGTAGTACATGAGGTAGCGGCCGTCGGGGTGGCGGCTCACATCGGGCGCCCAAAAGCGCTGACTGGTGGCCGCCCAGGCCGGCTTGTCGGGGAGGGCCTCGCCGAGGTGCTCCCAGCTTTTCAGGTTGTGCGAGCGTGCTACCTGGAAGTTGAGTACTTGGCCGTTGCGCTTGGTTTGGGTGGCGTAGGCGTAGTAGTAGCCATCGGGAGCCAGCAGCACGCTGGGGTCGGGAAAGTCGGAATCGAGAACGAGCATAGGAGTGTAGGGTAAGCTTGAGCTTGCCCGTCGTATGCTACGGATTCTGCGCTTAGAAAGGCAAGCTAAAGCTTACCCTACACTCCTCTACCGCTTCGTAGGGTAGCAGATGCCCGGCACCGGGCACCACCGTGAAGGGCGTGCCGCCCGGCAGCAGCGACAGCGTTTGGCGGCGCTGAGCCTCGGGCGAGATGGCCATGTCGGCCTCGCCCACCAGCAGCCGGCACGGCACTGCGATGGCGGGCATCCGGCTCGAAATGTCTTCTTTCGAGCCATGCTTTAGCCAGGCATCCCAGGCGGCCTGGGTGGTGCGCAGGTTGTCGGCTACTATCTGGGCGCACACCTCGGGCCGCAGCGGGCGGTCGGTGATGTTGGCCAGCGTTTTTTCGGCTTCTTCGAGTTTGCCATAGGCGGCCAGGCAGTTCGCGCGGTCTTCGTCGCTGATGGGCTCGGGCGAGGGCGGCGAGGGCGACAGCAGCACCAGCCCGCGCAGCCCGGTGGGCTGCCGGGCGGCCAGGGCCAAGGCGATTTTGCCGCCCATGCTGTGGCCCACCAGCACATACTCTTCCACTTGGTGCTCGCGGCCGTAGGCGGCTACCCAGTCGGCGTAGCTATCCACCGAGTAGTCGAAGCCCGCCGGAACGGGCTCGTTGCCAAAGCCCGGCAGGTCGGGCGCCAGCAGCTGCGTGCCGGCGGGCAGCCGGCTGCGCAAGGTGTCGTATTCGTGGCCGGCACCGGCCCAGTAGTGTAGCGCGAGGTAGGTAAGCAAAATCGGCGGGCTAGCGCCGGCCTTAGTGCCGCGCTGCTGGCCAGCTTATACGCGCTACCGCCGAGGTTGGCTAAGCCCGGCCGTGCCGGGGCGGCCAGGGCGAAGGGCAGCGTATATAATTTTGGCCTCACGCGCTAGCCATAATCCGGGGCCGGCTGCTTATCTTGCTGTGGTATTGCCCCGCGGGCAAACTTTATTTTTGGCTTGCGCCAAAACCTGTTTGGCGGCGTGCAACCATTGGCCGGCCGTTTGACTCTGCGCGGGGCCAGAAAATGGCCGCCCGCCCCGCAAGCCAAACATGGTAGAAATAATAATTTCTATTAACAGGTACTAAGCCTTGCATAACCCGCAGGCCGCCCGCTACATTTGGCCCCGAGCCAGAAAAGTTCATCTGCCGCACATTCGCTCTCAACTTTTTTACTTTAAGCTGCATACTATCGATTAAAGCTCTACGTTTCCTTAACCCGTAGTCCTTTTATGGAACCCTTGCAGCCGAGCGATTCCGCGCTCATCGCCCTTTACCTGGCCGGCCACGAGTCGGCATTTGCCCAGCTGCTCCAGCGCCACCAGGCGCGGGTGTTTACGACTATTCACCTCGTGGTGCGCGACCAGGACCTGGCCGACGACCTCACCCAGGATACCTTCATCAAGGCCATCCACACCCTCCAGAGCGGGCGCTACCAGGACGAAGGCAAGTTTGCCTCGTGGCTGTGCCGCATTGCCCACAACCTGGCCATCGACGCCTTTCGGCGCGCAAAAAGGGCTCCCCAAACCAGCCTCGATGACAACATCGGGCTGGCCAACTCGTTACACCTTTCGGAAGAACCTGCGGACGATGCCCTCGGCCGCGAGGAAAGCCACGCCCAGCTGCGCCTGCTCATCCAGGAGCTGCCGGCGGCCCAAAAAGAAGTGCTGCTCATGCGCCACTACGGCGATATGAGCTTCCAGGAAATAGCCGACGCAACCGGCGTCAGCATCAACACGGCCCTGGGCCGGATGCGCTACGCGCTCATCAACTTGCGGAAGAAAATGGCCGCACATTCGCTTTTGTATGATACAAACGTTACCCTACCCAACGCTGCTGCGCTACGTGTACAACGAATTGCCAGCTGACGAACAACACGACGTAGAAGACGCCCTGCTACACGACCCCGAGCTAGCCGCCGCCTGTGCCGACCTACTACTGGCCCAGCGCACCCTCGATGGCCTGGTGGCCGGCCCCAGCGCCCGCACCACGGCCAATATCTTGCAATACTCGCGCACGTTTATGAAATAAGCTGTTAGCCATTGGCTACTAGCTGCTAGCTTTGAAAGAGGAGAGTTTACGCTCTGGTTTTGACTTCAAAAAGCTAACAGCTGATAGCCAGTGGCTAACAGCTTATTTTTATGACCCGCCCCGAACGGTTTCGCCAGTTTCTGGCCTACTTCCTCGATAACTACCCCGAGCCGCGCACCGAGCTCGCCTACCGCAACCCCTACGAGCTAATCGTGGCCGTGGTGCTGAGCGCGCAGTGCACCGACAAGCGCGTAAACCAGGTGATGCCCGCGCTGCTGGCGCAGTTTCCGACCGCTGCCGAGCTGGGCGCGGCCTCGGCCGAGGATATTTTTCCGTTTATCCGCAGCGTATCGTATCCTAACAATAAGGCCAAGCACCTGGCCGGCCTGGGCCGCCTGCTACTCAGCGAGTTTGGGGGCGAGGTGCCGAGTACCATCGAGGAGCTGCAACGCCTGCCCGGCGTGGGCCGCAAAACGGCCAACGTGGTGGTGTCGGTCATTTATAATCAGCCTGCGATGGCCGTGGACACGCACGTATTTCGGGTGTCGCACCGGCTGGGGCTGGTGCCCAAAACGGCCACTACCCCGCTGGCCGTGGAAAAGGCGCTGGTGAAATACACGCCGCAGGAGCTGATTCCGAAAGCCCACCACTGGCTGATTTTGCACGGGCGCTACATCTGCGTGGCGCGCACGCCCAAGTGCAGCGCGTGCCCGCTCACGGGCTTTTGCGCTTACTATGAAAAAATAGCGGCCAACCCGGCCATTGCGAGCGTGGCCACGCCCAAGCTCGGGGCTAAGCGCACAAAGCCGACCCAGTAGAAAGTTGGCCACCGCCGGCCGCCCGAATATGGTAGCTGGGCACTTCGTGAATATATTGCGCGGCGGCTGGCGCTAATGCTCCCGTACCCGCTACCAATCAGCACGTTTGGCGCGGTACCACTAGTTCTTTTCGGCTTTCGTAATGGTGCAACAACTACTCGGTGGGCTGGCGCTTGGGCTGGTACTACTCTTGCCTCGCCCGGCGGCGGCCCAGGCCTCGGCCCGCGCCGACTCGGCCGCCGTAGCCACCGCCGTGGCCGTAGCCACGCATCAGTATGACAAGGACGTGCGCCCCGAGTCGCTGCTCTTCAACGGACCGGAATACGTGAACCGCACGACGCCGGGCACCATTGGGCACCCGTTTTTTGAGCAGGCCGAGCCGCAGCTGGGCGCCGTCACGTACCAGGGCGCGCATTTTGAGGGCGTGCCGCTGAGCTACGACCTGGTGCTCGACCAGGTCGTGATGACTTACCCCAACCAGGCCGTTACCATCGTGCTAGTGCCGGAAAAGCTCGCGGCTTTTTCGCTGGGCAGCCACCAGTTTGTGCGGGTAGTGGCCGACTCGGCCACGCGCGGCGTGCTGCCCACCGGCTTTTATGAGCTACTGCAACCCGGCCCGGTGCGCCTGCTGGCCCACCACCGCAAGCGCGCCCAGCAAACGACCGTGCAGCAAAACCTGCGCGTCCGGCTCGACCAGGTCGACCGGCTACTGATACGCACCGCCGGCGCGGCCAGCGAAGTAACCAACCTAAAAACCCTGCTGGCCCTGCTGCCCGCCCACCAGGCCGAAGTGCAGCGCTACGCCCGCGAGCAAAAACTGCGCTTCGGGGCCGACCAGCGCGCGGCCTCGGCCCTGAGCGCCCTGCGCTACTACTACACGCTACCCCAGTAGCCCGGCTGTGCCGGGCTGGCTGTTTCTGCCTCTGCCTTTTCCGCCTTTTTATGCCTCGTTTCTACCCGTTTACCTGGCTGCTGGCCGGGCTGCTGGTGGGCAGTGCGCCTGCCTGGGCGCAGCAAGCCCCCGCCCCCCCCATCAGCGGCGATTTTCGCAACCTGCGCTTTGAGGAATTTGCGCGGCGCGTGGAGGCCCAGACGCCCTACCGCTTCTTTTTCAGCCCGGCCCTGCTCGACAGCGTGACGGTGCGCGTGCAGCCCAGCGGCCAGCCGCTGGTGGCGGTGCTGCGGCAGGTATTTGAGCACTCGCCGCTGCGCTACGCCGTGGATGAGGCTAGCTACCACGTTTTTATTACCTATGAATACCCGCTGCAAACGCAGCTGCCAGGCGGCCTGTTTGCCGATGCGCCGGCTGGCGGGGCCGCGCCGCCCGACGAGCCAGCTGCGGGCGGCAACCCGCTAAGCCAACCGACGCTGGTGGGCACTTCCGAGTTTCGGCTCTACGAGATTGGGGCGCGGCAGGCGGTGCCGGCCGGCGGCCGGGCCACGCTGTCGGGGGTGGTGCGCGTGGGCCAGGAGCCGGCCGTGGGGGTGGCCGTGTTTGTGCAGTCGCCCAACATCGGCACTACTACTGATAAGCAGGGCGCCTACTCGTTGACCTTGCCGGTGGGGCGCTACAACCTCAACGTGCGGGGCCTGGGCGTGCGGGCCACACGGCGGCAGCTGTGGGTGCGCGGCAACGGCCGCCTCGATTTGGAAGTGCTGTCCGACGTGACTTCGCTGCGCGAGGTAGTGGTGAAGGGTGATAAGCAAAGCAACGTGCGCGGCATGCAGATGGGCGTGCAGAAGCTGGATATCAAGCTTATCAAGCAGGTGCCGACCGTGTTTGGCGAGGCTGACTTGCTGCGGGTGGTCACGGCCCTGCCGGGCGTGAAAACCATCGGCGAGGGCAGCACGGGCTTTAGCGTGCGCGGCGGCGGCACCGACCAAAACCTGGTGCTCTTCAACGGGGCCACGATTTATAACCCGGCCCACTTGTTCGGCTTCTTTTCGGCCTTTAACCCCGACGCGGTGCAGTCGGTGGAGCTTTACAAGAGCGCCATTCCGGTGCGCTATGGCGGGCGGCTGGCCTCGGTGCTGGAGATAGAGGGGCGCGAGGGCAGCCGCAAGAAATTTGGTGGCTCGGGCGGCATCGGGCTGCTCACGAGCCGGCTGGCGCTGGAGGGGCCGCTGCCCGGCGGCAAGGGCTCGTACTTGGTGAGCGGGCGCACCTCGTACTCCGACTGGCTGCTGCACAAAGTGCCCAGCCCCACGCTCAAAAACAGCGCGGCCTCGTTCTATGACCTCAGCGCTTACCTTACCTACGACCTAAGTCCTAATAACTCGCTGGCTGCCACCGGCTACCTTAGCCACGACCGCTTCCGGCTGGCCAGCGATACCATTTACGAGTACCGCAACGCGGCGGCCAGCCTGCGCTGGAAGCACACCTTCGGCCAGAAGCTGGCCGGCTCGCTCACGGGCACCTACAGCCGCTACGGCTTCAACCTGAAAACGACGCGCAACGAGTTTTCGGCCTCGACCTTCGACTACAGCATCAGCCAGGCGGCGTTGCAGGCCGATGGTAACTACCTGCTGAACAATAAGCACACGCTCGACTTCGGGGCCAGCTCGCTGCTGTACAACACCGCGCCCGGCAACCAGCAGCCGCTGGGTGACAAGTCGCTGCTGCTGCCTACACTCATTCAGCACGAGCGGGCCGTGGAAAGCGCCGTGTACCTGGCCGACCGCATCGACATCAGCCCGCGCCTGGCGGTGGTGCTGGGGCTGCGCTACTCGTTTTTTCAGGCGCTGGGGCCGCGCCAGGTTACGGAGTATTTGCCGGGTATTTCGCGCAGCGCCAGCACCGCTACGGGCACTACCGACTACTCGGGCGGGCAGGTTATCGCCAACTACGGTGGCCCCGAATGGCGGCTGAGCGCCAAGTACGAGCTCACGGCCAACTCGTCGGTGAAGGCCAGCTACAACCGCACGCGCCAGTACATTCACCAGCTCACCAACACTACGGTAGTGTCACCCACCGACAGCTGGAAGCTGAGCGACAAATACATCCGCCCGCAGGTGGGCGACCAGTACGCGCTGGGCTACTACCACAATTTCAAGCAGAACACCGTCGAGTTTTCGGTGGAAGGCTACTACAAGCGCATCCACGACTTTCTGGACTACAAGAGCGGCGCGGTGCTGCTGCTCAACCCCAACCTCGAAACCGACGTGGTGAACGCCGAGGGCCGCGCCTACGGCGTGGAGGTGCTGCTGCGCAAAAACGTGGGCAAGATAAACGGCTGGCTGAGCTACACTTACGCCCGCTCGCTGGTGCAGGTGAATACGGCTACCGATGTGGTGAACGGCGGCAGCTGGTACCCCAGCAACTACGACAAGCCCCACGACGTGACGCTGGTGGGCAACTACCGCTTCTCGAAGCGCTTCAACGCGGCGCTGAACTTCAACTACAGCACCGGCCGGCCCATCACGCTGCCGCTGGCCAAGTACTACATCGACAACGCCTACCGGGTGTACTACTCGGACCGCAACGCCTACCGGGTGCCCGACTACTACCGCGTCGACTTGGCCGTCAACTTTGAGGGCAGCCATAAAGTCAAGAAGCTGGCCCACAGCTCGTGGACGCTGGCCGTGTACAACCTGACCGGGCGGCGCAACCCGTACTCGGTTTATTTTCAGTCGCAAAGCGGGCAGATTAAAGGCTACCAGCTCTCAATTTTCGGGCAGCCGATTCCGACGCTCACGTACAATTTCAAGTTTTAGCCATGCGCCCTTTTTCTGCTTCCCCAGCGCTGCGCTGGGGTATATCGGGCGGGCTACTAGCGCTGGCTGGGTGCGTAGACCCCTACATGCCCGAGGTGCTGGATGCCAACGCCAACTACCTGGTGGTGGATGGCTTTATCAACGGGGCCGGGCGCACGCGCATCCAGCTCTCGCGCACCACCAACACGGCCAGCACCAGCCCCCCGCCCGCGGAGAAGGGGGCCCGGCTGACTATCGTGGAC
>NZ_DASTEP010000157.1:0-4611 GCF_035709525.1 Hymenobacter sp. | reverse complement strand
GGGTGTAGAGACGCATCTTTGCGCCTTACGTCACTGAGCCTCGCCTAACGGGAGACGCAAGGATGCGTCTCTACACCCGCCACCTGTACGCTACCTTGGGAACAGCTTTAGCAGATTGGCGCGGACCTCCTCTTGGCTTGTGCCGACCTGCTTCACTACGTTAGGTCAAGCATTGGGCTAACCTCAACGCTGACTTTTTTTCCCGCTGGCAGCCAAGGAGGCCGCTAGTTACATGGGCGTCGGCCTGCAACGCGGAGGCATCGCGAGCGTCCCTGTTCCTTCGGGCTGTTTGGCTAATTGCTCACCAGTCTTAAAGGCAATCAGGCAGCGCGAATGAATTATTAATGAATCAATTACCTACTCGCACCTCTTTTCTGCGCTTCGGTAACTATTCCTGGCAAAAGCAGTTTCAGTACAGAATTTGGGCGCGAATGGAGGGGGTTTTTATAGTAGCATAGCTGCCCGGGGTGTGGGCTATTGGAGTAACATATGTGGATAGTAAGACTAGCGCTGGCGCGGCCCTACACCTTCGTGGTGATGGCGCTGCTGATATTAATTGGGGGCGTGCTGACGATTCAGCGCATGGCGGTGGACATTTTTCCGGACATTCCGATTCCGGTGGTGGGCATCGTATGGACCTACAACGGCATCGCGCCGGAGGAGATGAACCAGCGCATTGTGGTGCCGGTGCAGCGCTCCATCACCACGACCGTTAACAACGTCGAACACCTCGAAAGTCAGAGCCTTAAAGGCATAGGCTTGATTAAGGTATTCTTCCAGCCGGGTACCAACCCTGATGCGGGCGTGGCCCAGATTACGGCCATCACCCAAACGCTGCTGCGGGTGCTGCCGCCCGGCATCACGCCGCCGCTCATCATCCGCTACTCGGCTTCCAACGTGCCGATTGCGCAGACGTCGCTGAGTTCGGAGACCCTAGGTGAGTCGGACCTGTTCGACGCGGCCAACGCTTTTATCCGGCCCGGCCTGGCGGTGGTGCAGGGCGCCTCGGTGCTGCTGCCGAATGGTGGTAAACCGAAGCAAATCATGGTCGACCTCGACCCCGTGAAGCTGGCCGGCAAAAACCTAAGCGGCAACGACGTAGTGAACACGCTACTGGCCCAGAACGTGATTATCCCGGCCGGCTCGGCCAAGATTGGCAGCCGCGAATACGACGTGCGGCTGAACTCCAGCCCCGAGGCCATCGCCACGCTCAACGACCTGCCCATCAAGACCATTGATGGCACCACGGTGTATATCCGCGACGTGGCTTTTGTGCACGAGGGCGCGGCGGTGCAGCAAAACGTGGTGCGCCAGAACGGCCGCCGCACGGCCATTATTCCGATTCTGAAAAGCGGCTCGGCCTCCACGCTGGCCATTATCGATAAGATAAAGCAAGTGCTGCCGAACATTCAGGCCAACGCGCCGCCCGGCTTGAATATCAAACTCTTGTTTGACCAGTCGTTTTTCGTGCGGGCCAGCATCAAGGGTGTAATCGTGGAGGCCAGCATTGCGGCGGGCCTCACGGCGCTTATGATTCTGCTGTTTCTGGGCTCGTGGCGCTCGACGTTGATTATCGCTATCAGCATTCCGCTCTCGATTCTGGTCAGCATCATTGTGATGAATATTCTGGGCCAGACCCTGAATATTATGACCCTAGGTGGCCTCTCGCTGGCCGTGGGCATCCTGGTCGATGACGCGACGGTGGAAATCGAGAACATCCACCGCAACATGGGCCAGAAAAAGGGCCTGAAGCGCAGTATTCTGGATGGGGCGCAGCAAATTGCGACGCCCGCGCTGGTGGCCACGCTGGCTATTTGCATCGTGTTTGTGCCGGTGTTTTTCCTAGGTGGGGTAGCGTCGGCCATTTTTGCGCCGCTCGCTACGGCGGTTATTTTCGCCATGCTGGCCTCCTACATCCTCAGCCGGACACTGGTACCCACGCTGGTGATGTACTTGCTGCGCAAGGAGTTGCCCATCTACCACGCCCAGGAAGAAGAGGAAGTACCGAGCGCGCACTTCCGCAATGGCCGCGAGGTGCCGCAGCACGAGCGCGACCTGGCCCGCCTGCGCCGCCAGCAGTTTGAGAAAGAGCACCCCAGCGGCACGCCCGAGGAGGAAGCCGAGGAGTCTATCACCGACGCCGAGCGCAAGGCTGCCGATGGCATTACCAAAAGCTGGGTGTGGCGCTTGCACACGGCGTTTGAGCACCAGTTTGAGAAGTTTCGGGCCGGCTACACTAGGGCGCTCGACTGGGCGCTGGACAACCGCAAGAAGGTTGTAATGGCCTTTGCGGTGCTCTTTATCGGCTCGCTGGGGCTGTACCCGTTCATTGGCCAAAACTTCTTCCCAACCGTGGATGCGGGCCAGCTGCGCCTGCACATTCGGGTGCCCACCGGCACGCGGGTCGAGGAAACCGAGCGCCGCTTCCGGCAGGTGGAAGAGGTTATCAAGCAAGTGATTCCGAAAGACGAGCTGGATTTGGTGCTGGATAACATCGGCCTGCCGGCTATTCCGATTAACCTCATTCTCAGCGATAACCCGACCATTGGGGCGGGCGACGGCGAGATATTGGTGAGCATGAAGGAGGAGCACGGCCCCACCGGCGAGTACATCGAGGAGATTCGCCGCCGCATTCACAAGCAGTACCCCGACCTGATTATCTTCTTCCAGCCGGCTGATATCGTAAACCAGACGCTGAACTTCGGTCTGCCCGCGCCCATCGACATTCAGGTATCGGGCCGTGACAAGGCCGCCAACAAGCGCATTGCCGAGGAGCTAAGCAAGAAAGTGGGCGCAGTATCGGGCGTGGTTGATGCGTTTGTGTACCAAGCGTTTGACCAGCCGCAGATTCGCCTCGATATCGACCGGGTGCGGGCGCAGCAGGCGGGCCTCACGCAGCGCGACATTGCCAACAACGTGCTGGTCAACCTCTCCTCCAGTACCCAAACCAACCCCAACCAGTGGCTAAATCCGCAAAACGGCGTGAGCTACACCGTGGCCGTGCAAACGCCCCCGCGCGACCTCTCGACCACCGACGCGCTAGGCAACATCACCGTGACCGGCGCCACGCAGCCTAACCCGCAGCTGCTCACTAGCTTCGCGCAGCTGCGCCGCACCGAAACCACGGCCGTGGCCTCGGATTACAATATTCAGCGCACCGTGGACGTGTACGCCAGCGTGAGCCAGCGCGACCTAGGCGGCGTGAGCGGCGACATTCGCAAAATCATCGCGGCCGCGCAGAAAGAAGCGCCCAAGGGTACGACCATCACCCTGCGCGGGCAGTCGGAGTCGATGCGGACGTCGTTTATTGGCCTAGGGCTGGGCGTGGCGGGTGCTATCCTACTGGTTTACTTGCTGATGGCGGTGAACTTCCAGAGCTGGCTCGACCCGCTCATCATTATCACGGCCCTACCGGGCGCGCTGGCGGGCATCCTCTGGATGCTCTTCATCACCCAGACCACGCTGAGCGTGCCAGCCCTGATGGGGGCTATCATGTGCATCGGGGTCGCCACGGCCAACTCAATTCTGCTCGTGACCTTCGCCAACGAGCGCCGCGAAGAGGAGCCCGACCTCGACCCGCGCGACGCAGCCCTCGACGCTGGCTTCACCCGCCTGCGCCCGGTGTTGATGACAGCCCTAGCCATGATTATCGGTCTGCTGCCCATGTCCTTAGGCATGGGCGAGGGCGGCGAGCAAAACGCCCCCCTAGGTCGCGCCGTGATTGGCGGCCTCACGCTGGCTACTGTCACGACTTTGTTCTTCGTGCCGATTATGTTTTCTTATTTGAAGAAGAAAGAGGAGCAGCCGAAGGAGGCGCAGGCCCAGGCGGCGTGAACCTCACCCCCCGGCCCCCTCTCCAAAAAAGAGGGGGAGCCTGACGCCTAATAACGTTCACTTACGCCTGCCAGCGGTCGGCTCCCCCTCTTTTTTGGAGAGGGGGCCGGGGGGTGAGGTTCCCCGCGCCGGGCTCGCGCCAAGACAATTTACAAGTAATCCATCTGAATGTCAACCGAAGAACGAAATAGCGGCAGCGGTCGCTTCTGGCTACTCATTATCATTGCCTTAGTCGTATTTGCGGGGCTGTTTGTGCTGGGCTGGCTGCCGCGCCACCGCCGCGACACCGCCCGCGACGAAGAAAAACAGGCCCAAACTACCGCCAAACCCGTCGTGACGGTGCAGCCCGCCAAAGCCGCGCCCGACACCACCAGCGTGACCCTGCCCGCCGACCTGCGCTCGCAGCACGAAACCGAGTTGTTTGCCCGCGTCAACGGCTTTGTGCAGAGCTGGAAGGCTGACATCGGCCAGCGCGTGCGGCGGGGCCAGGTGCTGGCTACCATCACCACACCCGAGCTCGACCAGCAAATAGCCCAGGCCCAGGCCAACCTAGCGCTGGCGCGCACCTCGTTCGGCCGCTTGCAGAGCGTGACGCTACCCGGTGCTATTTCGAAGCAAGAACTGGATGCCGGCCAGGCGCAGTACCTAGCCCAGCAGGCCGTGGTGAAGCAGTTGCAAGCCCAGCGCTCGTTTCGGCAAGTAATCGCGCCCTTCAATGGCACCGTGACCCAGCGTAATGTGGACGTGGGCACGCTCGTAACGGGTGGCAATGCTGTT